>JAISCP010000116.1 GCA_031265495.1 Heliobacteriaceae bacterium | reverse complement strand
CAACGGTTTTGACTGGATTTTCCTCTCACAAAACGATAATTTGTCTTGGATTACCGGCAGTTCGCAAAAGCGTGGTTTTGCTCACTATGGGCGTTTCACGCCCGCCGGAATCCGCAATCATTTTGCTCGGCAGAGTGTCCTCATTACATTCGTCCTCGCAATGACAAAGCAATAAAAAGTTAACACTCTCCTTTGGGAGAAGGAATTCAACCTTTCAACTAATTACTTAACATGTACAGCAATTACGAAACAATGTAAAATGAACACTGCCCCGTTGGGGGAGAGTGCAGCTCAGCCCTTCAACTTCCTTAATGCTCTTTGATTTCTTTGATTATTTTCTCAATTTCATCTGAAACATCCGATTTATATACAATATTTTCTTTTACGGCACGGGCAAAGTCGGCCTTTTTGAATTCGGGAAGCCCCTGCTTTCTGAAAAATTCTTCCAGTTTTTTAACAGCCGGTAAATTTCGCGCTAAATCACTTTCCTTAACTTTGCAGAAATTCCGCAGCATATTGTTAAGCGTCTTTTTAACCAGCGGAAGCGGAAGTAAATCCTCAAATTCGCCGCTTTTTATCAGATAAATCCGGTCAAAAATACGCAGCTTAGGCTGAATTTCTTTTGTACTTTCTACGGCGTCATTATCTAGTAAGATGAAAACGGGAATTTTTAAACTTTGATATATTTTATAAAAATACTTTACTACCTGGTTTTTGCCGCCTGCTGAAACTACATAAACACCGTTTTCGTTAAAATCATACCCGCAGAGTTTTGCGAATTCGGGAAGAAGAATTTCTTCGGTGGCTCCTTCAGCTAAAACGATTTTTTCAAGCGGGAAAAGCAGCTTTTTTTCCTGCCGGCTTTTGACTAAATCCATTGATACCGCAAGTTCTTTAAGCCAGCGTAAATTCAGCGGGCTCTTTTTGTTAATAAGCGGCAGAATTGCCATGTAATTTATATTATTAACAAGTAATTTCTTAATATTTTCATTAATGTCAAACAAAGCTTTTTCATTGTCAAACAGCCGCAAATTAATAATATAGTCGTCGCTGAGTTCAAACCCCGCGGTTTCTATGGATGAATTCAGAACATACTGCGCATAATCCCGCAGTTTCTCATAATCCATTGCATCAAGCTCTTTTTTCCCGAACTTAGGCTCAATAAGTCCGTTGGTAATAATATCCTTAAAAACGCGTAAATATTTAGTTTCAGTTTCTTTAAAACGTGTAAGCCTGTCAATCGAAATTAATATCTGCTCTTGCGTAAGCGGCTTAACTTTTAATTTATCATGCATTTTATCCTCTTTGTAACATTTCTTAACTTTATTGTGTATTATTAGCAACTTTTTCCGCATCCGTTTTTTTATTATAATAGTGGAGTGGAAACGGTGTATTCAGTAAATTTAAATTGCCAAAATAATTATAACATATTACCCCGTAAATCGGCAAAACTTAACAATTCAGCGCCGGCGTCAAACAGCGCTTCAAATTCCCTGCCGCATGTTTCTTTTGGTTCTTCCCTGCGGACGGAGCTTTCCACAAACGAGGAAAAAGGCAAATACAATGAACTGGTTAAACTTGTTGATAAACCGGTAAGAAAAATGCTTAATGAAATGCTGAAAAAAGGTCTGCTGCTGAACAGTAATTCCAGCGACCGTTCCACTGTTCTTGATAATCTTCATAAAATAGCCATGACGCCCAGAGCGCAGGGCTTGAGCAACCGCAATATTTTATACGAAACCATTGAAACACTCTCCAATCCATACATAATAACCCAGCAATTCGGCAATATTCCCGAAAGTTATCAGAAAAAGGCCGTAGATGCTTATCTCAAAAAAGGTGAAACGAACCTGCTCAGACAAAAATTGAATTCGAATTTTGCCGACAGAAATCTTGCAGCGCAGGAAATTAACGTAACTCACTCGGGAACCTGCGTTGCAGCAAGCGAGGAATTCAATCTGGCAGTGAAACAGCCGGCGGAATTTGCCAGATTTGCCGAGGGGCTGAGTTCGCCGAACCTTTCCGTTGAAAAAACCATTAAATACAGTAATCTTGCGGATAATATACTGGATGCTGTCTGGCTCCTGAATGTTTTTGAAATCCCTTATGAAGCTTCTGATTTTGAAAGCGTTAAATTGAAGCTTGCGCCGGACAAAAACGCTCTTTTAAGAGCTCAAATCCAGACTGTTGACAGAGATTTATATAACCCGGACGCACCGGGTAAAGCCGAACCGCATAGAGCTCCGTTTGAACGTTCTTCTGTTGATGTGCTGATGCAGTCAACATTTATGCAGGCCGGCTCCCAGCAGACTTACGACTCTCTGTCGGATAAACGCGCCGGTAAGTTTAAACAGGACGACAAAGGTTTGATTGAATTTGAAAAGACTTTTGTTGAGTCCATAGCAGAGGACAAAAACAAAATTTCCGTAACTTACCAGACTCTTGATGAGAACGGTAAACTGCTCGGTTACGAAACGGATTTCGCCACTATTAAAAAACAGATTACCGATGCGCTGAAGATGGACGAAAATGTCATTATAGGCTACACTCAGGTTGACCAAAACAATATAGTCATTAACGGCCATGAAATTACCGTTGTCCGTACAAGAACTGACCGGAACGGTAAAACGGTATTTATCTGCAATGATACTGATGATGATTTAGCGCGCCCTGTTGAGTATTCGGAAGATTACCTGCTGCCGAAAATTCACCATGCCGCTTTGCCTAAGGCAATTGCAGAAGCGTCAGTGCATATACAGGAAAACTGGATTGAAGGATTTAGAACTTACAAAGAGCTTAAAGCCGGGCAGCGCCTACAAAATGCCGCATAGATGATTAAGTGATTAGAGAATATAGTTGAAAGGTTGAAAAGTTGAAGGGCTAAACGGTTGAATAAATCTCGGGTAGAACTCGGTGTTTTGGGTGCAGGCTGAAAGCCGGATGAGGGTTTTATTGATAACGTCATTGCGAGCGCAGCGAAGCAATCCAGTCAAAACCGTTAAATTTACTGGATTGCCGCGTCGGGCTGACGCGCTGCAATGACGAAACAATGTAAAATGAACACTGCCCTTCAACTCTATTAACTATTTACTATTCCCTATTTACTAATAACTATTTACTAACCGCTCTTTTGAGGTATAATTATTCTATGAAAAAGTTTTTATTAATTTTAGTCATGATTTTAACTGTGCAGTCTTGCGCGCAGGCAGGCGTTTTTGCCGGCAAAAAAGAAATGAAAGTTTATTACAGGGAAGTAAAAGGAGTAATTGAAAGCCAGCTGAAATATACAAATGAATATAATCTTGACGGACTTTCAAAGCTTTATTCTCCGCTGTTTATAAACACAGACGGGCTTGATAAAGAAACTTATTTTAAGCTTATAAAGGATACATGGAGCACTTACCCCAATATATCATACACCACACAAATTAAAAACATTTATCTAAATGAGAAATACGCAAAAGTGGAAGTTTGGGAAACTGCAACGGGAATTGCGGTTTTTGACACAGTTCCGGGTGAATTGCTTTCTGCATCAAGCAGTATTTATTATATGGAAAAAAAACATGACGGCTGGTTAATAACAGCCGAACAGATAATTGATGAGAAATCAATTATCCGTTACGGAAATACAAGGTTTATTAATATGGATTTGTCTGTTCCGTCAATTGCGGCTTCAGGAACGTATTACACTGCGGCTCTAAAGGTTGACGCGCCTCCAGATATTGCGGTAATCGCTTCAATAGGTAATTCAAAAATTATTTATCCTCAAGTTAAACCCGAAGATGTTTTTAGAAACCTTCCTGAGGATAATGTTCTTGAAAGAATACTTCTTTCTAATAAAGATAATACTAATGAGTATGCTTTTGCTTCCGTTGCAATTGCGAAACCTGAAGCTTATGACAAAAGTAAAATGGCTGTGGACGGACTGGCGTTCATTATGACCCGGATTAATGTTATACCGGAAAATAAATTTATGGAAAAGGATGATGTTAAGTAGATATTTGTATTTTTTAGTTTGTTTTATATTTTTTGTTTTTACGGACCTTTATTTTACGAATGTTTTGCTGGAAGAAGCCGCAAAAGGCTATGATTTTTCAAATTCGGTCTTTATGCTCAAATACGTTCAAAACACCGGCGCTGCGTTCAACATTCTGCATAACTCGCGGGAAATCCTTATAATTCTGGCATCGGCGGCATTAACGCTTATATTTATGTATATAGCCAGACATGCAAGGTCGCTTTCATTTAAAGAAAGTTTTTTTACAGCGCTTTTGTCGGCGGGGATTGCGGGTAATCTTCATGAACGCATACAGCTTGGTTTTGTGCGGGATTTTTTCAAGCTTAATTTTATCGACTTTCCTGTTTTCAACATTTCTGACGTATTTATAACTGTTGGCACAGCGGCTTTAATAATTTTGATACTTATTAAAAAAACAAAGTAAGGAAGAATATGGCTGAACGGCTGGATAGTTATATTTCAAAAATGTTTGAAGAAATTTCCCGTTCAAAAATTCAGGATTTGATTAAGAGGGGCGCCGTTCAGGTGAACGGCGCCCCCAAAAAGCCTTCGTATATATTAAAGGAGGATGACAAGGTCGAATTGTCCGGAATAACTGCGGAAATGCATGAAACCGAGATTTTTCCGGAAGACATTGCGCTTAATATTGTTTATGAAGACGAAAACATGCTTGTGGTGAACAAGCCTTCGGGCATGCTTACCCACCCAACGGCAGCTGAAGCGGAAGGAACTCTGGTGAACGCGCTTCTGTTCAAATACGGCAGCGGCTTGTCGGATGTTAACGGTAAAGTGCGCTCCGGTATTGTACACCGGCTTGACAGGAACACTTCCGGGCTGTTGATGATTGCGAAAAACAATAAAGCGCATGAGTTTTTGGCACAGCAGATTAAAGACCGCAAGGTTGTGAAAAAATATCGTGCAATTGCAAAGGGTGGATTTCGGGAAGATGAATTTGAAATTAATCTTCCGATAGGACGCCACCCGAAGCAGCCGCATAAAATGGCAGTAGTTGAAGACGGTAGAGAAAGCGTTACGCGTGTTAAGGTTTTAAAACATTTTAAAAATGCGGCGTATTTGGAATTGAACCTTATAACAGGGCGTACGCACCAAATCAGAGTGCATTTGAGCCATTGTAAACACCCTGTGTACAACGATGATTTATACGGCTCAGGGCGCGGGAAAGTCAAAACAGACGGACAGGCGCTGCAGTCATTTTATCTTCGCTTTACAAAACCTTTCGGAGATGAGATAATAGAGTTGCAAATAGAACCGGACGAAAAAATCCGAAAAGTTTTAAGTTACATGGAGCGGCTATGAATTTTATTTATTTGGGAATATTTTTAGCGGGTTTTGCTGTTGGCGCGGCGCTGTTCGGTGTGCTTTACCTGCGTCTGAAAGAAAAGAACAAAGCATATCACAGGCAGCTGGAAAGAACTTCTGTTGCAAGTTCTTCCAATTCTTCAAAGGTTGAGATTTTGGAGTCAAAAATCAAAGTGCTGGAAAAGGCGCTTGAGGATGCGTTAAAAAGTTAGGTTACTATGCGCACTAAGCGTCAGATACCGGAAACCGGCAGAGTTTCCTGCACGGCATACCCCACTCCGAAATTTGCCAAAGCAAATTTCGACCCTATCTCCAACGAGGGGAGAGTGTTTATTTTACATTGCTCTGTCATTGCGAGCGTAGCGAAGCAATCCAGTCAAAACCATTGAATTTACTGGATTGCCGCGTCGGGCTGACGCGCTGCAATGACGAAACAATGTAAAATGAACAATGCCCAACGAGGGAGAGGAAATTTTTCCTCAGCAAAACCTTATCCCTGCATTCTTCATCCGGTTTATACATTCTCTTATGGTCTCAATATCTTTGGTCAGGGCAATTCTGAAATAACCTTCCCCGTACTGCCCGTAGCCGTTGCCGGGCGGCACCACAACATGAGCTTTTTCCAGCATTAAAGTTACGAATTCTTCGGACGTATAGCCTTTGGGCACCGGAAGCCACAGATAAAAAGTTGCTTTTGAAGGTTTAATACTCCAGCCGAGTTCTTTTAATCCGGCTTCAGCTGCGTCACGGCGCT
Source organism: Heliobacteriaceae bacterium (assembly GCA_031265495.1). Lineage (GTDB taxonomy): Bacteria > Cyanobacteriota > Vampirovibrionia > Gastranaerophilales > Gastranaerophilaceae > UBA947. The sequence continues at coordinate 8,715 of JAISCP010000116.1, read as the reverse complement.
GCTGATACATTTTATTCAAATCGCAAATATAGGACATATCCACATCATAAGCCGTTGCCGCCGCATCCTGAACCGCTTTAAAAACACCGCTGTCAATGTTGTTCTTAATAGTACCCAGAGCTTTTACGGCATCAGCATTTCCGGCAACAAAGCCCACACGCCAGCCTGTCATATTGTAAGACTTTGAATGGGAGAAGAACTCAATCGCAATATCTTTTGCGCCCTCAACCTCAAGAACCGAAGGAGCAATGTAGCCGTCATAGGTCATTTCGCAATACGCCTGATCATGACAGAGTAAAATATCATATTTTTTACAAAAATCAACCGCTTTTTTGAAAAATTCCAAATCCGCAACAGCCCCCGTCGGGTTGTTCGGGTAATTCAAAAACATCAATTTTGATTTTTGCGCAATCTCAGGAGGAATTTTATCAAAGTCAGGCAAAAATCCGTTTTCTTCTAAAAGCGGCATTTGATAAGGGGTTCCGCCCGCAAAAATAGTTGCGTTTTTGTACACCGGATAACCGGGGTCAGGTATTAAAGTATAGTCGCCCGCGTCCACAAACGCAAAGAAAATATGTGCAATAGCTTCTTTTGAACCTATATTGGCAAGAACTTCCGTATCCGCATCAACTTCTACGCCGAAACGGCATTTCATCCAATCAGCGGAAGCTTTTCTGAACTTTTCAGTACCGTTATAAGGCGGATAATCGTGATTGGCAGGGTTATCAACGGCCCGGTGCATTTCTTCCACAATCGGCGGTAATGTAGGTTTATCAGGGTCTCCAATCCCGAGACTTATTATATCAATACCTTTAGCGCGCGCCTGCGCGATTTTCCTGTCAATCTCCGCAAACAAATACGGCGGTATTTTCTCCAAACGTTCTGAAACTTTCATTTTTTCTCTCCTTAACAAGCTTTTTCATCATGATAGCATAAAAATAAGGTAATTTGGGTATAAATTATTAAGAGGTATGGAGGGCTGGAGGTATAGCTAAATTAGGTGAAGGGTTTAAAAGTTAAAAAGAAAAGCAGTGCAGGAAGTCATACTAGGTCGTGTCGACATTAAAATTTAATTTTCGTTACCCTGATATCAGTGAATATGTGAATAAGTGATTGAGATTGGTAAAATCAAACCATAACCATCACGTCATCCTGAACTTGTTTCAGGATCCGGCACATGGCAAATCCCACTATCTTCTCAAATTTGTTCCGGCATCTGTCCATATTTAAAGGGAAGAAAACCTTACAGAGCTTGTGTATTTTTATCGTTGGACAGATCCTGAAACACCAGAGGTCAATCTGGTCGTTCAGGATGACGTGACGGTCGCTTAGCGTGATGTTTTTATATTCAATGTCGACACGCCATAGTCTCTAGCCCCCAGTCTCTAAATGAGGATTTTATTGATTTTTTATCATGTGCTTGAGGGCAGGCTCAAAATCACATTCTGCCCTCATTTTTTTTATGTGCTAAAATGAAACTAAACCATGAGTATTATTTCAGACGACAACGATTTCATAGAGAAAACAGAAAACAGGAAACGGGAAAACGTTCTGCCTCAGTCCTGCGATTTTGACCGGAATTTTGAAAACTGTATCCGCCCGAAAAGTTTTGACACTTACATCGGCCAGACTGCGCTGAAAGAAACTCTGAAAATCTCAATTGCCGCTGCACAAAAACGGGAACTTCCTCTTGACCACCTTTTGTTTTACGGGCCGCCCGGACTCGGGAAAACCACTCTTGCCGGCGTTATCGCAGAGCAAATGGGGGTTAGCATAAAAATAACTTCCGCTCCTGCGCTTGAACGCCCCAGAGATATTATCGGGATTTTAATGTCGCTTCAGGGCGGGGAAATCCTTTTTATTGACGAAATCCACAGGCTTAACAAAATAGCGGAAGAAATTCTCTATCCGGCTATGGAAGATTTTTTTCTTGATATGACCACCGGTAAAAGCCAGACAGTCAAAACACTGCGGCTTGAAATTCCCAAATTCACCTTAATCGGCGCCACAACAAAAGCAGGCGAACTTTCAGGGCCTCTGCGCGACAGGTTCGGCATAATTCACAGGCTTGAGTTTTACAGTGAGGAAGAATTATCACAGGTAATCAAGCGCACAGCGGGAATTCTGGATATTGAAATCACTGACGATGGATCGCACGCTATTGCGCGCCGCTCCAGAGGCACGCCCAGAATTGCGAACAGACTTGTAAAACGCGTCAGCGATTATGCTCTGGTAAAACATGACGGTAAAATTACTCGTGATATTGCCGAAAAATCACTTGATATTTTAAAAATAGACCATTACGGACTTGACAGCACTGACCGGACGCTTTTAAAATTAATCATAGAAAAGTACGACGGCGGGCCTGTGGGAGTTGAAACCATTGCGGCAGCAATAGGCGAAGATGTACGTACAATAGAGGATGTATGCGAGCCGTACCTGCTTCAGGCCGGTCTGCTTCAGCGAACTCCGCGCGGCAGAAAGGTTTCGCCGGAAACTTACAGACATTTGGGTTACAAAAATTTACAACAAGGGCTGTTTCAGTAAAAAACCGGTAAATTTGATTAGGTAATAATATACAATTTTACACTATTTTGTTCCTTTGATCTTATTGGCAATGCCTCTCCGTTATGCTGAAATCTGTCGTATTAACGTCATTCCGGGCTTGTCTTGGATTATTCGGGTTGTTGGGAAAGCGTGGTTTCCCAACAACTTACGGGCTGCGCCCTACCGAAAATCCGCTGACCCGGAATCTATCAATTTCAATTAAAATGATAGACCCTGAATCAAGTTCAGGGTGACGTGGCAGTTGTTGAATGTTTATGTAAACTTGTATATTATTACTTTATTTTTTGCGTAAAACTATATCCGAGTAAATATCGACAGCTCTTTTTGATAAAAGCTCCGCCTTTAACCTTTTATTTTTCCGTTCTTTTTTAGGAAGCTCAAGAGGCGCTATTATTCCCCAGTTGGAATTTATGGGCTGGAATTTGTCATGATTTTCATCACTGATGTAATGAGTCAAAGCGCCAAGCATAGTTTCAGCGGGAAGCACAAGAAGTTTTTCTCCTTTCAGATGCCGCGCCATATTAATCCCTGCGAGCATGCCTGCGGCAATAGACTCTGTATAACCTTCGGTACCGGTAATCTGTCCGGCAAAAAACAAATCCGCACGCTTTCTGAACTGTAAAGCCGGATTAAGGATTTTGGGCGAATTAATAAACGTGTTCCTGTGCATAACCCCGTAACGCACAATATTCACATCTTCCAGACCCGGAATTGAGCGTAAAAGCTCTTTTTGCGCGCCCCATTTGAGGTTAGTCTGAAAGCCGACAAGATTATAGAGTGTTTCAGCGGAATTGTCCTGTCTTAACTGCACAACGGCATAATTTTCCTTACCCGTACGCTTATCAGTCAAACCGACGGGCTTCAAAGGTCCGTAGCGCAAGGTGTCCACACCGCGCGATGCAAGAACTTCCACAGGAAGACAGCTCTCGAAAAACTTTGCATTCACGGTATCTGTTACTCTCGGCGCGTTAACCAGTATGCCGTAAAACTTTTCATACTGTTCTTTATCCATCGGACAGTTAATATAAGAAGCTTCTCCTTTGTCATAACGGTTTGCGTAAAAAGCAATATCGAAATTTATACTGTCCTTTTCCACAATCGGCGCAACAGCATCGAAAAAATAAAGATGTTCACTGCCCGTAATTCTTTTTATATCCTGCGCCAGAAGGTCTCCTGTCAGCGGACCGGACGCGATTATTACCGGTGTTTGCGGAATTTGTTGAACTTCTTCCCTGATTACGTTAATGAAGGGATTGTTTTCTATTGTTTCCGTAACTTTTTTTGAAAAAAGCTCTCTGTCAATTGCCAGCGCATTTCCGGCAGGAACGCGGCATTCATAAGCAATCCTAATCAATTCTCCGCCCAGAATTCCCATTTCTTTTTTCAAAAGCCCTGAAGCATTTGTCACATCAAACGAACCGAGACTGTTTGAGCAAACGAATTCCGCAAAGCCTCCTCCTGTGTGCGCGCCGGTGGAAACAGCCGGACGCATTTCGTACAAATTCACTTTTATTGCGCGTTTTGCCAGCTGCAGCGCCGCTTCCGAACCGGCAAGACCTGCCCCGATAATTGAAACTTCCATTGCTTAATTATACACAGTGAATAGGGGTTAGTAAATAGTTTTTAGTGAATAAGTGAATAGAAAATTAAGAGACTGGGGCATGTCGACATTAAATATAAAAACATAATGCTGAGCGTCACGTCGTCCTGAAACAAGTTCAGCATGACAGGATGGTTGCATATACTGATGGTCTCATTGATAACGTCATTGCGAGGAGCTTGCACGGCAAGCGACGAAGCAATCCGGTCAAAACTGTGAACTTACCGGATGTCGGGCTGACGCGCTGCAATGACGCGGCGGGAGAAGGTATCTTTGGATTAAATAAATGTCCACACGACCTGGTTACATGATTGAACTTGGTGCTTTATTTGATTTTTGCTTCCAGCCTTGAAAGTCTTACTTTGAGTTCTGCATTCTCTTCCTCCAGGGCTTGAATTTTCTTGTATTGATTAGCAATTCTCTCCGCTAAAGTATGAATTTTCTTGTCAAGTTCTTTTACCGCATTTACAAGCGAATACAGAATATATTCGGTTTGGATGCTCAGATAACCTTTTTCATCTTTGTGTACTGATTGAGGTAAGATTTTTTTAAGGTCTTGAGCTATTATACCCATACGGGGAGTTTTCTTTTCATCGCTTTTTAGGGTGAAGTTAAACACTTTCAGTTGTTTAATTTTATCCAGACCTTCGTTATTTTCGCCTTGAATATTTTTAAGGCGCTTGTCGGAGGTTACCTGAACTGTTTTTACATACAGAGCACCCGGTACACGTACATCAGTAGAATCGTCACCAAGAGTTATTTCGTGATTTGTGCCTGTTTTAGTATATGGCTGCGAATTTGAACCTATACAAGTTTTGTATGAACCCGATGTCAGACTGCTGCAAGCATTATAACCTAAGGCTGTATTATTACTGCCGGTAATAGTATTATAAGTTCCGCTACCTGCCATATAACCGAAAAAAGAATTATTGCTACCGGTTGCATAAATACCTGCACGATATCCGTAATATGAGTTATTGTCTGCGCTATTATTGTAAAATCCGGATTGAAGTCCACTAAAGACATTATTACTCCCGGTTTTATTAAGATCACCTGCATTAAACCCAAGAAAAGTGTTCCCATCACCTGTTGTATTACTTTGTCCTGCTCTGGAACCAAGATATACACTATTTGACCCTGTTGTATTATTTTGTCCTGCCCCAAATCCAATAATTGTATTTTGAGATTCCGAAGTACCGGCTTTGCCTGCATTAAATCCAATAAAAATATTGCCATTCCCGGATACATTCGCATTTCCGGAATTAGTACCCACCGCTACATTACTCCATCCTTCTTGTGTATTAGCAAGTGCACCTATACCAAAAGATGTGTTGTTGGTACGTGTGGTATGTGTGCCGGCCGGTACACTCCCAAAATGCATGTTTGAACTGTCTATGTATAAACCCGCATTGGCAGTACCGCTTTCGTCTTTAAAAAGCATGTAATTTTGCGCTGATGTACCTTTTTTTAATATCAGGCGTGCACTGTCAGCAGGGTTTTTACTGTTAGCGCCTATTATTACGCTTTCAGCATTGTGCGTTCCGTAATATATACCCGGTCCGTTTGTTATCAATTCGCTCCATAATGACTCCCCGGACCGGGCGCTTTTCGCCCGGCGCGTCATAATTGGCGCAAATGCCGCCAGTATTATTGACATTATCAGCAAAACTATCATCATTTCGGCTAAAGTGAAAGCCGTTCTGCGCCGCGTGCCGCGCAAAAATATACCTGAAATACTTTTCATATTTCCAGCTCCTTTTCAAAATCCTAAGTGTTATAATTATTAATTTTATTTTATTTTAACGCGGATGTCAATGAATTAATAAATACTTTACAAATTTCTCAAACACGTGGTAAAATATTATATACGCCCCATTCAAATTTCGTCCGGAAAGGAACTACTATGAGTAAAAACAGCAGCAGCCAGTATTCAGGCGGCAGTGTTTCCGTCAACGGGCAAAATATTGCCGGCAATTACCGCAACGGCAGCAATGTTAATTCCCAATACAATATGACAGATAATGAAAAAAAATTGTATGATTATATTCAACAATCATTCCTTACTAATCTGCCGAATATAAATGTCTTTTCAGACGATGTTCAAAAACAAATGCAAAATCAGGTTGAAGCTTATACCAATCAGGGGCTGAAACTCCTTAATAATATGTATTCTCCCATGCTTAGCAGCCTTAAAACCGATATTGCTAACCGCTTTGGCAACTTTGATAATTCGGTATTTATGGATAATCTTAACAATATCGAAAGCAAAAGAGCGGAGTCCATGAGCGCGCTTGCACAGGACGTTACGGCAAAGCAAAACGAGCTGTACAATGATGAACTTGCAAAGCGGTACAATTATCTGAGTTTTATTAACGGCATTCAAAACGAGATGGATGCACGGATTATGGACTATCTCGGAATTGCCGCACAAAACAGCACTCTCGGAAATACTTACAATAATGCTCAGGCAAAATCCAACAGCGGTTTCAGTTCATCCGCATTGCTTACAAATCTTGCCCAAAATGCGCTCAGCGCATATAATCCTGCGGCAGGTACGATATTTTCACTACTGTAATAATAAAGGCGCGGATTTTGTATACAAAATCCGCGCCTTTTATGTATAATTAATTAATGAATATTTTACACGAATTCGATACAATTACGGCGATTGCAACTCCTGTCGGAGCCGGCGGAATAGGAGTTATACGGATTTCCGGCAAAGAGAGCTTTGAAATAATAAATAAAATTTTCTCTAAAAAAAATCCTCAGCACGGAATGATTGCACACGGCCGGATTCAGGACGGGGATAAAATAATTGATGAAGTTATTGTTCTGCCGTTCAGAAGCCCGAACAGCTACACAGGGGAAGATGTTATTGAAATTCACTGCCATGGCGGGATTAACGTTGTAAGAAACATTCTTGACCTTGTGCTGAAAAACGGCGCGCGGACAGCACAGCGCGGAGAGTTTACCAAACGCGCTTTTCTGAACAAAAAAATGGATTTGTCACAGGCCGAAGCTGTGGCAGACCTTATACATGCCGGAACGCGAAACTTCGCACAGCAGTCCGCTAAAAACCTTTCCGGTGTTCTCAGCGCTAAAATTAAAGAAATCAGAACAGGAATTTTTGAAATTCTTTTGCGCATTACTGCCGGAATTGATTTCCCGGATGATGTTAAAGAACCTGAATACGATGTGCTTATAAACGGTTTTGAAAAGGCAATCGCGCAGATTGACGAGGTTCTGGCGCATGCAAAAGCCTCTGATATTATGCGGCAGGGGATTAAAATAGTTATTGCGGGAAAGCCGAATGTCGGAAAATCTTCTCTGTTTAATGCGCTGCTTGATATGGAACGCGCAATCGTAACCGATATTGCGGGAACAACACGGGATGTTTTAAAAGAAACCCTTGACCGGGGCACGGCGATAACTGTCTTTGATACTGCGGGAATTCGCGAAGGAGACGGAAAGGTTGAAAAAATCGGGATTGAATACTCCAAACAGTCAGTCATGGAAGCTGATTTAATTTTGTTTGTCTATGACGCCTGCACCGGCATGAATGACGAGGATGAAGCCATTCTGGATTTAATAAAAAACAAGGAGCGCATTATTATCGCAAACAAAACCGACAAGCTGAAAAACAAGCCGGCAGACTCGCAGAACCTGTTCTTATCAGCTGTTACAAAAGAGGGCTTGAGTAATCTCAAATCAAAAATCAAAGAATTTACGGACAGGTTTTCGCCGGAAGACACGGAATTTATCACCAACAGCCGCCAGCAGGATTGTCTGGAGAAATCAAAAGAAAGCCTCAATCAAGCTCTGCTCGCGGCGCAAATGCATGAATTACAGGATTTAATATCAATAGATTTAAAATCCGCGCTTCTTTTTCTGGACGAAATCACCGGAGAAGTTATAACTGATGAGATTCTGAACAACATTTTTGAAAACTTCTGCATAGGGAAATAATCAGGTTTCAATATACTCAAACAAATCGGGAATTCTGCACTCCAGCGCCCAGCAAAGTCTGTCCAGCGTATAAAAATCCACGCCGGAAGTATTATCGTTATAAAGCTTGTACACTGTTGTATAGCTCAGTCCGGTTATTCTCGCCACTTCCGAGATATTAATCCTTTTTTCGCCCATAAAAGCTGACAGTTTATTTTTAATCATGTTTTTTATTGTATACTTTTATTAACTTTATTGTAATTCTTATAGTTTTTGAACTATAATTTATATTGTTAAAACATAATAGTATATTACAAACTTAATAAATGGGGGATGATATGAAAAGTAAAGCGTTCACATTAGCAGAGGTGCTGATAACACTCGGTATAATCGGAGTGGTTGCATCGCTGACCATGCCAACACTTATACAAGACTATCAGGAAAAAGCAACCGTTGTTAAACTAAAAAAGATTTATTCAATGTTATCGCAGGCATACCAATCCGCTTCAATGGAGAACGGAGACCCGACAAATTGGGGATTAAAAGATACAACGGACACCACATCCGAAGGGTCAAGAAACCTCTATAATATCTTGATACAA
>JAISCP010000113.1 GCA_031265495.1 Heliobacteriaceae bacterium | reverse complement strand
CAACGGTTTTGACTGGATTTTCCTCTCACAAAACGATAATTTGTCTTGGATTACCGGCAGTTCGCAAAAGCGTGGTTTTGCTCACTATGGGCGTTTCACGCCCGCCGGAATCCGCAATCGTTTTGTTCGGCACAGTGCTGCGCTCGCAATGACAGAGCAATGCAAAATGAACACTCTCCTCAAGGGGAGGGTAATTTCTCCACCTGCTAATTGCTTAATCATGTAACTAATTGACATGTACAGCAATGACAAAGCAATAAAAAATTAACACTGCCCTATAGGTTTGTGCTATAATTACATGCAAACAAAGGAGAGCGCATGTTTAATTTAGAAAGAACATTTGTAGCGGTTAAGCCTGACGGGGTAAAAAGAGGCCTGACAGGTGAAGTCATCAGACGTTTTGAAGAAAAAGGCTATAAGGTTATTGCCCTGAAGATGCTTAATGTTTCCAAAGAGCAGGCGCAAGCCCACTACGCCGAGCATGCCGGAAAACCGTTTTATGAAAGACTGGTTAAATATATTCAAAGCGGTCCGATAGCGGCAATGGTTCTGGAAGGTCATCATGCAATCGCCGGAGCGCGCCACCTGATGGGTAAGACCGACCCTATTGAAGCGGAAGTCGGAACTATTCGCGCGGATTTCGGGCTTGTGAAGGAGTATAATATAGTTCACGGCTCTGACAGCGCGGAAAGCGCACAAAGAGAAATCGATATTTATTTCAAGCCGGAAGAATTGTGCGGCGGCTGGAATAATATGGCGGAGCTTGTTATAGAAAGACTTCAGGAGAACGAACAGTTGAAAGGGTGAAGAGTTGGGTCAAGCTTCAACATACTTCAACTATAAACTTATACATCAGTGCGGACAAACAGGGGCGCGGGCGGGCGTTTTATCCACTCCGCACGGGATAATTGAAACACCTGTCTTCATGCCTGTCGGAACTAATTCCGCCGTTAAAACGCTTACCTGTGACCAGATTGAAGATACCGGCGCGCAAATTATTCTTGCGAATTCTTACCACCTCTATTTGCGTGCGGGAACAAAATTAATCAAAAAATTCGGCGGAATTCACGGCTGGATGAACTGGAATAAACCTGTTTTAACGGATTCAGGCGGATTTCAGGTATTTTCGCTGGCGCATTTGAGAAAAATTACCGAAGACGGGGTGGAGTTTTGCGACCCGAAGGACGGTGCAAAACATTTTATCAGCCCGGAAATCTCTATGGAAATCCAGCATGACATCGGGGCGGATATAATTATGGCGTTTGATGAATGCGTGCCTTACCCTTGTGATTACGATACGGCGAAAGCAGCAACGGAGCGCACTCACCGCTGGCTTGAACGCTGTTTTAAAGCGAAAAATGCGCTGTCAAATCCGAAACAGGCGCTTTTTCCGATAGTTCAGGGCGCATTTTTTGAAGACCTGCGCCGCGAAAGCGCTTCGGTAATATCTTCGTTTGACGCGGCCGGTTATGCAATCGGCGGGGTAAGCGTAGGAGAGCCGGCGGATATTAAGAACAAATTTGCTGCGCTGACAGCGGGGCTTCTGCCTGAGCATAAACCGCGCTACCTTATGGGCGTAGGAACGCCCGAAGACCTGCTTGACGGGATAAAAAACGGAATTGACATGTTTGACTGCGTTCTGCCCACGCGTAATGCCCGTCACGGCTCATTTTTCACATGGGAAGGCAGGAAGAATATTAAAAATAAAGCTTTTCAGGAAGACGGCGGACCGCTTGCGCAAGGCTGTGATTGTTACGCGTGCAAAAACCATTCCCGCGCATATATAAGACACCTTTGGCGCTGCGGGGAAAGCACCGCTTCCACTCTTTTGTCAATTCACAATATAAAATTCTTAATTGACTTCTCTAAAAAAGCCCGCGAAGCGATTCTTGCGGATGAGTTCGGGGATTTTTACAACGAGAGCTGCCGTTTTGACGACGGAACAGGGAAGAGAAAATAGGGAACAGGAAACCGGTGAATTGAGGGCATGTTAACTTTGTATTGCAGGTTACCACGCCCCAGCATGTGTAGCAATGACTCACAGGTAAGAACATGGCAAAGTAGTGCAACATTGTATATTATTACCCAAATTTATAGATAAAGATTGTTATTTTGTATAAATTGTGCCATAATTAAACTATGAAAAAAGAAGAAATCTTAGACAAATTAAGAGAAATAAAGCCGGTGCTTGAACAAAATTATGGCATAAGTGAAATAGGGCTTTTCGGTTCTTATTTGCGTGGTGACTATACCCCTGAGAGCGATATTGATATTCTGGTAGAATATTCAAGGGTTATTTCACTTTTTAAGGTTGTAGAAATAATTGAATATTTACAAGATATTTTTAACAAAAATATTGATTTAGTTTCAAAAGAAGATTTAAAAAAAATATTAAAATCGCGAATATTAAACGAGGTAGTTTACGTATGAAAAATCCGGATATTGCTGTTTATATACATGACATGAAAAACAGTGCGGAAAAAATTTTCAAACTTGTTGACGGTGCTACCTCTGAACAATTTAAAAACAATTTAATGCTTCATTTGGCTGTGGAGCGTTTATTTGAGATTATTGGCGAGGCTGCAAACCGTATACCTAAAGATATCCAGCAAAAATATTCATTGATACCTTGGTCTAAAATTATAGGGTTGAGAAATTTAATAATACATGCCTATGATACCGTTAATTCCGAACGGCTTTTTGCAGTTATTCAAGAAGATTTAAAAACATTGATTGCAGAATTAAATAAAATTAGGTAATCATATACAAATTTACATAAGCATTCAACAACTGCTATGTCATCCTGAACTTGTTTCCATACCTCTTAATTCCCTATTCACTTAATCATTTTTAACAAAAATATTGCTGTTTATATACATGACATGAAAAACAGTGCGGAAAAAATTTTCAAACTTGAACTCCCGGGGGAATGTTAATTGCAGGGTGAAAATTTTCCCGCCTTTAAACTTAATACCCGTAATGTTCCCGTGTATTCAAATATTCTTTAACAAAGTTCAATGACGCCTGCACAATACGCGTAACCCGCGAAGACGAAAGCCCGACTTGTTTTGCAATGTCTTTTACCTGCATGTTGCGGTAAAACCGGTATTCTACAACGGTTCTTTCTTTTGCCGGAAGCTGTGCAATCGCTTCTCTAATCATACGGCCCATTTCTGTAAGCTCCGCGCTTTCATCAGGTGTGGCATGAGGGTCTTTAATAAAGTCGAACGAAGAATCATTATCACTTGCGGCGGCAGCAAGACCGTCAATCGAAAGAATTGTTTCGTAAATCGCTTCACGAACTTTATGCTGGGTCATATCAACGCCTTCAGCTTCTTCTTCTTCTTCGTACTCACCTTCCGCTTTATGCTTTAAAGAATACCATTTATACCTTATCCGCAATTCGTTTCTAATCGCCCAGCGCACTGCTGTTGCTATATATGCGCCGTTATATTTCTCCATCTGCTCGGGAGTTTTGTTTTTGATTAAGACCTGCACCGCAATAATCCCTATTGATACAAGCTCTTCGTACTCAACCATATGCGAAGGAATACGACGCTGTTCAACCTTTGCTACTTTTTGTACAATCTCTATATATTCTTTTAGTTTATCTTTATTTTGCATAATCATGATTACAACCTAATTCTAGCATAGGGCCTAGTTTATTCTACCTTCATTTGAAGTATTTTGCAAGTAGACTTGAATTTTAACAAAAGTTTACCAATAACTAAGTATTATTAAAGAAAAATATAGATTTAGCCGTAATAAATATATGTAGAAAGTTAAGAGATATGCAAAATGAGTGATGAACTGCGCATAGAAAAAATTTCAGGAACAGAAAGCATAGACACTGCCTACACCGTGTCTGAGAACACTTCCTGTGCAGCGTCTGTTTTCCCCGGCAAAGCCAAGCCTGACGATAAGAATTCCCAAGTTATACAGACAGAAGACGGGAGTATAATACGCTATGCTGATAGTGAGTTAAAAATCCCTCAGGAAATGATTACAAATAAAGAAGGCCGCATTATCCGTACAATATTTGAAAACGGAAAGAAAAAGTCGGTCACGATTACGCAGGATAGCGCTTTTGCGAGCCTTCAATATGACAAGCAAGGAGACCTTATATGTTATGCGGAAACAGGTGAAAACTTTATACAAACCGCATCAAGACTCGGTCTAAAACAAGGAACAGCGGCATATAATAAATTTGCGGAAAAGAATAGAACAGCTTTCCGCAATGGTTATTTTGGAAATACTGAAAGGGTTAAAATTCCCTCCGGTTTTGAACAAAACTTGAATTTGCAAGCTTTTGACAATTCAAGAGTAGCGGCGCAATTTGATCCGGAAGGTTACACTAAATATCCGCCGGATGAATATGTAGTCAGATTAAATTCAGAAGGAGCTTTTACCGTGTACAAAAAAGATGAGGTGCCGCAAGACGCTCCCGAATTGGAATTTATTTTACGTAGTGCATACAAAGGGTATACCCTCAATTATTTAAAGTTGTATAACAAGAAAGAAAACAGTGACTATTATTTATTTTACGAGCAGTACGACAATGGAATATTAAAAAAAATTAGGCTTTCACCGGATTTCCTATCGGACAATCCACGGGGCGGAATTCATATAGAACAAGAGTATTCACCGGATGGCAAGACGCCTTCTAAACATGATAAAGCGCTATCGCTATCGGACAACTTGGCATATGATATATATAAAAAAAACGGGGGAATTTATATTAGAGGTGAAGATTTTCTTGAGAATATAAAGCTAATAAACAGTGAAAATATTCATAGCGTTCTGGACAGCTATGCCTCTAAGACCAAAAGACGTCTGGTAGATGACATTGCGGCGGCTTTAGGCGAAACAGAAAGCAAGCCTATATTGGAACATCTGGAGACCATTAGATATAAAACCAAATTCCACAACCCGAATTCTCAGATTAATAACGATTATTATAAAGGCGATGTCTACGATGTTGAAGCTGACGGTGATATAATCACTGTAAAATCAGCGCAGCGGGAATTTGTTCTCAATCTTGAGGAAGTTTTATCAAATAAAATAAGTTGCGAAAATAGAATGAACCTAAAAGATATTATCAGAAATCTTCCGGGTGAAGTGCTTGAAGATTTATATATAGAGCTGAAAAGAGTTAACCATACACCCCAATCCGTATTAAATGCCGGATGTGCAGGGATTTTTCTTCCATGGAACAATAAATTATTCACAGATGCTAAAACAGGCAATCTTGTACATGAATTAGGTCATGCGCTGGATTTTCATAACAATTATAAATGCTCATATACTAATAAAGAATTGAAAGCGGTATATAAGAAAGAATTAGCGGCATACAAGACTGCCGGTCATGCAAGATATACGGATGATGTTTCAAATTATGCTACCAAAAATATTTTTGAGATGGTTGCTGAGAGTTATGCACTTATGATGACCGGCGATTGTTACTCCAAGGAGTGTATTGAAACACATTTCAAGGAAACTTTCCGGCTTGTAAAGGAACACATAGCAGATATCAGAAAACTTCCTGACAGACACAGAAAAAAGACCATTTTTTAACGGGATACTTCGCTGCTGTACATGTCACTACACACTGATTGCACGGTCTTTGTTGAATTTTAATAATCATCTGTTTTGTTTAAGATTATATACAAACATAAGAATTTCGGCGACAGCTTTATAAAGTTCGGGCGGGATTTGCTGGTTGAGATCGACCATTTTGAATAATGCTCTTGCAACGGGTGCGTTTTCTACGACCGGAATACGGTGTTCTCTGGCGATATCCGCAATCTTTTTGGCTATTAACTCTGTTCCTTTTGCTATTAATGTCGGAGAAGCCATTTCATCAGCGTCATATTTAAGCGCACAGGCAATGTGGGCAGGATTTGTTACCACGAAATCAGCTTCGGGCACCGAGTCCATCATCCCTTGCTGTAACATCTGCATGCGGCGCTGCCTTAACGCTGCTTTAACATGCGGATCACCTTCCGAGTTTTTGTACTCGTCTTTTATTTCTTTAAAGGACATTTTCTGGTCTTTCAGAAATTTCCATTTTGTAACCCCGTAATCTGCCGCCGCAATAACCAAAAACGCAATACAGGCTTTGAAGATAAATTCGGTTATAAGTTTTCCGAACTCAATCATAACGGCAAAATTATTGTCAATAGAAGCGAGCATAAGAATTGCCTCAATATGCGCCTTATAAACGCTCCAGCCTATATAGCCCAGCAGAATAACTTTGACTATATTTTTGAGTAATTCAAACAGGGTTTTGACTGACATAATATTTTTAAAATATTTGGTCGGATTAAGTTTGTCGAGTTTTGGTATAAGCGGCGCAGTGGCAACCAGCGGACCAACCTGAATAAAATCCGCAAGAATTGCTATAAACCATGCTATAAAGAGAATAGGCCCGATAATAAGCAGTGACGCTTTAATAGTTGTTGTTAATATATATGTTGAGCCGATAGCTGCAAGGTGTTGATTGGGGATTTGCTCATATAAGAGTGTAAAAAGGGCTACGATTTCTTTCCAGATAAAAGGAGCCAGCCCGACTATTGCGGAAAACATTACCAGCAAAGAAATTGCGGTTGAAAAGTCTTTCGACTTAACTACCTGTCCTTCTTTGCGCGCCTGTTCGAGCTTTCTCGGCGTGGCGTCAAACTGTTTATCTTCGTCGCCCATTTTTTTCTACCATAGCTTACGACTTATTAGGACCGGAAACCGGTATAAACTCTATTGTGCAGACTAGTCTCTAACTCCCGGTTTCTAACCTGTCGTAATGCCTTCCGTCAACATTATAGCATGAGAGAACGGCAGGTAGTATATAAGCCCCTAAATAAACCATTGTTTCGTCATTGCTTGACATGTATTCTTGATTTTTGCAAAGACAAGTTCCAAAACTTATATGTTTTAATATATTTTAGAAGTATAGTTCCAAAACTCTTGACTTTTGCCAAAAAGTAGATTACAATTATTTTATGATTATACGTCAGGAATATACTGAAAAGTTAAAAGCCTTTAAAGATAAACAGCTCATCAAGGTGGTTTCGGGCATTAGAAGGTGCGGAAAATCTACGCTTTTAAGGATGTTTCAAGAAGATTTGATTGAAAGCGGCGTTGGCAAAGACCAGATAATATCCATAAACTTTGAAGACCCTGATTATGTATATCTTACAAGCTACAAAGCTCTTTACGACTACATAAAAGAGCGACTCTTGCCCGATAAAAAAAACTACATATTTCTTGATGAAATACAGAACGTAACCGACTATCAAAAAGCTGTTGACGGGCTGTTTATAAAAGAGAATGTTGATGTGTATATAACAGGTTCTAATGCTTATTTTCTGTCGGGTGAATTGTCTACGCTGTTATCAGGCAGGTATGTTGAAATTAAAATGTTGCCCTTGTCGTTCAAGGAGTATTTATCAGCGCTTCCCGATAAAATTGATTTGCCTGCGAAATATACTCAATACCTTACGCACAGCAGTTTTCCATATACTTTGGAATTGGGTAATGATGAAATCCGTACTTATTTAGACGGAATTTACAATACTGTCATCTTAAAAGATGTCGTACAGAGGAAGAATATTGCTGATGTGAGCGGTTTGGAAAATATCATCAAGTTTATGTTTGATAATATCGGGAATATTACATCCCCTAAGAAAATCAGCGACACTCTCGGTTCATCAGGGCGCAAAATTTCTAATCACACGGTTGAAAATTATTTATCAGCTTTGATTGATAGTTTTATTTTGTACAAAACGAGCAGATATGATGTTAAAGGCAAGCAGTATCTACGTACAAGCGAGAAGTATTATCTTGTAGATATTGGTTTGAGATATTTCCTTTTGGGAAGCAAGAAAGCCGATATAGGCAGGATTTTAGAAAATATTGTTTACTTAGAGCTTTTACGGCGTGGTTATGAAGTTTATATAGGAAAAGTCGGCAATTTAGAAGTTGATTTTGTTGCAATAAAACGCGGAATTAGTGGCGATGTTGAATACTATCAAGTAGCACAGACTGTTCAATTGCCTGAAACTTGGGAACGGGAAATGAAGCCGCTTGAAAGTATCAAAGACCATAATCCGAAGTTCTTATTAACTTTGGATAACGAACCTGTCAGCTCACACAAAGGCATAAAACAAATTTACGCACTTGATTGGTTACTTGAGTATCATTAAGCTCGTCTTTGCACGGGTCAAGTTTTGATTTTTCTTTGCCCTGCCGAGTGCTATGCCAAGCGCCTTTTCTCTTTCACTGACCTTTTGCTTACCGGTACACCGCGAAACTTGACAACTGATATTATTCACTGATATTGTCTGATTTTCCGCTCCAGCATAATCGCTGTTTTTGTTTTTGCCAGACCTGCCTGCGCGCTTTCCTTTAACATAGGCGACATTAAATTTGCCGTCTGCTTTAAAGCGTCAATAACTTCGTCCGGCGGGATTTGGGAAACAATGCCGGAAAGCGCAAGTTCAGCCGCGCTTACAGCATGGATTGCCAGAAAAGGATTTCGTTTTACGCACGGCACCTCAACCAATCCGCATACAGGGTCACAGGTTAATCCTAACAAGTTTTTCATTGCAAGAGCCGCTGCATTTAGAATTTGCTGCGAGTTTCCGCCAAGCAGCTGCACAAGCGCACCGGCGCTCATTGCGGAAGCAGCCCCGCATTCGGTCTGGCAGCCGCCTACCGCTCCGGCAAGCGCAACCTTATTGGAAATTATTCTGCCGATTTCGCCGGCAGTTATCAATGCATTGATTTGTTCGTCCTCGTTAATCTGCAATTCCTCACTTACCGCAGCCAGCACGGACGGAACAATTCCGCATGAACCGGCTGTCGGACATGCCACAATCTTCCCCATTCGGACATTCTCCTCGCCGGCTGCAAGTGCATAAGCGGTAATTTTTTCGTACAACCTGCCAAACAAAGCGCCTCTTACGGCAAACCTTGCCTGAAGCTTAGAGCAGTCCGCTCCGCACATTCCAGAAAAAGTCAGCTCGCAGCGGGCAAGACCGTTTTTTATAGTCTGCTTCATTGCATCCAAATTGATTTTAATCAGCTTTCTGAAGTCATCAACGCTGATATCTGCCAGCTCTGCTTCCGCAATCTGGCACATTTCGTAAATCCGTTTATTCTGTCTTTCGCTCTCACAATGTAAATCTTCAAATGAATTCATCTTAGCTTCCTAATTTTTCTACATATCTGACGAGGTATAAATTCTCTAACCGCTCAAAAATTTTTATAGCTTTTTCATCCAAATCCCCGTCAAGACAAATACTCATAGAAGCCTCCTCACCGCGCACCTGTCTGTCGCAATGAAGCGATGTAATATTTACATTTTGGATTAATCCGGTTATCCTTGAAATCATGCCCGGAACATCTTTGCAAACAAGCAGCAGCGTATTATACTGACCGGTAAACTTCACTGAAAACTCGTTTATTTTTCTTATTACAACCCTGCCCGCACCAACGGAATCACCTTCAATTTTCATATTCAAATCACCTTCAAATATAATATCAACGGCGTTTGGATGCCGGTTGAAGTCTTCCGTAAATTCAAAGTCATATTCAATTCCAACATCCATGTCAAAAATGTTCCTTATTCTGGCGTCGTCCACACCAAATCCGAGAACACCCGCCAATAAGCCCTTATCTGTTCCGTGACCTTTACCTGTCAGCGAATAAGAGTTGTATAATCTGAAAATAACTTTCTGCGGCTTTTTGTTATAAATATTTTTTGCCAAAATCCCCAGTCTTACCGCACCTGCTGTATGGGAGCTGGACGGTCCGACCATTATCGGAGATATTATATCCATAACTGAAGATTGCCGCACCATAGCCCTCCTTCAAAGACTTTAATTGATTTTAACTAACAACATAATAGCACGGAAAATATTTTGGGCAACATTACGGCACCGGGTCAAAACCTCCTTTATTCAACGGGTGGCAGCGGCAAATCCGTTTTATGCCGAGAAAACAACCCTTCAAAACCCCGTATTTTTCTACCGCCTGTTTTGTGTACTCCGCACATGTAGGAACAAAGCGGCACACTGACGGAGTAAGCGCAGATATTTTACGATAAATTTCAATTAACAGTATAAAAATTTTTTTCAAAAAACCTCTCAAAAGAAAAACTTGAGTATCCATGTCCATTTTATCATGGTTCAGAATTTCTATGGTTTGATGCGGCAATCAGAAACCTCCCCCTGCGGGAGAGGATGAATTTCTTAATGAACACGCAGTGTGAGTTTAGAAATTCAGGTGAGGGGGCGCAAAACAGAATAAATTTTGGATAGAACGCATGTGACGGCTGCAGGTTCAGCCTGCCCCCTCACTCCAAACACTAAGCTCAACCTGCGGTTTTGCTAAGTGTTTGTACTCTTTCCTGAATACCCTTCCCGTCTGATTCAATAAAACCCTCATCCGGCTTTCAGCCACCTTCTCGGAGAAGGAATTCAACCATTCAACTATTCAACCTTTCAACCATAATAACCCTTCACCGCTATTTGTAAATATTTGTTACAACACGTCCGGTATATTTAAAGTTTTTGCGCAAAAAATCCGATAACCATAGTAATAAATATTAAGTTTGAAAGGTCATCAATGGGATTAGCAGCATCACAAACAAGATTTCTGGCAATCACAGCGCGAAAAGCCGGTTGTGAATTTGAATCCATGCGGATAGCGCAGGAAAAGCTTTCCGTAACCCGTGATATGCAAAGAGCCACAGAGAAGTATAATAACTCAATGAGCGCCACAAAGCTTGTATGGACTATGGGCGGCACAGGCACTAACGGTATAAAAACAGATTTAACTTACGATGTTCTTACAACGCCTTCTGCTTTGAATGACTTTACCCCTATTCTTATAACCAGCCAGACAGGTAAAGTCGTAGTAAGTCCGGCAATGGCGAGAGCGCTTGAGATGGCGGGAATCAGCCGTGAGGGCGGTACAACCCCAAAAGAAGGCGGATTAATGTCTGACGGTGTAACTCTGCTGCCCGGCACCAGAAATAAATTCTTAACAGGTTTGGCAGCTACTGGTGTTCTTTCTCCTATGGTACTCGATAAAATCTTAAAGAGTAAGGCCAAAACATACTCCAATGTAGGTATCGGTTCAAAGCCTTTAGACAAGACCTCTGCATTTACACTGAATATTAATAATTTGCTGACATATACCGAACAGGTGTTGAAAAGCAAGACTACAAAAAAAACCTCTGAGGGAACAGCGTTAACGTCAACCCAGCAAACTGCAGTTGACGCATTAGCCGATAAGTTGAAGTTTACTTTAACAGCAACAGCCGGAGACTGGAAGGACCACTATGTCAGTGTTAACGGCAGTAAGTCGAATACGGCTAATGTAACCCTGAAGGATTTAATAGGGAAGAAAGTAGAAATGCAAAATGGGGACGCAGCGGCTTTTGTAAACCAGCTTCATGAATTGTTCAGCCTGATATTTACGGAGGATACGCAGGAAAATGCAACACAGGCACTGTCTTATGCTAAGCAGATGACACAAAGCATGGTTCCCGCAGCAGGCCAGCCGGTTAACCTGACTAATCTGACTAAGTCCTTCTTAACCTACTATGCGCAAGCTATGGGCGGATACAATTCAGGTTACGGTATTAACAGAAACGACTTTAATAAATCAAATTTAGTTACGGATGATTTGCATTATCAGTATATTATCAAGAATGCTTATAATCAGGACCTTTATTCAACAGAAGAAGCATTAATGCATGCAGATTTTTACAATGCTATGTATAACAACATATGTTTGTCAGGCTGGACAACAATTGACGGCGCGGATGTTAAAGATAAGAGTTATTTAACCCACGCATTGAAAAACGGACAGTTATTCTTGTCTTCCATGCATGGCGACGGGAATTATTATCAGGGTGAATACACCAGAAACGGTTTTGTCAAAGAAGTTACCGATGAAGACGCGGTCGCAAGAGCAGAAGCAGAGTTTAACAAAGCTAAGCTTAAATTGAATTACAAAGAAGAACTTCTTGACGTAAATCTGAAAAATGTTGATATGGAAATATCTTCCCTCACTGCGGAGTATGATTCCGTAAAAGGTCTGATAGGCAAGAACGTGGAAAAAGCGTTCTCCATGTTCCAGTAAGGTTGAAAAGTTGAAGGGTTGAAAGGTTAGATTACACTCCCCTTGAGGAGAGTGTTCATTTTCTATTGCTTTGTCATTGCGAGCGCAGCACTGTGCCGAACAAAATGATTAAGTATCATTTTGTGAGAGGAAAATCCAGTCAAAAACATTGAATTTACTGGATTGCTTCGTCCTCATTACATTCGTCCTC
>JAISCP010000088.1 GCA_031265495.1 Heliobacteriaceae bacterium | reverse complement strand
ACTATCCATTCAGACCAAGGTACACATTATCAAGGTATACCAAAATCTTCTAAAAAAAATTCTGCAATCTATGTCAAGAAAAGGTAATTGCATTGATAATGCTCCAATTGAATCTTTCTTTGGACACCTTAAAGATGAAGTTGACTTTAAGGAATGTAAAACATTTGAAGAACTAAAAGAACAAATTGATAAATATATCTTTTACTACAACCATAAAAGATGTCAAAGGCACAGAAATAAAATGACACCTGCCCAATACAAGCACTACTTGCTTGCAACTTGATTGTCCGAATTTCTGGGTACAGTTCATGTTTAGAATTTCCGACTTTGGCATGAAAAAATTACCGGCTTTTAAACTGTTAAAAAATCCCGAATACTCGAACTACTTGTTACAACCGCTTAAAACGCTGTTGGGACGTGAAAAAACAGGCAAAATCCTGCTTTTCTCATGCAAAATCGCAAGGGCAAACGGCAAGAAACATGCAGTAACATGCAAAACGAGTATCAGGGATTTTCCGACTTTGGCAATATGCCTGTAATCTAAACGAGTACGCTGTTTGAGCCTATCTCAAAAAACAGTAATTACACCGGTTGTTGTAATTGAACAATCGGTTTGAGTATTTGTAACAGGCAGTTTGAGTATTTGGACAAATTGAATTTTAAAAATATACTTCCGGTTTTGTAAATAGTTTGTAACATCAATATCATTTACTAACAAACTTTTCTATTCAGACTTCTTGTATTACTATGTAAGTATAAAATTAAAGAGACAATATATGCAAATAACTCTCATACCACAATTTAATCAACTCTGCTCAAATAGCCAATGCAAAGTTGCTTTTGGAAACAATTCACCTGTTTTGAAAAATACACTAAAGAATGATACTATTTCATTTAGCGGTAAGGGAAAAAAGCGAAAAGAAGAATTGCAGGATGGTAAGTTGGCCAATGAAATAAGAAAACGGGAACAAAAATTTTCGTCAAGCGAGGGTATAGACACACAGGTCTTGTTGGAAAATTCTAACAAAAGGGCAGGACTACTTCCACTATCTATATACGACTCGTTTTATTATGTCAGAAAATATATTTCCGGTGTTACCCTAACAGACAATTTTGTTAGTTTGATTTTGGATGGAATGCCAATTTTAAATAAAAGAATATATTTATGCAAGGACAGCGAAGAATATCAAGAAAACTATGAACATGAAATTGAAATGATAGAGACAATAGTAGATGCTTGTTCGGAGTATAAAGAAAGAAGCTCTGCAGGTGAAATCACGAGAAATGATAAAAAAAACCTTGATTTAATAGTCGAAAATTCTGTACTTAAATATATTGATACTCCGAATACAAGAAAACGGGAGTTTGACTTTTAGTTTCTATTAAAGAAGTGATATGCGTTCAAACTTTTGCCCTTCATGTGCGCCATTTGGCCAATATTCCTTTATTATTAATACACCGTTTTCAACTTGACCAGCCAATCGTGCTTTTGAGCCTTTTATTTTTATTTCAAACCACCCTGCAAACTCCCCATCCAGCTTCTTTATTCCTGTAGAAATTTCGTCGGATGCTATATGGTTTCCGGCGTTCAGAAACTTTTTTGCTTCTATCTTGCCAATTCCTTTGCGGTTAAGGATATTTTCAGGAATTGAAACTTTTTCAAAATTGTAACCTTGTCGAGATGCATTTTTTGCTGATTCCAGTGTTGCTGTCATAAACCCATTAGAGCCAGTTACCCATGTTTCGGCAACATTCGCAGTCGTGGCTATTTCCTTTAATTCATTTATGATTTTTTTGGCTGTTTGGTCACTATCCCGTGTCGTTGTCAAATTGTACATTTTTGTACGAAGTTCAGGATTTGAGCTAAAAATGCTTACATCTATTTTTTCGCCGGCCGCAAGCTCAGACAATGCTCCTCTTGTTTTCAATAATTCTTCGGTTGTCAGTTTCATTCCTTTGAAAAAATTAACTTCGGACAAAAGTCTAATCATTTTTAAAGTTATTTCATCTGGTTCAATAAGAAATCGCAAAAAAGGAAAATCTGCTGCTAATTTGTTAATTTCGTCTGTTGTTTTGCAACCATACTTTTCTTTATAAAAAGACAAAAGAGTCTCTTTGGCTTTTTGAACATCAGCAATGGTAAGTGACGATGTTGTTGTGGCAGCTGCACCATTTTTCCCATGTAACCCGGCCTCTCCTTCGGTTCTTACGCTATTTGGCAAATCCGTTTTTTTCAAACTGCCGCCGTCGAGGGAAATTAATTCTTTTTTGAAATCAGCCAATGATTTTTCAATAACTTTTGAAGTGTTTTGAGGGTCAACAAGGGTGACTATTCCTTTTTCGGTATCAATATTTCTTATGCTCAAATAGTGCCTTTGGCCGCCTATTTCAAAGCCTGCTGATAAAACAAGGTTGTCTTGGTTTTGTGCTATTGTTTTGATAACATCATCGGATAAATTTTCTTTCACAATATGAACAGGGTTGAGTCCGAATTTTTCTGCAACAGCTTCCGCAAAGCTGACTTCTAATTTGCCGTCGTTAAGTTGTTTGTAAGCTTGTTCAAAAATCTTTATGCCGGTGACGTTCGAAAGCATTTCGTCAGTCAGACTTTCTTTTGTAACTTTTACAATCTTGTTGCCTATTATTACGTCATAGCCGCCGTCAATATTCTTTGTTATAGCTTTTTTAACAAGATTTTCAGTATTTGGGTTATGCATCATGCCGTCAAGCACTGATAAAAGCGGACAATTTCTGGCGTTGCCTTGTTCAAATGCTGTGTTTATACCATCGGGCATAACTTTGGACATTGTAACTTTATTGTTTAGCACTGTTCCGGCTTTATTTGTCACATGCCCAATCCCTTTCATACCGTAGCCAATAACCGGAGATAAGAGCAAGCCGCCGATTGCACCTTGCACCGCTGCTTTTCCAATGTTGTTTCCGTCTATTGCCGCTCTGAAAGAGTTGTCTACGGAACCTGCAATAACGCCGGATGCAGACATTTCGCTTACGAATGAAAGAGTTCTGTTAGTTGCTGTGCCACCGGTATAACGATAACCTGCAGGATTTGTCAATGCTGTTTTAATTCCCTGTTTTAAAGTAGTTTTAGTACCTTCTGCAACAACTTCTTTGCCCAGATGTTTTACAGCCTGCACTCCCAGTTTTGTGGCAAGAGCTTTTCCTGCAGCTCCGCCGAGTCCGCCGGTTATTGGCGCTAACACTCCTGAAAAAGCTCCGGTTGCAAGGTCGCGTCCGACAGAGTCATATTCCCTGCCGCCTGATTTTGCATCTAAATATTTTACTCCTGTTTTTATGGCTGCGCCTGTGACTGCGGCAGCAGCAACACCTACAACTATCGAAGCGCCTCCGGTAAACGGGGCTGCTGCAACAGCAGCAGTATAAATACCAAATGCGGCTATCCCTGAAACCACATCCGCAGTTATATCAGCAGCCATTTCCTGTCCTTCTTTATAACTGTTTACCGCTTTTTGGGCTTTTACAGTCATTTCACCGTTATTAAATTTTTCTAATTCCGTTGCTGTTAGTTCATTACCCGTGATGTTTTTGTAAACGACTTCAAATTTATCAGGCTCTTTTTCTAATTGGTCAAGCTGTCTTTTAAGTTCGTCTAACTCTTTCTGAGTTTTATTGGAGCCTTGTCCTAAGCCGGTTTTGTTTTTAATCCAATCCCAAGATTTCCCGATAAAGCCATTTCCCTTCTTGGTTTTGTCGAGCTCTTGTTGAAGTTCTGAATATTTTTGGGTTAATTCATTTTTTATCGCAGTTCTGGTTTGTTCATCAAGCTTTTTGGAATAATCAATTTCAGGATTTTTTGTAAATTCATCATTTATTTTAAGTGAAGCCCTGCTCAAATTAATATTAACAGGCGCTTCAATACTCTTAGTAACAGGCGCTGTACTAAAATTTTTATTATTGACATGATTTTGACGAATCTGTTCAACCATTTAGCAAAAATTTCCCAATATATCCTCTGCATATAATAAAGGTATATTTTTTTGAAAAATTGCCAGTAAATGTGCATTTTAAAAGCATTTTGTAATATTTATTTACACTTACTTAACGGAGACAGCTTCGCTCCAGTGTTTCACTATGGGGTAGATGAAGAACTCTATTATTCTGCGCTTATCAACTTTGATTTCGGCAGATAAACTCATACCCGTTGAAATATTCAACGCCTTGCCGTCAACAGTCAGTGTTTTCTCAAGCGGTTCTATATAAACATCATAAACAAGTCCCTCTTTTTCATCCTCAATACTGTCTTTGGAAACTTTTTTAACAACCCCCTTAATCATCCCGTATTTCTGGAACTCAAAAGTATCAATCTTTATCTGCACAGGCATTCCCTCTTTAATATAACCGATATCTTTGTTTAAAACCCGTACCTTCGCGGTTATAGGCGAATCCGCCGGCACAACGGAAAGAATTTCTTTCGCGGGAGTAACAACCCCGCCTATTGTGTGAACAAGCAAGGTGTTCACATACCCGTCAACAGGAGAGACTAACCTTTGTTGTGTACTCTTAAATTCAATCTCTTTAAGACTTGCCTGAATCCGGCTTGATTCTTGCTCATAACGGGAAATTTCCGACAATGTGCGCTCGTAATCTTCACGGGAGATAATGTCCAAAACCTGCTCCTGACGGGATTTTTTGTTGTAAAG
>JAISCP010000083.1 GCA_031265495.1 Heliobacteriaceae bacterium | reverse complement strand
AACGATTAATTATCGTTTTGTGAGAGGAAAATCCAGTCAAAACCGTTGAATTTACTGGATTGCCGCGTCGGGCTTACGCCCTCCTCGCAATGACGAAACAATGCAAAGTTAACAATGCCTCCGGGCGAGTGGAAACTGCCAGCTCTCTCCCTGCGGGAGAGAGAACAAGCACTTAGCGAAACCACAGGTTGAACTTAGTGCTTGGAGTGAGGGGGCAGGCTGTACCCATTACATGTATTCTACTCAGGATTTATTGCCCCCTCACCGGAATTTCTAAATTCACACGCTGTGTTCATTAAGAAATTCATCCTCTCCCGTATGGAGAGGAATTTTCACTTACCTTTTCGCTTCATAATCAATAATTACAAAATCTATCCGTTTGCCGGATACTTTGCCGCCCGTGCGGACATTGTCCCTGAGCGGCATAACGTCCCCGTAACCCAGATGAAATAATTTCATTGACGGAACCCCGCCGCATTGCACAAGATAATCCAGAATGTTCGATGAACGCATTACAGAAAGCTCCCAGTCTGAATTGGCAGAGTTATTGTTCTGCGTGTGGTCTTCAATAACGCAGTCGTTCGGAATTTTGTTCAGAAATTTTGCTATTGTATCGAGAGTTTTGAGCGAGCTGCACTTGATTTTTGCTGAACTGCCCTTAAAAAAGTAATCCTCATTTATACTTATAATAAGCCCTCTGGGCACTTCATGATAAACTGTCTGCACCGGCAGAACGGGTTTGAAAATTTTTTCCAGCCTGTCTGCGTCGGGGTATTCGGTTTCCGCAGACGCGCAGCATGGAAACAGCAAAATTATTATTAACAGAATTCTGCGCATTCTGATATTATCAGACACTGCCTTAAAAATTACATTACCCGTCAGGGTTTAACAATAGACAAAACATATTCGTTATTGAAATACTTATTTGCACAGCGCAGAATATCATCGGGCGTAACCAATTTTATTTTTTCTTCAAGTTTATCGTGGTAATCCGCGCCAATACCAATTACAGCGTTTCTTGCAGTCAAAGCCGCCTGTTGAAGGTTGGTTTCCCGGGAAAACGCCCATTTGCCGATAAGATTGTTTTTTGCGTCATTAAGTTCTTTTTCGCTTACGGGAATATCTTTAAGCTTTTGAATTTCATCCTTAAATCCATCCAGTGAAACCTGAATATTTTTAGGTTCCGTGGCAATGTATATTGAGAAATTCGCTCCCATAGCGCTGGTTTCATAGGAACTTCTTACCACATAGGCAAGTCCTTTTTTATCCCTGAGTTCCAAAAACAGACGGGACGAAAGCCCGCTTGCTCCGAGAATTATATTCAAAAGCAGCAGTGCGGGGCTGTCTTCATGTTCAAACGTCGGCACAAGCCAGCCTTGTATAATATGCGCCTGATTAAGGCCGGATTTTATGATTTCACATTCTTTTTTGCGCGCAAGCGCCGGAACTTCCAAATGAAATTTTTCTTCGTTTGAGTCATGAATATTCCCGAAAGCTGCGTTTAATTTGCCGTAAACATCATCATACGGAAGGCCGCCCGCAAATACAATAACCTTCCGGCTGTTTTGCGTAAAGGTTTTGTAAGCGTTTATTACGTCTTCGCGCTTAAGTTTTTTGATATTTTCAAGGATTTTGGTATGAGTGTTGCCGTAGTGGTGTCCTTCAAAAATATTTTTGAAGTAATTATCTAATGCCTTCATGCGCGGTGCGTCAAGTTCTGCGATAATTTCACCTTCCGTTTTCGCGGCTTCGCGTTCAAAATCTTCAAAAGTAGTATTTTTAATTATGTCTTCGGTAATTTCGACTGCTTTCGGAAAGTCCTCGTTAAGGCAAACGAATTTAAAGCGCAAAAAATCCTGTTTCAGTTCGCTCGTAAACTCAATTGCATACCGGTCAAGCTCTTGCGCAATCTGTGCCGCAGAACGGGTTTTAGTTCCCTGCGTAAAAAGCCTTGCCATAATCAGGTAGAGACCTGCCGTACTTTCCGGTACGTTCAGCGAATAGTTGAAGCTCAACGCCGCACGGGGTGTATTTGGGTTCTGCTTGTAAATTACTTCAATATTATTACCTAATTTAGTTATTTTTCTTTCCATAAATAAATATTAGCATAAAATTAGTAAAGAGGGAATAAGTGACTATCAGAGACCGGGGGTTAGGGGTTAGAAACCAGGGCGTGTTGACACTAATTATAAAAACGTCATGCTAAACAGCCGGATTGACCTCCGGTGTTTCAGGGTCTGGCACATGGCAAGCCACGCCATAACCGCCCCGTCATCCTGAATTTATGCTTTTGTTATAAGCAGTCTTGTTTCATCATATTCCTTTTTAAGTAAATTTCGGAATATCGGGTCTGTATTGTAATTTCTGTTGCTATTATTCGCACCGGTTGTAGTTTGCTGCGAAGATTTATCCTTGCCGTATGCCTTTCGGATTTTCTTAGCTATTTCTGCCCACTCGGAATAATCACCGTTTGTATCTTCATCGAGTACATACTCGGCAAATGCCAGTTGATTTTCTTCTTTGTTATCATTCTTTAAATAAAGCATTATTTCTTTTCTGATTGTGCCTTCAACTTCTCTCAAAACATTTAAAGGCCCAATGCTTTTAAGCAGAACGGCAAACAGGGAAGGGTTAGTTTTGCATATAAAACTAATGGCTTTAGCTCTTTCGGGCCCGCGCATTTTCTTAATCATTTCTGCACGGTCTTCAGGGGTGGTTTTAGGGTCTATAAACCTTTCATAGTCTGACTTAAATGCTTTTTCTAATTTTTTAGGGTCTTCTTTATCAGTTTCAAGAGTGGGAATCTTACCAAGAGTTTCTTTTGCGTTGATAGTTGAATTCAATGAAGTATCAGCGATATTACCTTTGACGTCAACTTTGAGATTAAACCCGCCTACGGATGCACCTGTTGCGGTAGCGGCTTTTTGGTTGGCAATTTCGCTTTTGGCAGCGAGGTCTCTTGCTACCATAGTTGCGATAGATTCGGAATATTTTTGTTGAACACTTTCCATTTGGGCTTGGATGTGGCTATCTTTAACAACAACTTCATAAACTGCGGGGTTTTGGTTAATCTGAGTGACAGCTTTTTCAATAATTTCAGGATTACCTGTTTTAATAGCGGCTTCCATTACAATTCTGCCTGCTTTAATTTGGTTTTCCTGAGCCAATTTATGAATAACTTCAGAAGCAGCATTGATATATTTTTCATTTCCGGTATTTGTCCGCTGTTCAATCGCATGCACTTGGTTCTCCGCAAGCAATTGCCATGCTGTTTCAATAACGCGAGTATTCCCTTCTTCTGTAAATTCTTTAGAGAAAAAGTCAATATTTGATTCTTGTAATCTTGCATCAGTTAATGCTGTGGTAAGAGCTGAACTGTCGAATTCCTGTTGCACGTTAAATCCTGAATTAACATTAAATGCTCTTGCAGTCGTTGCCGCTGATGTATTGTTTATATTACCATCTTCATCGGTATGGTTTTCTCTTTTTAGCGCATTATCAGCTAATATCAGAGCAATGTTTTGATCGTTAGGGTCAGTAGAGTTTCGTAGCTCAACAATACTGTTAGTAATCTTGGCAACGTGTCTTGATGATTTATAACGATATATTTTACTAGTATTAGCCAAGAGCATTAACACATCTTTTTGAGAAGATAGAATGTCTAGACCTTGTTCGCCGCT
Organism: Heliobacteriaceae bacterium; assembly: GCA_031265495.1. Taxonomy (GTDB): domain Bacteria; phylum Cyanobacteriota; class Vampirovibrionia; order Gastranaerophilales; family Gastranaerophilaceae; genus UBA947. Next base: position 48,053 of record JAISCP010000083.1, on the reverse strand, counting down.
TTCAAACAAAACAGACATTATTCGCTCAATAGTCTTACAATCTCCATGCTCTCCTGCATCCTTTAAATCTATACTTAAAGCCTTAAAATATTCGGGGGTGTTTTTTCCATATTTTTTTGCGTATCCACTTTGCAATATTTGACAGGCTTGTTTTCCCTCTGCTCTCGCATATTCTGCTAACGCTTCCGAGTTATCATCAAATACTTTAAGTAATTTAAGAGGGGATGTATTGTCTTTTGTTTTCAAGAAATTCTCTTTAATAAGATTGCGTATGTTCTTATTTCCAAGATCTCCAAAAGTTTGGAGGTTTTTCAATTTAGCTTCTTCAAAAGGTGTAAGAGATCCTTGTTTTGATGTCAAATAATCATATACTAAAAGTATCGGAACTTCTTTATTTTCCTTTGCATAAGCATCTAAATGCTTTATAGCATCTCCATAACACGGATTCTTAGCACCATAATATTTGGCAATATCAATGGAAGATTGATAAACTTCTAAAGCATGTTCTTCGTAAGGCGATAACATTTTACCTTGATCCTTCGATCTTGATAAGTATTCGTAACTATATTCGTCAATAAAATCCTTAAACTTCAGCCAATCTGTCTTCCCATATTTGTCGGTAAAAGAGCCTATGGCTGTCTGTGTGGTTATCCCCAGAATGTTAAGTGCCTGTAAATTAAGCATTTTTTGGTCATAACTCCGGTCATACTTACCTTGTTTACTTCTATTATCAAGTTCTTGGGCTTTCTTTATATATTCTTCACGTTCTTCGCCAGATAGCCCATTCCAATACTCATCACCTAATTTATTAATTTCTTCTGTAGTTAATTTACTGTGATTAGGGATAAGGCTCTTAGCATTTGTTGTTTTAGTACCATCTTCACCTTCTACTGTTTCGTACAAGAATAGATTTCTAGCCAGTTTCGTTAAATAATAAGCCTCTTTGTCTTCCTCATTCATTTCACTAAACACTTGATGACTATTATTTTGTTCAGGTATAACGCTTTTGCTATATTGCCTAGTATAGTTATAATACTTAATCTGACCAGAAGTTTGTATATCATTAACATTTTTATTATAATCTTCAGGAGTTAAGTTAGAATACTCAGGTAAGGTCTTTAAGTATTCATACACAATCCGAGCCTTACCCGTTAAAATTTCTTTACTCTTTAAATCAATATTATCAACAACAATGGAAAGACTGCCGTCACTTTTTGAATTAATTTCAACGGGCAGCTTCTCATTGACTGTTTGTACTTGAGTTAAAGACTTAGAAGGCATAATTACTCTCTCTTTGTATTACAAATATATAAAAACATCTCGGATTTAAGGATTTCATTATATTTGAAAGTTTTTACATTTGTTTACAACCTTTAATCTGGAGCGGAAATTTTCACACTAGCCCTACTTTTCGAACTAGCCAACGCAGTATTAACATAATCTACAAATTTCGCACAAGACGGAGAGTTACCTCTCCTTATGTAATAAGTTCTAAATTGACCATCGTTAAAATGTACAGCATCGTCATCCTGTTCTCTACCAAATACGTATTTAACCACCTCACCACTAATTAGTTGTTCTTCTGACAGTTCATCAGTATCAAGTAGGAGCACCTGAATTCTATCAAAATGTGAAGTACTGCCTGTTGTACTCGTCAGCTTGACCGCTTTGCGAATTCCATCGTCATCCTCAAACTCAACCCATTCTCCGATTTTGAGTTCAGGCGGGTCACCTTCAACGCTTGGTTTTGTCACAGCGGGTTTTGCTGCCGCAACTTCATTCTTCACTATATTATACTCGCCTTTACCTGTCTTTTGAACAGACTCACCGACATAAGACAACCCGTTTCGATAATCAACCAAAACATAAGTGGTATCCTGTTTCCCCTCAGGAATAGCCGCAACTAAACGTGATTCACCAATACCATTATTATAGACCGTCGCAGATCGCACTTTCGCAGTTTTTGGTATAAATTCCTGTCCCTGTACCTCTTGCGGCATTGCTCCTCCCAGTACAGCCAGAGCCGCCGCTAAAGTTGTTATATACTTTTGCGCATGCTTATCATCATTTCCCGCAAAGCTTACACTATCCTTATTTACCGCTGGTTTTACATTATTATTCACACCGGATATTACGGGAGTTACCGATATTCTCGACATTACAGGTGCAACTAACATAAGAATACCTCCTATTTTACTAACACTTGCAATTTATAAAACGACTGAATGTAAAACTTTGCTATTCTTCACTTAACCTGTAACTATTCGTTACACTTATTTTATTATAACTCATCACCGGCGAGAATGTCAACTTCGCAATGTTAACTTCTTATTGTTTCGTCATTGCTGTACATGTTAAGTAATTAGGTCGTGTTGACACTAAATATAAAAACGTCATTCCGGGCTTGACCCGGAATCTATCAATTTCAATTAAACTGATAGACCCTGAATCAAGTTCAGGGTGACTGGGTGGTTGTTCAGCATGACAGGGCGGGACTCTTTCATGTTCCCTCTTTCCTATTCACTTAATTAATAAAACCCTCATCCGCGGGCACCTTCTCCCTCTGGGAGAAGGGCAGGCTCAGCCATACCTTCAGCCTTTTATACCCCACCCCGAAATTTGCCAAAGCAAATTTCGACCCTCCCTCAAGGGGAGGGTAGCTCAGCCTTTCAACCTTTCAACTATTTAACCCTTCAACTAAAAAGCCATACCTCTATCCCTCCGGCCCTCCATACCTCTTAATTCCCTCTTGTCTTACTTTTGTGTTTGTTGTAATCTGGTCGTGTAGATTAAATGTAAGAAGGAGATTGAAAAATGTCTGAAAGAAAACTCGTCGGAACTGAAAAAATGTTCAAAGACGCACTCACCGGTAAATATGCCATCGGAGCATACAATGTTAACAATATGGAAATACTTCAGGCTATTGCGGAAGCTGCCGAAGAAACACGTTCACCTATTATTTTACAGGTTTCCGCAGGCGCAAGAAAATACGCAAACCAAACTTACCTCATCAAGCTGGTTGAAGCGGCGTTAGCAACAACAACCGTACCTATCGCGCTGCACCTTGACCACGGCGCTGACTTTGAAATATGCAAAGCTTGTATTGACGGCGGCTTCTCGTCTGTTATGATTGACGGAAGCAGGTTTGCGCTGGAAGAAAATATCGCTTTGACAAAACAGGTTGTGGATTACGCACACCCGCGCGGAGTTTCCGTTGAAGCTGAATTAGGGAAGCTTGCGGGAATTGAGGATGACGTTAATGTTTCAGCTGCTGACGCTAAGTTCACCAATCCGCAGGAAGCCGTAAGGTTTGTTAAAGAAACCGGATGCGACTCGCTTGCTATCGCTATCGGAACAAGTCATGGCGCTTACAAGTTCTCGGGTGAGGCAAAGTTAGACTTCAACAGGCTTGCGGAAATTAAAAAAGCTGTTAATGAAGCTGTCGGATTTGATTTTCCTATCGTACTTCACGGGGCTTCTTCCGTGCCTGAGTATTTAGTGGAAAAATGCAACAAATTCGGCGGGAAATTACCGAATGCAAAAGGCGTTCCCGAAGAAATGCTCACATACGCGTCACAAAACGGGGTTGCTAAAATTAACATAGATACAGACCTGCGTTTGGCTATGACTGCGACTATCAGAGAATTCTTTATTGAAAATCCTGAAAAGTTTGATCCGCGTGAATACATGGGACCGGGCAGAACTGCTGTTAAAGAACTTGTTAAGCACAAAATGCAGGTTCTGGGCACCGCAGGACACGCGTAGAAAAAATGTTGAAAAAAAGCGGGGTTTAACCCCGCTTTTAACATAGATATTGTAACAGACCATCAAATCTATTAACCGGCTTATTGGGGTTAAATAAATGTTGAGCCCACCCTAAAGGATTTGTGTATGGGTTTGACAAATACAACTGTTGCATAGTTTTTTTAATTTTATCTTCTTTTGGACGTAATTCACGAATCTTCCGCATCTGTTCCGGATCTACACGCAAGCCCGGTCCGCCATGAGCTTGTATGTAGGCCATTCTTTCTTTTGTAGATAAACCTGCAGGAATTCTTCTGGCTTCAAGTGCAGCTTTAACTTCGGGCGAAAGTCTTATGGATTCTATAGATTTCATGAAAGCCTCTATCTTCTTCTTGTCAACCTTTAAACTATAACTCATAATTAACCGACCTTTCCTATTAATCTTTCCATATATATAAAATAATTTCAGGCCGAAAAATTTACAAAGGCTGCTCCTATCCTATCCTATCCTATCCTATCCTATAAGGCATTATCCGTTATTTTGCAACTGTTTTAAAATTATTGTTACAATTCGTTACAAAACACTTTGTAAGAAATTGTAAAATTACTAACAAAAAAAATCTTTACCGGTTTTAAAATATTGGTTTACAGTTTTTTAGAGAAAGAAGTAAAAATGTTAGTCTCAAGCATTCAAACTACGGATTGCCACCGGAAAAATACTGCATACAAACAGCCCTGTTTTCAGGCAAGCTTTGTTACGTTATCACAAAAAAATCTCGGCAAACATATTTCAGAAAATATTGTAGGTGTTTTTAACAAAGGGATTTATCAGTCATTAAAAGGTTCCGAACATTTAGCGCAATTTGAAAACATTGCCAAAAATGCGGACTTTTTCACACTTGCAGCGGGAGAGGGTTCGAGGTTCAGAAAACTTGCCCAAACTTACACGGATTTGACAGGCATTCCGGCAAACAAAATCAGCCTGCCTGTGCCGCTCACTGAGAATACTTCAATCCACATGCTTGACTGGGGCATGGTAACAGGCATTCCTTTTGCAAAAACGGAAAACGGAATACAATCCATTATCGCAGCGGACAAATCAGGCTCCTTCGGCGATATTTATAAATACTATGCGGCAAGAAGGGATAAAATAAAAGATGTTATTGTCTGCTGCGGGGACAATGTTTTTGGCGCTAAACGCGGAGAACTGCTGGGGTTTATTAAAGACGTTATTGAAAACCCTAATTTACGTCTGGGACTCATAGGAGCTAAGAAAACCCCTCATGAAGCCGCTAAACGCTTCGGAGTACTAAAGGTAGGAAACACAATAAAAAACGACCGTTTCCATCTTGCAGGATTTGCCGAAAAACCTTCTATGGAAGAGATTATGGCAAGCGGCATGCTCACCCCTGACGGAAACTGTGTTGCAAATACAGGGATGTTCGTAATCAAAAAGGATGCTATGGAAGCGTTAATGTCGGCTGTTGACAAAAACCCCAAGCTAATTGCAAAAGCGGTTGATGAACCTTACGACTTTGCAAATGCTGTTAAGTGGGTGCAGAAAGAATTCGGGGAAGAAAAATCCGCTATGAAGGTTGTTGATACTTGGGAAGATGTAGGCGAACCGCAAGCGCTTTACAGGTTTTTAAACGATATAAAAAACAAAAAGTTTCTTGGAGAATTTGGTAATGATATTGCCGCCAAAATTCAAAATGCTGTACGAAATCGTTTTCAATATGACGGTAAAACAGGAAGTCTTCTGCTAAACGGGAAATATACTTTAACAAATGTTCCGAAAAGTATAAAAGATAATGCTGTAAATATTGAAGGCGTCGATATTATGGTTTAATAAAAGGAGCGGATATCCGCTCCTTTTTCATACTCCCGAGTTTTAAAACTCTTATTTATTTTTTCAAAAAATCAGGGATTTCAATATTAGTGAAATCAGACGAAGATTTTTTCATAGGCTGGTGGTAAACGCCGGAGAAAAAGTCTGATGCGCTCAGCTGTTTCACATCAGCGCCGGAAGAATTCAATGTTTCGAGTTCTTCGGACTGATTTTTCAGCTCAAAACCTGTTGCAATAACAGTAACCTGAATTTCGTTTTGAATATTATCATCAACTGCAGTACCGATAATAACCGTTGCATCATCAAGAACTGTTCTGTGGATAATATTAGCGGCGTCAGTAATTTCATGAAGCGTCATATCAGGGCCGCCGGTAATGTTCACAATAACGCCGGACGCGCCGTTGATTGAAGTTTCAAGAAGCTGGGAATTAATTGCAACTTCTGCGGCTTTAACGGCTCTGCCTTCGCCCGTGCCGCGTCCTATACCCATAAGAGCCGAACCGGACGCCTGCATAACATTTTTAACATCAGCAAAGTCAACATTAATAAGACCCGGAACCGTAATTATATCGGAAATCCCCTGAACTCCGCGTAAAAGAACTTCGTCAACAATTGTAAATGACTCTGTCAAAGAAACCTGTCTGTCGACAACCTGAAGTAATTTGTCGTTGGGGATAACTATTACAGCATCAACCGCTTCTTTAAGTTTATCCAAACCGGCCGCCGCCTGAATTTGTCTTTTTTTGCCTTCAAAAGCAAAAGGTTTTGTAACGACCGCTATGGTTAAAATCCCCAATTCTTTAGCTATTTTAGCAACAATCGGAGCAGCGCCGGTGCCTGTTCCGCCGCCCATGCCGGCAGTAATAAACACCATATCAGAGCCGTCTAAAGCTTCCGTAATATCTTGCTGTGCTTCTTCCGCAGCTTTTTCACCAACGGAAGGGTCACCGCCGGCGCCGAGTCCTGACGTAACTTTTGCCCCTAACTGAACTCTGTTTTTAGTACCGCCGTATTCCAGCACCTGCAAATCTGTATTCATCAGCCAGAAATCAACGCCTGACAAACCTGACTTAATCATGCGGTTAACAGCATTACCGCCGCCGCCGCCCACGCCTACCACCTTTATTTTGGTGGGATTAGCAGGAGTTTCTTTCAGCCGCTCCGGCGTTTCTTCCCGTTTCGCAAAGATATCTGATACAAAATTTTCCACTGTTTTTACCTCTTTTGTTATATATTTCCGGATACTATTCTATCTTACATAATAACATACTATTTTAAATAGAACAAAAGTACAAGAAAATATGTTAAAATTATGAACAAAAATTAAGCTGGCGATATTGATTATTAAAATATCCCGTGATATTATCACTTTTATGTTAAAAGATTTTGCAATATGTTACAACCATAAAATGGAGCTTTCGAGCGAAATCAAAGACATTTTGGAAAAATCCCTGAAAAATCGAAAAAGACGGGTTGATGTTTTTGATATTGACAATTTAAAACCGGGTTACGATTTTATTTTTGTCATAGGCGGCGACGGAACCATTCTAAAAGCATGCCGTTTTTATACAAAGTTTCAAACCCCTGTTTTCGGGGTAAATTTAGGAAGACTCGGGTTTTTGGCACAGGCTTCGGGGGATGAAATCGAAACATGCGTTGAAAAAATTCTTGAAGGCAGGTACAAAACAGAAAGCAGGATTATGCTGAAAAGCGGCGAAAACACCGCCTTGAACGATTTTGTCGTCAAAGACAACTCTACCGGACGCACATCAAGATTTTCGTTGAAAATTAACGGTAAAGCTGTATGCGACTATCTTGCCGACGGGATTATTGTTGCAACTCCGACCGGCTCGACTGCTTACGGGCTGTCTGCGGGGGGCCCTGTGCTTACGCCCGGCCTGAACGCTTTTGTTATTGTTCCAATCTGCCCGCATACGCTCACAGCGCGTCCGCTCGTGGTGCCTGACAGCGGAAAAATTACCATATGTACCGGAAATGAGGAGTATGTGGTTTTTGCGGACGGACAAGAGTGTTTTGAGTTCAAATCCGAAATCACCATAGAAAAGTCTGAATACAGCGCAAAGCTGGCTTTACTTGAGGATACGGAATTCTATTCAATCCTGCGCAGCAAGCTTCACTGGGGAACTTCACCGATTGAGACGTGTTAATGCCGCGGCTAAAATTAGTAAATAGTGCTTAGTAAATAGTTAATAGGAGTGAATAGGTGACTAAGTGAATATGAATAGGAATGAGGAAACAGCCCCTCCGTGCCATCTTGAACAACCGCCGCGTCATCCTGAACTTGTTTCAGGATCCGGCCAATGGTAAAATCACATCATAACCCTCCTGTCATCCTGAATTTATTTCAGGATCCGGCCGTCTGTACGGGGAAGTAAAGCTTATGGAAGTTGAATATTTTGACTGGATTGCTTCGTCGGGCTAACGCCCTTCTCGCAATGACGAAACAATGCAAAGTTAACAATGCCCTCAGGGGGAAGGTAGCTCAGCCTTTAAACCCTTCAACCTTTCAACTATTCAACCCTACCCCCGTAAATCTTCCCGTTTTCGTATCCCGCTATTTTAACCCGCTGTAATGTGTTCGCCTCGCCGCCCGAATTCAATACAACCGCCAGGTAATTCCGGGTCATACCTCTGAGGCTGCCTGATTTGTCAGGACGTTTTTCAATTAAGACTTCATGCACGGCGCCTATATTTTTCTTTATAAATTCCTCATGCTTTCGGGCGGAAATTGCACGGACAACCTTCGCGCGCTGCTCTTTAACTTTATCGGAAAGCCGGCCGGGCATTTGCGCTCCGACGGTTCCCTCCCGCACGGAATACGGAAAAGTATGGATTTGCGTTAAGCCTGAACGCTCCAGGTTTTGCCGCGTAATCTCAAAGTCTTCCTCGCTCTCGCCCGCAAAGCCGGTTATAATATCGCTCCCGATAAACGGCAGATTGAACATTTCGTTTATCTTCTCTATTTGTTCAAGGTAATCTTCAACCCTGTAATGCCGGTTCATGCTCTGCAAAGTCCTGTTACAGGCAGATTGAAGCGACAGGTGAAAATGCGGGCAGAATTTCGCGCTTCCGGCAAGAAATTCAAGCATTTCACCGCTGATTTCAAGAGGGTTCAGCGAGCCGAGTCTGTAACGCTCAACAGCCGTTGTTTCAACAAGTTTCAGCAAGTCCAAAAACTCCGAACCAATATCTTTTCCCCACTGCCCGATGTGAATTCCGGTGAAGACAACTTCCTTAAAACCGGAAGCCGCAAAATTATTCACCTGTTTTAAAATAAATCCGGCGTTTGCACTGCGGCTTTTGCCGCGCGCAAACGGTATTATACAGTAAGAGCACCTGTTGTCGCATCCGTCCTGAATTTTAATGCTTGCACGGGTTTTAGCCGTGCCGCACAAAACCGTTTCATTAAAATTATTCCGCTCTGCAATATTTCCCGCGCTGCACTTCAAGCCGCTGTTCAGAAAATCATAAAGCCGCAGTTTCTCATCGTTACCGGCGACATAATCCACAAAATCATTATCCAGCAGCTTTTCTTTCTCAATCTGTGCGATACATCCGGTTAAAACATTCACCACGCCGGGATTTTTGTTTTTAGCGTTCCGCAGAAGATAAAACGCCTCATTATCGCTTTTACGGGTCACAGTGCAGGAGTTCAGCACAAAAACATCCGCTTCCTCAAGTCTTTGCGTTTGTTCCATTCCGTTATTTATTAAATTCTCGGCAATGACAGCCCCCTCAAACTGATTGGATTTACAACCCATAGTGTGAATACAAAATTTTTTCATTCACGTATCATATTAAAAATACGGCCAATTGTAAACATTTTTAAAGAAAATTCAATCAACTAGCAAAATAATTTACTTTTGCACTTTCATGTTATATAATAAATTTTGTGAAAGTGTAGGTAACAACATGCAAATTCATTCAGTAGGCAGCAGCCCCAATTTTAGCGGACGCCGTGACAATGTGGACGCGTTCATTAATACTCCTGACGTTGCGTTAAGACAGGTTTCTTATTTAAAAGCGGCACATGATACACATGACAAACGCCATAAAAAGCTCAGCAGTTTGATATACTATTCAATTCCTGCAGCTTTCGGCGTCAGAGCAGCATTAAACCCGCGTTATGACGCTGAAATTTTAAAAGAAGGAAAACCTTTGGTAGTATCTCTTACTGAAAATAAAAAATTCAACCTGCTGGGTAACACCAAATCTCTTAACGGCAGAGCAGCTAAGGCAGCAAGAGGGTTAAAAGCCGGAGGGCTGGCTGTTCTTGCATTCGCGGCTGTTGACGCGCTTATTGCCGGAGGCAGAAAATTAAGCCGCAAATCTCCGGAAGTACGCAATTTTGAACAAAATCATCAGTTATTATCACTGGCTGCTTTAATAGGCGCCGGATACGGCGTACTCAGACTGGGCGGTAAAGGTATTGACAAACTCGGAAATACTCTGGGTAATCTTGCCAATAAAAGTACATTGTTGAATAAAAATGCCGCAAGAATTAATAACTTTGAAGGTAAAGTTCTCAAATTGGGCAATAAAGTCAACAACAGCAAATTCTTTAACCGCATTTCGGAAAGTATTGATAAAATTACTCCGTCTATAAAGGAAACAGCAAAAGGCGTTGTGAATTTTGCGCCGTTAGGATTAGTTATCGGCGGAGTAGTTCACTCGGTTAACCATGCAGCTGTAAGAAACAGAGAATATGCTAAAAATTATAATGAATTAAAAGAAAAACAGCTTATCCTGACCGGAGCGCGCACTATGGAATTGTCAAAACAGCAGCAGGCGGAATTACGTGAAGCAAAATTAGCAGCTGTTATGGCAGTGGCGGCTGAAGCTGAAGCAGCGGCTGAAGCGCCAAAAACTGAAGCGGCGCAAGAAGATGCATGCTGTTAAATTAGTTGAAGGGTTAAATAGTTGAAAGGTTGAATAAATTTGGGGTAGAACCTGATGTAATGGGTGCAGGCTCAGCCTGTTCCTCTCCATACGGGAGAGGAAGAATTTCTTAACGAACGTGTGAGTTTAGAAATTCAGGTGAGGGGGCGCAAAACCGAATAAATCCGGAACACATGCCATGGGCACCGTCAAACTAGGGAATAGCTTGCTTTGTTTGCCATGCAGCCTGCCCTCTCACTCCAAACACTAAGCTCAACCTGCGGTTTTGCTAAGTGTTTGTACTCTCTCCCGCAGGGCGAGAGCCAACAATCCGCTATTTCAGCATAACAGGGAGGTTGTTCAGAGAGTGACGCGGCGGTGATGTTTTTTTTCCCATACCTCTATCCCTCCAGCCCTCTATACCCCACCCCGAAATTCCTGTAAGGAATTTCGACCTAACCTCTCACGAAACGATAATTAATCGTTTCGCTCGGCAGAGTCTCAAGGGGAGGGTAATTTAACCTTTCAACTAACTAAAAAGCCATACCTCTTAATTTCCTATTCACTAATTCTACAAGGCCTTTTTCTCAATTCTTATTGCGCTGTCAGGGCAGACCAATGCACAGGTTCCGCAGCCTATACAAAGCGATGGGTCGGGTTCAACCGCAGGAGTCTGGTAAAGCCCTACCTCTTTTGACCAGTGTAAACAATTTTCACCCTTTGCGTTAATCGGACACTTCGCTATGCAAAGCCCGCAGCCCTTACATAGTTCCGTGTACACGTAGTAGTCGAATTTGCCTTTTGCCACACCTTCCGTTACATAGCCTTTATATTCCAATGTTGTCATTATACACCTGCCTTTTCCGTGATTAAGTTCATCCCCATTTCAAGAGCTTTGTAATTTAGTTCTCTCAATTCGGGTTTTGCGTCGAATTTTTTACCCAGAGCCATTTCCATAGCGTTCTTGATGTCTTTTAATTCAAGAACATTTGTTGCCGCAAGCAGAACACCGAGAATAATTATGTTGAATACTCTTGCGCTCAACTGTTCATTGGCAATTTTGTTGGCTTCAACCGCAATGATTTTTTTCGCTTTACATTTCGGCGCCTCTGTACAAATCGACGAATCATAAACTATTGTTGTATTTTCGTCAACGTAAGTTTCACATCTTTGGATTGCGCGGTCGGAAAGCATTATGACAATATCCGCCTTTGAATAACGGGGTTCGCCGATTGTTTTGTCAGAAATCTGGCAAAACGCGATTGAAACGCCGCCCCTTTGCTCCACCCCGAAATTCGGGATATATAATACCTGTTTATCAGCTTCATAGCCTGCTTCAACAAGGATTTTCGCAATCGACTGGACTCCCTGTCCGCCTTCGCCTGCTAATGCTATTTTCGTTCTCATGATTTTTATGTCCCTTTCAAATTTTACCTTTTTACTATAACCCTTCTCTTGAAACAAATTCTTTAACCTCAAAGAATTCTTCCATAGTTTGTAGCCTTGCCCATGTATCAACGTTGTTTGTTCTCCAGTTAAGAGGACAAATAGAAAGGACTTCCACAAACGAGAAACCGCCTTCATTAACGTTTTTAAGCGCTTTTTTGAAGGTTGAACGCAGCTTTCTCAGGTTAGAAACAGAAGCCCGCGCAACATAAGATTTATCAGAATCCGCAATAGCCGCAATCATTTCAGCGCCTTTGGCAGGTTTACCGGTAACGGAGCAGTCGCGTCCGTAAGGCGTTGTTTCCGTACGTTGTCCCGGAAGCGTTGTCGGAGACATTTGTCCGCCTGTCATGCCGTAGTTGGTGTTATTAACGAGTACGATAAGCATTTTTTCGCCGCGCACTGCCGCATTAACCAAGTGCTGTGCGCCGATAGCCAGTCCGCCGCCGTCACCCATGTATGCAATACCGATTGCTTCCGGGTTAGCGCGGGTTACGCCGTAGATAACCGCTGTGGTGCGCCCGTGATGGGTCTGGACAGTATCTATATCCATGTAATTCCATGATAACAGCGAACAGCCGATATCGCAGCCGAAAACCGATTTTTCTTTTAATTCAAGTTCATCAATAGCAAACGCTAAAGTTTTCAGCACCATACCATGCCCGCAGCCCGGACAAAATTTACTTGCGCCGGCCTCCTCGTTCTGCGATTTCGGCAGATTGGGAGGTAATTCTAATATTTTCGTTGTCATTTTATTTCCTTTCTTTTTAGTTGAACGGTTGAATGGTTTTATTTTAAATCTTTTAATTGTCTAATCCTTCAACTTTTCAACCCTTCAACCTTTCAACCAATTTACACTGTTACCGGCTGTTTAAGCATTGCTTCAACTTTTTCTACAATATCGTCTCCGGTTACGCCAACGCCCATTTTATAAAGCGTTGAATAAGGCGTTGTTAAACCGTAAACCGCCTCAAGAATCATTTGTGCAAGCTGTCCGTTCGCAGATTCCGTAAACAGAATTTGTTTGGCGCGGGAGACGGCCGCTCTTAAAGGTTTTACTGCAAGCGGTCTCAGTGTAATCGGTCTGAACATACCCGCTTTAACGCCTTTTTCTCTTAGTTCGTCAATAGCGGTTCTTGCCGAACGCGCTACTATGCCGTGAGTAATTATAAGGATTTCCGCGTCATCAGCTTTATATTCTTCATATTCGGATATTTCGTCTTCAAGTTTGGCAAAATCAACTGCGTATTCATCAAGAACTTCCATCAATTCTTCTTCCATGTTAAAAGTATTTCTCAAGTGGTTGGAAGGTCTGTCCGTGCCGATTTTACCCGGCGCAAGCAGCGATGCTTCAACAGGAACCATTTTAATCCCGCGCGATGCAGGGTCATAAAGCGTTACAGGCTCTCTCATTTTGCCCTGATAACCGTCAGCCAGAACAAATGTCGGGAAGCGGTATTTCCATGCCGTGTTGAACGCCTTAATCATATAATCGAACAAATCCTGATGTCCGGCAGTTGAATAAACTATTCTAAAGCCTTCGCCGTTGCCGCCGTAGCAGGTCAGTCTTGTTTCCTGCTGGGCGTAAATAACCGTTGCGGTTGAGGGGCCGCCTCTTTGCATAACCGCGCAGACAAAAGGTATTCTCATCATTTCAGCCATAGACATTGCGTCCTGCATAATGACGTTACCCGGACCTGCGGTTGCCGTAAAAGCGCGTTTCCCCGCTAAAATTCCGCCGAGTGTGGAAAATCCTGCGGAAATCTCGTCTTCGGTCTGTAAAAACCCCGCTTCTGTTTTCGGAAGCAGTTTACACCAAGTGTGCATAATCTCGTTCTGCGGCGTAATAGGATAACCGTACATAAACTCCGCTTCCGCTGCATTTGCGGCGTAGGCAAGAACTTCATTTCCGGTTAAAAACATCTTTGTGTCTTCTTTGATAAGTTTGTTTACCATGTTGTTCACCTTCTTTTATAATCTACTTTTTCATCATAATACAAACATAAGAATTTTACAAAACTTTATTTATTTTCTATTTACGGGCAATTTTTTTTATTCAGCTATTTTATCTTATAAGTGTAGTATTAAAATGAGATATTGACTTGAACATACCATCAATTGGATTTAACTGTAATAAATCAATAAATCGGGATAGCGGCGCTCCTAATATAGTTTCCCGCTCCGGAATTGCAAAGTCTGCGCCTCTGAAGCAAGACAGCGTAAGTTTTGGACACGCAGGAACCCGTATGATACATTTCGTTGAACACGCACATGACAAAAAAATACCTCTTTACAAAATTCTTTCCGAAGGATTTCAAGATACACTGGAAGTCATCGCCAACCAACTTGAAAAATACGGATTTAGTTTTGACAGACAATACAATAGCAAATGTCCCGTCAAATCATCAACTTCATTTGTAAATAAAATCCACAGGAGCGGTGCAATTGAAGGCAATGACAATATAAGAGCAACATTATATTTAAAAGACTTGTACAATTTGGAACTCTTATACGAAAAGCTGTGGCCTGCAATGCAAAAGCGGGGGTTCAAATTGGCAGCTGACACTAAAGTGCCCGCCCGGATTGCCCCTGATTTAGATATAAGGCTGCAGTTTGACGATATGAAGGCCATACAAGGCGGTGATATAAAAGGCTATATAAGCGGACCGCAGAAATCCGGCTATGAAGATATACAAATGCGTTTTGTAAAAACAAATGACGAAAATACCAAATATGAATTGATAATGCTTTTTGGCCCTAACTATGCAGAAGCAAAACATCTTGAATCTTCAAAAGTATATAGGCATTTAAGGAATTTCTCCACATTAAACATACCCACAAATAATAATACAGATATAAATCTTAAAAAAATAAAAAGATATATTGAAATGATTAACAAAAAATTCTCATCCGGTATTTCTGAAAAACTTTATGCCAATGCTAAAAATAGAGATTATTATTGCATTCCTGACCAAGATAAAATATTTTTTACAAAAAATGACATTACACTGATTGATAATTCATTTTTTGAACTTAACTCTCACTTGAACAAATATTATAAAAATCTATCGGCAGACTCAAACACAGTTAAATCTATGAAAAAACACGACAAAGATATAATAAAAGATATACAAACCAATATGCAGGAAACTATTAAATACTTTAATGCACAGAAATAACAGCGGCGTTTTCAATGTGGTAAGTGTGGCAAAACATATCAAACGGCTGAATACTTTCTACCTTCGCGCCCTTTCCGGTTAAATATTTCAAATCGCGCGCAAGCGTTGCAGGATTGCAGCTTACGTAAATTATTCTGCCCTTCGGTTTTAAAAGCCGGCATGCTTCGTCCAGAGACTGCTGCGTACAGCCTTTACGGGGCGGGTCAACTATTATTACGTCAAATTTGCGTTTTTCTTTTGCAAAAAACTCTGATACGTCCATGTTGTGAATTTCCGGATTATCAGGCGCAGCTGCCCGTGCGAAATCACAGGAGTCTGCGTTTTCTTCCACGCTTACAACTTTTTTGCATACATCGGAAACGCAAATCCCAAAAGAACTTATACCGGCATAAGCGTCCAAAACTACCGGAGCGTTGAAGTTTTGCCGTATATAATCTCTTACATAAGCAAAAATATTTTCCGCGCTCTCAGGGTTAACCTGAAAGAACGTGTTTGCGCCGATTTTAAAAGTTTTACCTAAAATCTTTTCCTCAACAAAGTTTTTGCCTGCAAGACATTCCGTTTTGGCGCCCATAATCACGTTTGTTTTTTTTGAATTAAAATTTACGCAGACTCCGCTGACTTCCCGGAATTCATCAAAAACAGCCCGCGCAAAATCTTTTAAACGCTGAAACGGTTTCGTTGCATTAACCGCAAGTGTAACAAGGTTAGCGCCCTCTGAGGCGGAAGACCGGATTACAATATGGCGCAAATCCCCGCTGTGCTTTCTTTCGTTATAGCCGGAAATCCCGAAATCCGGCGCTTTATTTCTTATAAAATCAATAATATCATCACAAATTGCGGGCTGAATAGGGCAGTGTTTGATGTTCACAATCTCATGCGACTGCGGTTTGTAATACCCCGCAAGCAGCCTTTTTGAAACTTTCGTTTCTGACACGGGATATTGAATTTTACGGCGATAGCCAAAAATCTGCGGACTTGGCACAGGGGCTGGAATTTCAATATCAAGATTTCCGATTGTACGCATGGCGTCCTGCACGATTTGGCGTTTTAGTTCAAGCTGATAATTATAGTCAATGAATTGCAGCCGGCATGCGCCGCAAACTTTTTGCATTGCGCAAACAGGCTTAACACGGTGTACGGAAGGGGTTATAATTTCCGTAATCCGGGCATGGGAAAAATTCCTGTGTTTTTGGGTAATCTCTATTTTGACTTCATCGCCCGGACAGGCGCCTTCAACAAAGACAACCTGCGAATCAATTCTGGCTATCCCAAATCCCAAATTCGATAATTTTTCAATTTTTACAACAAATTCCATTATTCAATTGTAATTAGGAAATAGTTTTTAGTAAATAGGGAATAGTTTTAAGTGAATAGGTGAATAAGTGATTAGGGCAATAGGATTGTTAAAAAACTGCCATAATCTTCCTGTCATGCTGAATTTATTTCAGCATCTGCCTTCTGTACGGGGAAGTAAAGCTTAATTGCCCCCTCACCTGAATTTCTAAACTCACACGTTTGTTAAGAAATTCTTCCTCTCCCGTATGGAGAGGAGCAGGCTGAGCCTGCACGACAAACAAGGCGAGCTATGCGAGCCGTAGTTTGACGGGTCAGGCATAGCGTGGCACCCAATCCAACCCTATTAGCTATTTACTAACCCCTATTCACTAATAAATCACCTCACACACCGAACGATGTGGTAGTAGGCGTCGCCGTTGTCCTTGTGGTTGGCGCTCTGGTTGCCGTCAGGAAAGCTTTGACTCCATGCGAAGAGTTTATCGGTGGCCTCCGTAGAAGACCAGTATCCGACAGATGACATTGCCAGCTCGTCTTTATGTTGGTACAACATGTTTAGTTCGTCCTTTGTGGGGAGACGCATGCCTATATAGTCGCAAGCCTTCTTTGCGCCTGCCCAATTGTTAGTTGAACAATGATAGTAAACATAACCGTTTGCAATTGTAAGATTTTTGTCATACTCTGAAGTTCCGTCACAAGTATCTATCGAGCTGTATGTCTCATCTGATACTGCTACGCATAAACTCCCTATCTTTACTCCGCCGCATGTGTCGAATGGGTTTGCGTTTAATGTGTAAACATCTCTGCCTAACCTGTTTGGTTTTGATTTTCCGTTTATATCATATACAAGACTCAAACATGAGGTTGTTTGTGCGCCCGCTGCTCCTATATCCAGTGCAGGACAATCAGGATTATAGCTTAGGATTGCCGTATAACCGTTTATCAGACCTACGCCTAAGGCTTTTGTGCCCCAGTTTCCTTTGTTTAAATTATTTGAATTCTTTAAGTCTTTTGTCTCTACTGTTTCACTGCCGTCGCCGTTCGTTATCGCCGCAGCAAAACAGCTTGACGGGTCACTCGAACATACTTGTGATATTTTTAGATATTTCTTTAGTTCATCTACAAATGTTTCTGTCGTTGTATAACCTGTTAAGGCTTCATTTACGTTCATTTGGCGGGTAACTTCTTCAAGCCGTCTGTCAAATACTTCTTTGGCGGTCGAATATGATTTCTCCTGCCAGTTTGCCATTAATGCTGGCATGGTTAACGCTGCCACAACTCCGATTACGGATAGAGTTATCAATACCTCTGCCAACGTGAAGGCTTGTCGTGTCATTGCGAGCGACCGGCGGGAGCGAAGCAATCCAGTCAAGACTGTTGATTTTCTGGATTGCTTCGTCGGGCTTACGCCCTTCTCGCAATGACGAACTAACGCGGCAGGCTCAGCCTGCTCCGCCAGTGTGAAGGCTGCCCCCCTTCGGAATTTACAGAGTAAATTCCGGTTCCCCCTCAAGGGGGGAACAAATATTCTTGCGCCCTCTCCCCGCGGGAGAGGGCGCAAACACTTGGCGAAATCGCAGGTTGAGCTTAGTGTTTGGGATGAGGGGGCGGTCAGGCAGAACCCATGACATTTGCTCCACCCAAGATTTATTCGGTTTTGCGCCCCCTCACCTGAATTTCTAAATTCACACGCTGTGTTCATTAAGAAATTCTTCCTCTCCCGTATGGAGAGGAAATCATAGAAATTTCGGAACAGGTTCAGAATGACAGGTTTTTTGCCGAAAGGCGGAAAGCCTTGCAGGAAGCAGCTAGAAAGCCCCCCCCCCCCCCGAAAGTGCCTCTATTACTGCATTGTGGCCATTTTTAATTGTTTTATCCATAACCATACCTCCTTCTTCAATTATCACAGCAGAATTATACAACACTTAGGCAAACCTTGTCAAATTGTTATATTTTGTCGTCCTGAACTTGATTTTCCCTCTCCATACAGGAGAGGAATTTAGCTGTTCCCTCTTCCCTGTTTACTATTTACATTCTATGAAATAAACATGCAGTCGCCGTAACTGTAGAACCGGTACCTGTTCGCAATAGCTTCCTCGTAAGCCCTGAAAATCAAATCTTTTCCCGCTAAAGCGCTTACCAGCATCAGTAAAGTGGATTTGGGCAGGTGAAAGTTTGTTATTAAGCTGTCTGTTATCCTGAAATTATACGGCGGGTAAATGAAAAGTTCCGAAGTATCACGGCAGGCTGTAATCTTCCCGTATTTTCGGAATGCCGTTTCCAGCGTGCGCACCGTAGTTGTGCCAACACAGGTAATCTTTCTGCCGGACTGCTTTGCCCTGTTAACAGCGTCAGCCGTTTCGGGCGAAATCTCAAAACTTTCCGATTCCATTTTATGCTCCGATATATTTTCGCTCTTTACCGGTCTGAAGGTTCCCAGTCCGACATTCAGCGTAACATAAGCTGTTTCAATTCCTCTGCTCTCCAGTTTCTGCAGAATATCCCGCGTAAAATGCAGCCCCGCTGTCGGCGCCGCAACCGAACCCTCTTTTGCGGCATACACCGTCTGATAGCGCTCAAAATCCAAATCCTTAAAGTTCTCTGTTTTCCGTTCAATGTAAGGCGGCAAAGGAATATGACCGTTACGCTCCAAAACATCAAAAATGTTCCCCGTATAAAGCAGTCCGGCAAGCCATTTGCCGTCAAGTTTCTCCAAAACCTCCACTGCTAATTCATCGCTTACATGCAAAGTCTGACCGGCTTTAACCCGTTTGGAAGGCTTTATCAGAACTTCCCATTTCTGCGGCTCAAGCTCCTTCAGCAAAAATATTTCAATCTTTGCTCCTGTTTCTTTTTCAGCATAAAGCCGCGCCGGTATTACTTTTGTGTTATTCAAAACAAGCAGCGTATCCTGCAAATCCGTAATGTCATAAAAATGCTTGTGTTCAATTGTTTTATTGGTTTTATCCAGAATGAGCATCTTAGAATTTTCACGCTTATCGCAAGGCATTTGGGCGATTAATTCTTCCGGCAGTTCATAATCAAATTCGGACAGTTTCATTCTTTCGGTTCTATTTTTTTTGCGTTGTTCAAATCTTCATCATCAATCTTCGCCTGTTTTTTGGCGTCTTCAAGATCCATTTGCTTATTAACTATGACAGTCTGCGCGATTTGAAGAATATTGCTCGTTACCAGATAAAGCAAAACACCTGCGGGAATAGGGATTATAACAAACGTGGCAATAATCATAAGAGGCATAAATGTTCCCATTGATTTTTGAATTGCCTCCTGCGCAGGGTCTTTTGAATTATTTTTGTTGACAGACATCATAAACTTCTGCGACAGCCACATTGTCAGCCCGAAAATTGCAATTAATACAAGAATATCCCAATGAAAAGCCTGCTTTACCTCAACAGTCGGAACAGAAGCCGTTAACAAACCGTCTTGTCTTTCAAAAGACGCTTTTTCCGTCTCTCTTGTGTTGACATCGGTTACGGAAATATCCGCCTTTTCAATTTTATCAAGCTGAGAAAACTTCAAATCCAAATGGTCAAGGCTGATTTTAAAATCAATCGGTTCTCCGGGCTTGATTTCTCCCTGAATTTCAAGAGCCTTTGCGGGTTTGTTTATTTTAACATTTTCTACAACTTCTCCGGAAATATAAACTCTGGCGGTCTTTCCAGCATTAAAAATATCATTTTTTGAAACTCCCATAACACCATCATTTGAAATTCCAGCAGATGCGCGGAGGGTCGTATCCAGACGCTTTATTCCGAGAAACGAGGTATCGCCGGCTATTTGTATAAACTGCGGACTCATCAGCGCCGAATACAAAAGTATAAAAATCGGCATTTGGATTAACAAAGGCATGCAGCCGCCCATAGGGTTAAAATTGTGTTCTTTATAGAACTCCATCATTTTGGTCTGCATTTTTTGCGGATCGCTTTTGTATCTGGTCTGAATAGCTTTTAATTTAGGCTGAAGCGCCTGCATCTGCCGCATGGAACGCTGCTGCGAAACATTCAGCGGCCACATTGCAAGCCGTACCGCAACCGTAAGCAGAATTATCGCAATGCCGTAATTGCCTGCAACAGCTGCCAGCGCTTTCAATGCGTCAATTGTTAATGTTGTAAAGTCCAATTTTTATTTCCTATCTGTCCTATTTGTGCTTAACGGCCGCATAAGCCGCCTCGTAATATTTTTTGTGCAAACTCATCTTACCACAAAAATACAAATTGTAACACAGCATATGCCGTCCGCTGTTCCTCAAAGAGTTTTAGAAGTGATTAAAATTCTAAATGATTATTCGAATACTGTTTAATTGTATTTTGAACTTGTGATATAATAAAATGGAAAGAGGTTGTAAGTATGGGCAATGAAGTTAAATTATTTGAAGGAAGACAGGTTCGCTCCGTGTGGGATGGAGAACTCGAAAAATGGTGGTTTTCGGTAGTGGATGTGGTCGGGATTTTAACGGACAGTCCTGACCCTGCGGCGTATTGGCGAAAGTTAAAACAACGGCTTAAAGAAGAAGGAAATCAAACCGTGACAAATTGTCACGGTTTGGATAAAAGCCAACCGGTTAGTAATACTAATCAGTTGAAAATGAAAGCATCTGACGGCAAAATGCGCCTAACTGATGTCCTTGATACAGAAGGAATTTTGCGGCTTGTGCAGTCCGTTCCTTCGCCAAAAGCAGAGCCGTTTAAGACTTGGCTTGCAAAAACCGGCTATGAGCGTATGCAGGAAATGGTTGACCCGACAGCGGCGATTGACAGGGCAAGAGAAACTTACAAACAACTCGGATATTCAGATAAATGGATTGAACAGCGTTTGACAGGACAGGAAACCCGCAATAAGTTGACTGATTACTGGAAAGACCACGATATTAAAAAAGGTCAGGAGTTTGCCATTTTGACAAATATTATTCATCAGGAATGGACGGGCTTATCCGTCAAAGAACACAAAGATTTGAAGGGCTTGAAATCCCAAAATTTACGTGACCATATGAGCGAAGCGGAACTTATTTTTACGGCATTGGCTGAACTTTCAACACGGCAAATTGCGGAAACAGAGCAGGCTGTCGGTATGCAGGAAAACACAACAGCCGCAAAACAAGGTGGCGGTATCGCAAAGCAAGCAAGAAAACAGCTTGAAAACAAAACCGGCAAAAAAGTTGTAACAGATGATAACCATCTGCCAGCGGCTAAACAGCCAAAGAAAATAACGAAAAATCAGGACAATTAAGTAACATACTTACAATTGCATAGGTGATTACATAGAGGTTGAAAAATAAGGCAAAACAAAAGGGTCAAGCAGACCGCCCAAACCCTTTATTTATCAAGTGGTCGGGATGACACGATTTGACCCGAGCAAGGCTTGCCTTGCGAATTTCATATTACGACCCCGGGTCGCACCATGATTAAATAAATCGGGATGACACGATTTGAACGTGCGACCCCCTCGTCCCAAGCGAGGTGCGCTACCAAGCTGCGCTACATCCCGATATTTTCTATTAAATTTTCAAATGTTTCATTTGAAAAAGTGCGCTACCACCTCTCGTGAAACAATTCGCCGGATTGTTTCACTCGGCAGAGTGCTACATCCCGATATTTTCTATTAAATTTTCAAATGTTCCATTTGAAAAGGTGCGCTACCACCTCTCGTGAAACAATTCACCGGATTGTTTCACTCGGCAGAGTGCTACATCCCGATATTTTCTATTAAATTTTCAAATGTTCCATTTGAAAAAGTGCGCTGCCACCTCTCGTGAAACAATTCGCCGGATTGTTTCACTCGGCAGAGTGCTGCATCCCGATATTATAAATTTTCAATGCTATTAGTCTATGACAAACAAAACAAACCGTCAAGAGTTTTTGTGCTTCTTCTCCAAAAATGCTTGCCTTGCAGCAATTCCAAGACCTATGCCGCTCAGCAAATACGTCATCCATGCAAAGAAATAGTTTCTCTTTAACACATCTAATTTTACACCGCCGGCTAACTGTCCGGCTTTTTCGGCTGCTTTTGCCGCGTTCACACCGCGTATTGACGCAAGCCCTTCCTCTAAAATCGTAGGCAGAAACGCTAAAAATCCGAGTTTACCGGCGTTTCTTTCGATAAAATTGGATTTATCAGGGTCGTTTTTTACTCCGTTCAAAAGCAGCAGCGCAGTCGGAATGTAACTTACAAAACCGCGCGTTTTTTGCATGAATTTCAACAGTCCGCCTTTAGATGCGTTTATGGCATGCCCGAGTTCGTGCAGCATAAGAGAAGGTTTGCTTTTAGGGGCAACGGCAAGGCCCTTAATTTCTCCGCTTGCATTTCTGAGGGCTTTATCCATAAAAAATGCGTTTTGTCCGTTGGCGACCGGCTCAAGAGTCTGAGCCAGTTCAGCTCCGTATTTCCCTTTGTTGGCGTGGTCAATATAGTCTGTAATTACGTTTAATTTATTATTCTTTGCCATTTCGCCGGCAATCTTTTTGGAATTTTCAGCGCTTGTAAATTCTTTTCCCGCCATAAGCTTATTTCCGCACCAGCCGGATACTTTGTTTAATGTAAGAGAAACCAGTGCAAGCAGCAAGCCGGACAAAACAGTTTTATCGGTATCAGGAGCCGCAGGATAAGAAGGAGTATTAGAAAACATTCTGTTCGCTGCGGTTCGACCGGCAGAATCCGTCCGATAGTAATTTCTATATTCATTTTCACGCACACTGTTTAACATAAATACCACACATTCATTATAAAACAAGCGGATTTGCAAATTTGCCGGATTGTGAAGCAATGTGTATTTATCTTTACAAATTCCGGCCAATCAACTATATGTTTTGGGGACTTATATATTTAACCAGCTGTACAGCTAGTGATGTATATAGATCCCTAACTAATTTAGCCATACCTCTATCCATCCAGCCCTCTATACCCCACCCCGAAATTCCTTGCAGGAATTTCGACCCTCCCTCAAGGGGAGGGTAAACCATTCAACCTTTCAACTGTTCAACCCTTCAACTCTATTTCCTATTCACCTAATCACTTATTCACCAATCACAATTTAAAATTAACCAAATCATTTATTTCCAGTCCGAATGCTTCCGCAATTTTATAAATAGTAATAAATTTAACACTGTTTTGACCGTTTTCAACTATACTGATTGTGCGCATATTCAGATTAGCCAGCTCTGCCAGTTTCTCCTGAGACATTTTTCTTTTAAGTCTTTCGTAACGGATTTTGCTTCCAAGTTTTAATAGTACATCTTCCATAATATTTATTGTAAGTACTTGACATTATAATATCTATGTGCTATGTTTACTTCTAATGATTTATAACTCATAAATATGATTTATATTGGAGGTATTGATTATGAAACAAAAAGGTTTTACACTTGCCGAAGTTTTGATAACTCTTGGGATTATCGGCATTGTGGCATCATTGACCATGCCGGCGCTTATTTCTGACTACAAAAAACAGCACGCAATTACGGGGTTAAAACGTGAATATGCGGTCCTGACACAAATGGTTAAGCTTTCTCAGGCAGATAACGGCGATTTTGACGAGTGGGATTGGAGTTTGAGTTTAGCTGATTTTGTAAACACCTATCTGGTTCCGTACTTGCAATTAATCAGGAACTGCGGCATAACAGATAATACCTGCTGGCTGCCGGATAATAAAATATATGCTCCAAACGGTAATGTTGGTGAAGACACATCACTTGCGACTTACTATACGGGAGTGCTAAATAACGGAACTTATGTAGGGTTTCTGAAACAAGACAATAATCACCTGCATTTTTTCATTGATATTAACGGAGCCAAGCGGCCGAATAAGTATGGGGTAGACAGTTTTCTTTTCACATTTACAAGAATTCCGTTTCAAGAAGAAGGAACGGGTCATAATACTAACCATTCGGGATTACACTTTTACGGACAAGGGATGCCAACAGCAGCAGACCTTGTTTCAAGTTGCAAAAAGGCAAGCACAGGCATTTATTGCGGATTATTATATGTACAAAGCGGCTGGCAAATCCCTGATAGTGTGGATATATTTTAGTGAATAGAGATTGCTATTTATTACTAAGATTAATAAACGGAACTGAATTTCCCATCATATACTGAGGCAGTTTCCCGTCCCATTTTTGAACAGCCTCATATTGAACCAGAGCTCTATTTTGAGTTAAAGCGTTCGCTCTTATAGACATTGAACGAGCCTCAGCCTGAGCCGTAATTAACTTCTGTTTTGCTTCTTCTTCAATCTGCACTGTTTTATTTTTTGCTTTAAGCGCTTCCTGTTCGGCAGTTACCTTTGCCTCAATCGCATGTTCAAACGTAGAAGAGTAATTTATGCCGACAATGTTAAAATCCGTTACATCAAAAAAGTGCGATTTTAACTGTATTCCCAATTTTTCCTGAATTTCCGCTGTTGCCTTTTCTCTATTCGCAACCAAATCCTGAGCATTCCATTTACCGATTACGTCTTTTATAGTGCCTTCTGTTATCGGAGAAATAACCTTTTGTTCATAATCCGTACCAATCTCTCTGTAAACTCTGTATGTATTTGCCGGCTGAATATTATAGTTCAAAACGTAGTCAATTCCTGCCTGCTGAATATCTTTTGTATAAACCTGTGTGTTTCTGTTAACCTTTTGAGTTCTTACGTCAAAATTTTTCATTTTTTGAATAAACGGGGTTACAAAATGCACCCCTTCTGCGTAACTTTCCGACGAAACCTTACCAAGAGTTACTTTAACCCCTCTTTCTCCGGCTCCCACGATAGCAATCGGATTGCACAGAGTAACAAATACTATCAGAACAACCAAAATCACAGTAAACGGAACAAGTTTATTACTGCCTGTGTAACCTAAATCTTCAAAATTTTTCATATAACCTCCTATTTATTATAAATCATAAACGTAAAGAACAAAGCCATAACAAATAAAACAAAAATTGCAAAATATTTTAATAAAGTTTTGCCATGTTCCTTGTATATATCTGTTCCCAGAATCTGGCTTAATGACAAAATAACCAGATGAACAGCAACCAGTACAGCAAGCAGTATCAGTAAAATTCTCACAATCATTATAACATTCCTTTCAAAGTATCTGCATTATCAAGAGCCTTTTGCGTTTTTTGCACCCGGCGAATATAAAAACGTAAAGCTTCCCTTATAAGCTCGCTGCGCGTACGCTGCTGTGAATTTGCAATTTCATCAATCTCAGTTAAAAAATCATCGAGAATATTAACCAATACTTTTGACATTTTCCAAACCCTCTTAATTATGTTATCATTATTGCGCCTGATAGTCAAGGGTAAATAAAGCTTAAATAAGGTCTTGAAATAACTTAATTTTGCGTTATAATAAGAATATAGGACTTTGACAAGAATATATGGGGACGTTTTGGCTTTTGACAGAATGTTCGGTGAAAACAGGCTGCGAGTCCGTGAGCTGTTCACGGTTATCAACGAGCAAACAAATTAGATGCTGAAAACAACATCGTAGAGCCTAAAGTTGCGCTCTGGGGTACTGCCCCAGTGCCAATGGCTGTTTAGGCAGCCGGCCGCTGTGTACGCCCTGCTTGCCGGTGTACATGGCAATTATGCAAGCTGCAGTGCGCTGATGAGGGTATGCGTATCAAGTTAACCCTTAAAGGTTTTGTATTTCCGAAAAAAATACTTTGGTTAAACCAACGGTAGTGATATTTTCCGGGTTTAATCGAGATAATAATATCTACACTCGTAGAAGCATGTTTTAATCCATTTTGGACGCGGGTTCGACTCCCGCCGTCTCCATTATTTATTCAGTAGATTTTGGGGTATCCCAATTTTTTACATAGAGAAGTGCCGCTGTGGACGGGCTTTCCGGCTTTGATTTCAAACTGAGAATTTCTCAGTTTGGTTTTTAGTGTTTTTTAAAGAGAAAAAGACGCCAAATTCTCAGTTTGCGAATTTGGCATCCAAATTACCGGGCTTATCTGTGATATAATTTTGTGAGTAAATATAGATAAAATTTACGGAGTTAATGTTGTGAAAGAAGTTATTATTGAAGAAGATCGTCTAAATATTTTTACAGGAATATTTGCTTTATTGGCTATTGGACTGATAATAAATGCTCTATTATTCTCATTATTGTCTTCTAAGGATGATTTTTATGCCCCTCAGACAAGCGTTTTTGCATATTATTTTATAATCACTCTTTTTTCCATTGCTTCTATTCCAGTAGCAGGTGGAATAATCAAATTGATTTTTAAGTTTATAAAACCATATAAATTAATTCTTTCTGATAAAGGTTTTTATGACAATGAACTTAAACAACTGATTTTTTGGGATAATATTGAATTAATTAAATCCGAAAATCTCAACAAGATTACTAAAAAAGCAGCTATTTTCTATGCAATAACGGCTCCTTTAAAGTATTTCTTATATAGCAGGGTTGCTTCTTATTCAGGAAGGATATTTACTATACAGACAAAATACAAAAACGAATTGCTAAAAAAAGCCGGAGTTTTAAAAAAAATGGAGAGTAGCTTTTTTCCAAAAAACATGATCCGGTTAGGAGTTGATGAAGATTTGCTCAAAAAAGGTGTCGATGTTGCAGGATTGATTAATCGTTATTGAAAACCAAATCGGTGTCAGGGGAATCAAAAGAGAATTGTGCTGCCAGGACTAGATCCACCACCATTTTATAAGTCAGTGAGAGGCTATACAAACTTTTTGCGGGGATAATAATTGCTCCGTCAACTAATAAACAATCACTTAATGGCTCAACACCCGGTAGTTTCCTTCTGACGGATGCCGGTGTTGGTCTTGCCCAAAAATCACAAAATTCGTCATGATTGTTAGCAGCTTTAAATTTTACCTTATTACCTGTAAGCCATTTGTTTGGCGTACTTAATTTAATGAAAAATGAGCTCAAGCAGGTATTTTTACGATTTCTTTTCATACTAACTGTAACATCCCAAAACTTTGCTGCCTCATTTAACGTTAGAATTTATTTTTGTATGGAATTTGCGGAGATAATGTGGTATAATAACCGCATAAACTGCGGAGATATTTATGTATATTTACGAAAATAAAAACTTTCCCAAATTTACCTGGGATAAAGAACAAATTTTAAATCTTTTGACACAAGTTAAGGCAAAACAAGGCTATTTGTTAGGCAAGATGGATATGTTGGGCTTTGAGGTAAAGGAAAAAGCCTTACTGAATGTCTTAGTCGAAGATGTCATCAAATCAAACGAAATTGAAGGGCAAATATTGAATTCTGAACAAGTCCGTTCGTCAATCGCCAAGCGCCTTGGAATAGATATTGGCGCAGGCATCAACATTGAAAGAAATGTTGAAGGAATCGTCGATATGATGCTGGATGCATCTCAAAATTACTCACAACCAATTAGCCATGAACGTTTGTACAGCTGGCAAGCGGCTATGTTTCCGGGAGGTTATAGCGGTTTATATAAAATAAAAACAGGAAGTTACAGAAATGATTCCAATGGCAGAATGCAAGTTGTTTCAGGCTCTGCCGGAAAAGAAAAAGTTCATTACGAAGCACCAAAAGCTGAATTTTTGCAATCACAGATGTCTGAATTGATTGATTACATCAACAAAGGCAATGACGATTTGATTATCAAAGCCGGCATTGCGCACCTATGGTTTGTAATTATTCACCCATTTGAAGATGGCAATGGTAGAATTGCAAGGGCTTTGACAGATATGCTACTTGCGCGAAGCGAAAGTTCTTCAAACAGATTCTATTCAATGTCATCGCAAATAAAAAAAGTCAGAAAATCTTACTATGAAATCTTGAAAATGACTGAGAAATCGTCATTAGAGATTACCTTTTGGCTTGTTTGGTTTTTAGAAAATTTGATTATGGCAATAGAAAATTCACAAGAATTGTTGACTTCAATTATGCAAAAAGCGGAATTTTGGCAAAAACACCAATCAACTTCGTTGAATGAACGCCAAATTAAGATTTTGAACAAGGTTCTTGACGGATTTGAGGGAAACTTAACAACAGTAAAATGGTCTAAGATATGTAATTGTTCACAGGATACGGCGGCAAGAGACATTGCTGATTTAATGGCAAAAGGAATCTTAACAAAAAAGGGTGAAGCCAGAGCAACACATTATTTAATTCAAGTAGTATGAAGAAAACAGGCATAATTGATTTAAGCTTAATTACCAAAGAAGAACAAATAGAAATAGCAAGAAGGTTTTTGCCGTTAATTGAAAAATTTTACAACGATCCAAAAAATTAAAAAGAATTTGAAGAATGGTTAAAGGAAAGAAATAAAAAATTCTATGCTATAATTGTTTTGGAGTATGACAAAAAGCTATGCTGCTCTTTTAAAAGTGTAAAGTATAAGTCTATTCTTGATGTCAAACCTTATAACACCGTCCTTTTCAGAGTTCGGATGTTGTAACGTAAACTCCGGTTTTTGAGACAAAGGCCGTATTATACTGTCTTTTTGCTTTATATATTGTATTTCAAAGATTCAATAGTAATGTTGGCTCAAGGCCCTACCGCAATCTATCACTTTTAATGTTCAGGCTAAATTCTATTCTTGGTGCGTCATACTCAATATGCTTATCCAAACCAAAGTTATATCCTGCTACATGAAAGTACTTTGAATAGTCTTTATATTCGAAAATGTGATCAATATCTTTATTTAAGGTGATGCAGGCAGTTTCTTCCGGAGAGATAAAACCGGGGCTAAAACTACAATTTTCAATTTTTGGTTTAATGTCATCATCTGAAAGTTTTTCACTTGAACCTGTGGGAAGATAATTTTGTGGAATATAGCGTGTATTATCTAATGCAGCAACTAGAACTCTAGACAAAGGAAGAGCCTCTTCGCGAGTTAATTTGGTTTTTGTACCTTTATAAAGTTTTTCGAATTCTTCTATAATCTTTTTATCTTGCTCAGGTGTAGTCACTACTTTTCCTGAGACAGTTGATTGGCTATCTTTGTTAGTCGTAGATAGTGTTCCTTGAAATATTGTTAAACTGTTAATTCTCATAATGATTTATTAAAACCCGTAAAAATAATTTTTGCTAGTCTTTCATTTTTACCTAATATCTGTTTTAGGTCATGCAATGTTTTGTTTGTATCTTATTAAGTGCCGGCACATATTATGCGCCGGGAGACATTGCAAATTTTATTAGAATCATGTAAAGAATTGTGTACAATACACTTTAAGAAGGTGCTCCGGTGCGTTATCATGCGAATATCCGCGATGATGGTGGTGGGGGTAAGAATAATGGAAAGAAATTTTGAAATTTGCAAAGATTTAAGCAGAGAAGTCTACAACGATAATATGCCGAATGTTATTGATGATTGGCAAATTATTTCGCCGATGGAATTTCATGGTAGTGTTAAAAGTTCAAAAAGGTCAAAAATTAATGTTTTTAAATCGGCTAACTTTGCTTGTGCAGCGTTCAAGAAAGGCGATGAGATAATTATTGCTTACAGAGGGACAGATGATATAATAGACATTATTACTGATTCTCATTTTATAGCAAAGAAGATACCGCCTTCTACGAAAAAAGCTAAAGAATTTTATATTAAAGTCAAAGAAAAATTTCCAAATCACCAAATATACGTTACGGGTCATTCATTAGGGGGAGCTTATGCACAAATAGTTGCTGCCCGAGCGATTAGGGATGGTGAGTTGTGCAATGCAATTACTTTCAATGCCCCGGGCTTTGGCTATGTTCTAACCTCACAAGAACGGAAAAAATACAAATCTAAATTGCAAAAATATATAAATAATTATGTAATAATGAATGATTTTATCGGCAATTTTAGAGAACACGCAGGCAGCACTTATTATATGCAGCCATATCCTTTAGACGTACCCGATCCTGAAAAACGTAAAGCTAAAATATCGCCGCATAGTGCGATTACATCTTACAGTGAACAAATTAACGGCAAAATTATACCTTGCCCGGAAGGTTGGAATTCTAAATGTGCCTGGGCATTATGGATTTATGATAAAAACCCTGTCAGCAGTGCAGAAAAGGAATTACAAAAACTTTTAGATGCAAAGACAAATTGTAATTATTTGAAAAAGGCTATTGATATAATAGAAAAATTAAAAACTGAAAATAAATTCGTTTTATTAAACACTTTTAACTACCGATGCAGAAGGAAAAATTTTCAGTTAAAGGTAGGCTAGTAATTTTATTGAAATTATTTCAACATCCTGCCGTCTGCGAATTGTTACGATTAGATTTACCAAAAAGCAGGATATTATTTTTGCTGTATAATATAAATTATGAACAAAAAAATTGTAATAGTTGTTGGAATACTGCTCATTCTTGCCGGCGTTTGCGTTTATGCCAATACGCTGTTTGAGCCCCAAAAGCCATCCGAATATAGTATCGGAATTACCTACGAAGAAGCGGAAAAAACAGGTAAACCTGTTTTAGCTTTGTTTTATGCGGATTGGTGCAGATATTGCCTCAAGTTTATGCCAAAATACAAAATGCTGCATTCATTATATAAAGATAAGTTTAGCTTTGTAATGCTCAATGTGGACAGCGAGGCGAATGAAAAAATTGTGGAAGACTATGCCTTAAACGGTTTTCCGACTGTGTATATTATTGACCCGAAGTATGATAACAGGGTTTTGCTGAGCAACGCGCTTTATATGGATTTAGGAAAGCTCAGAGTTGAGCTGGACAGGTATTTAAGAATTCGCGGGCTTCTGGACAGTGCGCCTGTTGAGTGATTAGTTACACGATTGATTATTAGTAAATAGGATTGTTAAAAACCTGTAATAATCACCCTGTCATGCTGAACTTGTTTCAGGCAGGTCGAATTTTACTAAAGCAAATTTCGGGGTAGAGAGGGCCGGAGGCTTGAATAAATCTTGGGTAAAACACAAAGTGAAACGAACAATTTCTTCTAACTGTTGAAATCGTCTGCTTTCTTATCAGCAAGCCAGCGGCTCATAAGATAATTTTCATAACTCATTGCAAAGTTGTATAAAGCTTTAACTAAAACTCTGCCGCTTTCGGACTTGCCCGTAATCAGAAAATCACCGCCGGTATTTTCTGCAAGCATGATTTCTGCATGAACAATCTTATCAACATGCTGTTTCGGGTTTTTGTGAACAACGAGCCGAACCCAATCGCAAAGCAATTTTACGGCGCTGGTTTTGTTTTCAATAATTTCACTGTCGTGTTTTTGCAGGTATTTTGAAAAAGCGCTTAATATCATTATTCTCCGAACGGTGTTGTTGCCGCCAGACAAACTATATCATTAATATTGTGTTTTTTAAACTCCCCGATTATTTCTTCAAAAGTAGCGCCTGTTGTGCAAATGTCGTCGATTAACAGGATTTTTCCGCCGTTGAACTTTGATTTGTCAACCTCAAATGCGTTGGCAAGATTTTTTTTGCGTTCTTTCTTTGAAAGTTTGTACTGCGCTGCGGTATCTTTAACCCGTTTTACCAAATCAGTATTGAGTATGCAGCCCGAAAGCCGGCATAATTCTTCCGCAACGAGATTCATGTGGTTGTATTTACGTTTTTTCAGCCGATTCGCGTGAAGCGGTACCGGAACTATTTCAAAACTGCTGCTTTCGGTAATTTTCCGGTGGTATTCGTACATGAACTTTGCCAGATAGTATGCGAGTTCGGGCTGGCGGTGATATTTTAATCCGCGTATAAGCTTTTGGATATTTTTGGAATAGACTCCGCAGCAGTAGACGTTTCTGCCTGAAATTATACGGTTAACTTTGACAGGCAGATGTTCCAGAGTATCGGCACAGCCGGAACACATCTTAACGCTTTCATGCGAACATCCGCAGAAGTAGCATTTTTTCTTGTAAATCCAATCCAGCAAGGACAGTAAAAATTCTTTCATAGTATGAATTATACAATAAACATTTATGTGGCTGAGTGACTAAACTTAAGAGGTATAGAAAAAAAAGAATGGTTATAGTTGGTTTTTAACAATCCTATTTACGCTTAATCATGTAATAAAAAGCTCCCGTTAACGGGAGCTTTTTACGTTACCTGATTGTTCCTTAGTAACCCATGCCGCCCATGCCTGCCATTGCAGACATATCAGGCGCGGATTTTTCCTCAGGAATTTCTACTACCGCAGCCTCAGTTGTCAGGAGCATTGAACCCACAGACGCGGCATTCATTAAAGCTGAACGCGCAACCTTTGCAGGGTCAACTATTCCGGCTTTGTACATGTCGACATATTTGCCTTCAAGCGCATCGTAACCGTAAGAACCTTCGTTTGAAAGTATTGTGTCAAGTACAACATCCGCTCTTGCGCCGGCATTATCAACAATTGCGCGCAAAGGCACATCAAGCGCAGAAATCAGAATTTTGAACCCGATTTTTTCATCATCAGAGGCAAATTCTCTTTTCTCCAGAATTTTTTGAAGCTCCTGTTGAACTCTTATCAGTGCAATTCCGCCGCCCGGAACAATTCCTTCTTCGTTTGCCGCACGGGTTGCGTTGAGGGAATCTTCAATACGTAATTTACGCTCTTTTAATTCGACTTCGCTTGCCGCGCCGACTTCGATTACCGCAACGCCGCCGGAAAGCTTTGCAATACGTTCCTGAAGCTTTTCTTTGTCGTAATCCGAGTCAGAGGCTTCAATTTGCTTTCTGATTAAAGCAACTCTGTCCTGAACGGCTTTTTTGGTATCGCTGCCTACAACAATGGTGGTTTCGTCTTTTGTTACCGTAACCCGTTTTGCATGTCCCATCATTTGGGTTGTAACGTTTTCCAGCTTAATGCCCAATTCTTCGGTGAACATTTCGCCGCCGGTAAGGATTGCGATGTCTTCAAGCATAGACTTTCTTCTGTCGCCGTAGCCCGGAGCTTTCACCGCAACCGCGCGCAGAACTTTTCTCATTGTATTTACAACAAGCGTTGCAAGCGCTTCGCCTTCAACGTCTTCCGCTATCAACAGCAGTGAGTGTCCGTCGCGTGCAACTTTTTCCAGAACAGGCACAAGGTCGGCAATAAGGTTGATTTTTTTGTTCACGCAAAGTACGTAAGCGTCTTCCAGAACAGCTTCCATGCGTTCCGCATCCGTTACAAAGTACGGTGATAAGTAACCTTTGTCAAACTGCATACCTTCGACTACTTTTAAATTTGTGCCGAATGATTTGCTTTCTTCTACGGTGATAACCCCGTCATGGCCGACTTTTTCCATAGCTTCCGCAATAAGTTCGCCGATTTCGGTGTTGTTGCCTGCGGAAATTCCCGCAACCTGAGCGATTTCTTCTTTAGTGTTAACCGGTTTTGATAATTTTTTAATTTTTTCCACCGCTAAATCAACCGCCTTGTCAATACCGCGTTTTATGGACATCGGGTTAGCGCCGGCAGTTAAGTTTTTCAGCCCCTCGCGCACGATTGCCTGAGCCAGAACAGAAGCTGTTGTGGTTCCGTCGCCCGCAACGTCGTTTGTTTTGGAAGAAACTTCTTTCAAAAGCTGTGCTCCTGCGTTCTCCAGTCCGTCTTTAAGCTCTATTTCTTTTGCTATTGTAACACCGTCGTTAACAATTTGCGGTGCGCCGAATTTTTTTTCTAAGATTACATTGCGTCCTTTTGGGCCGAGTGTAATCTTAACCGTATCAGCTACGGCGTCTATTCCTTTTAGAAGCGATTTTCTTGCTTCTTCGTCAAATACAATTCGTTTTGCCATTTTTCTTTCCTTTCTTTTTATACCCTTTCAAGTCAATGTTAGTGTCTTCCGCCTTTTTAAGGTTTTACCTTTAGTTTTTATATTTTACCTTCAATCGGCTTCCGACAGCTGCCTCGCAACTCCTTTGCTTTTTATGCCCTTTCAAGTTAATGTTAGTGAATTTCGCCTTTTTATGTTTTTACTTTTAGTTTTTGCATTTTACCCCTAGCCGGCTTCTGATAGTTGCTACCTGTCTCCTTTGCTTTTTTTGCTGAACGTACTTGCCGGTTTTTAAACCTTTCAACCATTCAACTTTTCAACCTTTCAACTGTTTTACCTGCCTGCTTTTTATGCTGGGTGATTGAAATCACTCAAGTATTCCCAGTGCATCTTTCACAGACAATATTTTAAGCAAATCATTGTCGAGTTTGACGTCTGTACCTGCGTATTTTGCGTAAAGTACAATGTCTCCGACTTTTACGTCAAGAGGTTCTCTTTCGCCTTTTTCGTTGAATTTGCCCAAACCCACAGCGATAACTTCACCTTTTTGCGGTTTTTCTTTTGCGCTGTCGGGAATAAAAATTCCGCCTTGAGTCTGTTCGTTGTCTTCAATAACTTTAATGACGATTCTGTCACTTAATGGTCTTATCATGGTATCCCTCCTTTTTTCATTTCTAAAAGAATTATAAAACAAACCGAGCGGATGTTGAAGTTCCTTAATGAAAAATTAATGTTTTGTTGAGTAAGCAGCGAATAGGTGATTAAGTGATAAAATTAGTTGAAGGGTTGAATAGTTGAAAGGTTGAATGGTTAGATTGCCCTCTCCATACGAGAGAGGGGCAGGCTGAGCCTGTACCCAAAGCACTGTGTTCTACCCGAGTTCAATATAAAAACATCACGCTGAGCGTCACGTCATCCTGAACTTGTTTCAGGATCTGGCCATCGATAAAAATATACAATCTCTGTAAAGTTTTCTTCCTCGTACATACTGACAGATGCTGCAATAAAATTAAGCAGATAGTGCGATTTGCCAAGTGCCAGATCCTGAAACAAGTTCAGGATGACAGGGAGGTTAAGGTGGGCTGTGGCAATTCTTTGCTGTTCCCTCTTTCCTGTTTACTATTTACTAATTTAGCTATACCTCCAGCTCTCCATACCTCTTAGTCCCCGCTTAACAGTTATTTACATGATGTACCCGACCTGCTATAAACAAAATCTCTTTTCATGTTAAACTTGGAATATGAAGCGGATAGGTTATATCTTAGTTGTATTGTTGCTGCTGCTGTTGTGTGTTAACCGTGATTTGCCGGTGGCTGAATCTGAGGCGCCGCAAACTGCGTTTGCGGCGCCTCAGCAGGTTGTTTTTCCGCCGCGTGCAAAAACGGTTACGCTTAAAGGCGTTGATTATCTTCAGTCTCAGGCGCCGGCCGGGAAATTCGGCGGTGCGCTGGTCATGTCCACAATCGGCGAAGGCCCCAAGACATTCAACCCGTTTAACACAAAGGACGCCACTTCCGCAGCGCTGTCCGAGCTTATGTATGACGGACTCGTAACGACCGACCCGCAGACGGGCGAAACTGTTCCAAAGCTTGCAAAATCTTACGAAATCAAAGGAAACGATTATATTATGCACTTGCGGCGCGGGATAAAATGGTCGGACGGCAAACCAATAACCGCAGATGACGTGGTGTTTACGTGGCGGAACATTATTTTTGACGGTTTTGGCAACACTTCGGCGCGCGATTCGGTTGTTATTGACGGAAAGCTCCCGACGGTCAGAAAAGCAGACGATTATACGGTAATCTTTACGACCCCGCAGCCGTTTGCGCCGTTTTTAAGGCTTCTGGCAGGCCCGATTGCGCCGAAACACGTTTTTGAGCCTGCCGTCAAAAAAGGTAAGGCTTATTTCGAAACATTCTTTTCAACAAACGCCAATCCCAAAAATTTTGTAACTTCAGGGCCTTTCAGAATGGTTGAATACGTTCCTGCCCAGCGCGTTGTGTATGAGCGCAATCCTGATTACTATATTATTAATACGGAAAACCGAAAACTTCCCTACCTTGACAAAGTAATTTATCTGATTGTCGGCGACTTAAACAATGAGGTTTTGAAATTTGAGGGCGGGGAGATTGACCTGATTAACCTTCACGGTGCGAATGCGGCGCGTTTTAAGGCGCGGGAAAGATATTCGGATTTTGCCATGTATAATCTCGGGCCTGACACGGGAACAATGTATATGGGTATAAACCAGAACAACCGGCGCAATGAAAAAGGTGAATTCTATGTTAACTCCAAAAAACAAAAGTGGTTCAGAGATAAGAATTTCCGTCAGGCAGTGGATTTTGCGCTGGACCGGAAAAACATGGTTCTTAATATTGCAAACGGGCTTGCTGCGCCGCTTTTTACACCGGAAAGCCTGAATTCCGTTTTTTTGAATAAGACTTTAAAACCTTACGGCAGAAATCTTGATAAATCACGTGAGTTACTCAAAAAATCCGGGTTTTATCAGGACGGGAAGGGACGTTTGACTGATAAATACGGTAACCGTGTGGAATTCGACCTTTACACAAATGCGGGAAACACCGAGCGCGAGGCAATCGGGGTTATGGTGAAGCAGGATTTGGAAGACTTGGGCATGAAAGTTAATTTCAAGCCGATTGAATTCAACTCGCTTGTTAATAAACTCGTGAGTACGCTCGACTGGGATATGGTTATTATGGGCTTGACCGGCTCGCCGCTGGAACCCAACGGCGGTAAGAACGTCTGGCTTTCAGACGGAACTTTGCATGTGTTCAACCAACGCCTTGAAAAAGACCGCCGAAGCAAGCGTCTGCCTTATGAGGCACGCATTGATGAATTGTTTAAACAGGGTGCGCTTGCGGTTAAATTTGAGGACAGAAAAAAGTATTATGATGAATATCAAAAAATAGTTTATGATGAAAAACCTTTTATTTATATATATTCTCCAATAAGAATTGCCGCTATGCGCAAGAAATTTAAGAATGTTTTTCCGTCTTCGCTGGGAGGGCTTACGCATAATGTTGAGGAAATTTATGCGGAGGATGGTAAATAATGCAAATTTTACTATATATTTTCAAGCGTATACTCCAAACAATCCCTCTGCTTATTATAGTGTCGTTAATAAGTTTTTTCATAATTCGTCTGTCGCCTGTTGACCCGCTTGCGGAATTGAAGTTAAATCCGTCTGTGTCAAAAGAAACTCTGCAAAGGGAAACCGAACGGCTGGGTTTGGATAAACCGATTATTGTGCAGTATGCGAAATGGGCAAAGTCTTTTGTCAGGGGCGATTTGGGCGTAACCTCAAACGGTGAGCAGGTCAGCGCGAAATTAAAGGAGCGAATTCCAAACACACTGCTTTTGACTGTTGTGGTAATCTTTTTGACATGGGTTACGGGTGTTCCGCTGGGGATTTTTGCTGCGGTTCACTGGAAATCCAAACGGGACAGGATTTTAACGGTTTTAACCAGTATCGGAATGGCGATTCCGTCGTTCTTTTTTGCGGTGCTGCTGTTGATTTTTGCCGTAAAAACAGGCTGGTTTCCGGTCGGAGGCTTAACAAGCTCTGACTTTTTGGAAATGAGCTTTGCGCAGAAAATATGGGATGTTACTCACCACTTAATCTTGCCGGTAGCGGTTCTTTTCACAATTTCGCTTGCCGGACTTCAGCGGCAGATGCGGGGGAATTTACTGGACGTGCTCGACAGCGATTATGTGAAATTCGCACGGGCAAAGGGTTTAAGCGAATTTAAAGTTATATACAAACATGCGCTGCGCAACGCGGTTAATCCGATGATAACGCTTTTAGGGTTTGAGTTTGCAAGTCTTTTGAGCGGGGCGGCGTTGACGGAGTATGTATTCCAATATCCGGGTTTGGGGCGCTTAATCCTTGAAGCGGTTTTGCGTTCGGATATAAACCTCGTTATGGCTTCACTGATGATTGGGGCGGTAATGCTTATACTGGGCAACCTGATTGCGGATATTCTGCTGATTATAACTGACCCCAGAATTAGAAGGAAGGAGGTATAAAGGACTAAATACTGTTAATAAACGATTCGTCATTGCGAGCGCAGCGAAGCAATCCGGAAAATCCGGTCGAAAATGTCATTCTATCGGATTGCTGCATCGGGCTGACACCCTCCTCGCAATGACGAGTTAACAGTAATTAATAATTTAGTCTGTTTATTATGTTTAAAGAAATTTATATTCAATTAATAAAAGATAAATTTGCAAAAATTGCGCTGATAGTTCTCGGTGTAATATATGCGGCGCTGTTGTTTGCGGATTTTTTGGCTCCGTATTCAAAGGACTTTTCCGACAGAACCATGTCTTATGTACCGCCGTCCAAAATATATACGATTGATGAAAACGGCCGTTTATCAATGCCTTACACTTATAATTATATAAGAGAGTTTGACGCTGAAAATCTGCGCATAACCTGCAGGCCCGACAGAAGTAAAAAGTTTTATTTAAAATTCTTTTCACACGGTCATTTGGTTTCGGTAGAAAACGGCGGCAGATTGTTCCTGCTGGGTTCTGATATAAACGGGCGCGATGTGTTTTCCAGACTGCTTTTTGGCGGCAGAATTTCTATGACAATAGGATTTCTTGCCTTGCTTGTACTGTTTCCGATAGGGCTTTTGTACGGCGGTATTTCGGGCTACTTGGGCGGGAAAACCGATATTGTAATGATGAGATTTGCCGAAGCGGTTATGTCTGTTCCGAGCTTCTATCTGCTGATAATTCTGGCATCGATTTTACCGGCAGGCATGACAAGCGTCCAGAGGTTTATGCTTATTGTCATAATCCTTGCGTTGATTGGCTGGGCAGGGTTTGCGCGGGTTGTGCGGGGAATGGTTCTTTCCGTTAAAAATCAGGAGTTTGTTCAGGCGGCAAAATCAATCGGCGCAAGCCGTCTGAGAATTATTACAAAACATATTCTGCCGCAGACGACCAGTTTTGTAATTGTGGCAATGACGCTTTCGGTACCCTCTTATATTTTGTCCGAATCGGGGTTAAGTTTTCTGGGGCTGGGAATTCAGCAGCCGGACGCAAGCTGGGGCAATATGCTCAAAGAAGCTCAGGAGTATACTAATATTATCTACCGGCCTTGGCTGCTTACTCCGGGATTTTTAATTTTTATTGCTGTTTTGTCTTTTAACTTAATTGGTGATACTATTAGAGATGTGTTAGACCCAAAAAACAGAGACTAGGGGTTAGAGACTGGAAACCAGAACAGTTGAAAAGTTGAATGGTTGAAAGGTTTACAACGGAAACTTTTATTGATACTGTCATTGCGAGGAGCTTGCGACGAAGCAATCCAGTCAAAGATTAGTTGAAAGGTTTAAAAACCGTTAAGCATGTTCAATAAAACAAGCAAAGTATACAGGTAGAACTAATTAAAAAATGAGAGATAAGAGTTAAAGACAAGAAATAGCTAGTCTCTAACCCTTAGTCTCTAAGAAAGGTCATTATGGATATATATATTAGAGTAGTAGCCGCTCTGCTGCTTGGGTTTGCGATTGGGCTTGAGCGTGAATTCTCCAATAAATATGCAGGGTTAAGGACAAATATTCTTGTTTGTCTCGGTGCGTGTGTGTTCACGGTAATTTCTATTTACGGTTTTCCGCTAATTATGGGGGACGGTTTGCCTGCAGGCGGGGCTGTGCGTGATACGGCAAGGGTTGCGGCTCAAATAGTTACCGGTATCGGCTTTATTGGCGGGGGAACGGTTCTCCGGCACGGGGAAACCGTTCACGGACTCACTACGGCGGCTACTCTGTGGATGGCGGCGGCTGTCGGAATGGCTTGCGGCGCAGGCATGTACGGCTTTGCGGTGTTTTCCACCGTTTTGGCGATTGTGGTGCTCGTTTCCGCCAGAATGTTTGAAAAAAAAACTATCGGTACTAAAAAGGAAGAAAGCAATTAGCAGAGTAGAAAAATTACCCTCCCCTTGAGGGGGCAGTGTTAACTTTGCATTGTTTCGTCATTGCGAGAAGGGCGTAAGCCCGACGCGGCAATCCAGTAAATTCAACGGTTTTGACTGGATTGCTTCGTCCTCATTACATTCGTCATCTCAATGACAAAGCAATAAAAAGTTAACACTCTCCCTTGAGGGAGGGTCGAAATTTGCCAAAGCAAATTTCGGGGTGGGGTAGAGAGGGCCGGAAGAAAGAGGCTCTTCCTGTCATCCTGAACTTGTTTCAGGATCTGACCATCGATACAAATATACAATTTCTGTAAAGTTTTCTTACCCGTACAGATTGACAGATGCTGCAATGAAATTGAGCAGATAGTGCGACTTGCTATGTGCCAGATCCTGAAACAAGTTCAGGATGACAGGAAGGTTATGGCAGGTTTTTAACAATTCTATTCACTATTTACTAATAGCTATTCACTAATTAATTACCGGCGTCTGAACTTATCCAGCAGGCTTGAGCTTTTTTGCGGCGGCGTTTGCGAAGTTTGCGGCGCTTGCTGCCGCTCTTCCTGAATTTCAATATTTGCATAATATGCAGGGTCGCCAAGCGATTCGATTGCCTTCATAACACCCAGCCTGCCGGCTTTTAACTGCAATTCGGAAAGCCATACGCCGATTATACCGGTTAATCCAAAGATGAATACAGTCCAGCTTACGCCTGCCGCCGCAATAGCTGCTTTGAGTTTAGGAGTCATAAATATTTGCTGAATT
Organism: Heliobacteriaceae bacterium; assembly: GCA_031265495.1. GTDB lineage: Bacteria > Cyanobacteriota > Vampirovibrionia > Gastranaerophilales > Gastranaerophilaceae > UBA947. The sequence goes on along the minus strand of JAISCP010000083.1, from coordinate 7,283 downwards.
TTGCCCGACATCAGCAATTGCAACGCTTCGTCAGGGTGTTCGCTGAATTCCTGTATGAATTTGTTGAATATCGCCTTGAGTTCTGCTTCCGGAATATTATCAATTATTTTTTCAACTTTAGGGATAATGTCGAGTACTGTCTTTTTATCCATTCCTGATAATAAGCGCCCGTATTTCATCATTTCAACTTCAACTTCTGCATCAGACATCTTTCCAACTTTTTCCTTAAATGACTTTAGCGCTTCTTTAGCGCCATCAACTGAGATTTTCCGAAGCGGGTTTGCTTCTAATCCAAACTGTTTTAATTGTTGTTCAGTAATTGCCTCAGGATTACTAAAAATATCTGCGATTTTATGAGGAAAATCTTTTTTATCCAACTTACTTAATTCCTGTAAAATTTCTGGAAAATTTTCTGAAAAATTAATCAGTTTTCCGCCGTCATACCGCTCGATAAATTCTATTGCCGCATCACGTCTGTCCAAAGTCATTTCAGTTAAAACTTTTGTATTATTGAGCAGAATATCCAGCACGTCAGCTCTGGTTTGAGGATTGTCGCAATGTCCGAGACGCCGGACAACACTACCGGCGTCATGTCCTTTTAACTTAAAGTTTTTCGTGATACTGTTAATTGACTCTGCCAAATTATCCAGAGCTTGTTTTTGGGCTTCATTGTCCAGTTTCCTGAAATCCGCCGAAGCGCCAAGCAGATTTTGGTAAACTTTTTGTGATGCTTCCGGTATGGTATCTTCTTTAAAATTAACATTTTTTAAAAGCGTACCCAGCGGTTTGCTTTTTGCATCCATACCTTGAACTTTGTACGGAATATTTTTTTCAACATCCTTCAGGTAATTTTTAAATATTTTGCTTTTTAGGAATTTGCTTGCTTTGCTCAGTCTGCCGGTTATTTTATTTATTATTGTAGTTTTGCCTTTTTTCAACTGAACGGCAGTATATATGATAGGGGAAAGCGCCAGCGCACCTCCGCCAATATAAACGAACGGTTTGACAATTTCTATGGCTGCTTCCGTTGATTCGGAGTATTGCTGAGAATTGTCGTCTACCTTTTCAAAAGTGTTAAATAATTTCCTTTGAAGGTTTTTTGCATCCGTAAGCTGTTCGGCTGTGACTTCCTGTTTCATTAATTCTTCTTGCAGAATTTTGTTTTCTTTGTATTCATTTTTTTTGAATTTCTGATATTCATAATACTGTTTCATTACGGTAGGAATGAATAAAGTCCATTCTTTAAATTTTGAACCGGATTTTTTCTTTTGCCCCTTAACATCTTTTACTTCCTGAAAATCCTCGTCGGAATATCCGATGAAGTTTCGGGGGTCTTTTTCGAGTTCGCGTTTTGCGGTATAGCGTCCTGCTCTGGCAGAAGCCTTTTGGAGTTTAAGCCCGATTACTAAACTGGCAAATCCGCTGATTATAGCGGAAGCGCCTGCAAAAATCCATTTCTTGCCCCGGCTGTGCGCCAGTCCTGCAACTGAATATTTTTTGATTATTTTGAAAAAATTGCGGCTTTCTTTAGCGCCTTCCTTGCCTTCGTGCAGGAGTTCCTTCTGGAACTTAACCCATTTTGTGAAATATCCCGGACTTCCGGGTTTTTTGGTTTTAAACTCGGCGAAAGCTTTTTTAGCTTCCTCGCTTCCATGCTTATCAACCGCTTTGTTTACATATTTTTCCACAAAGCCGCCCGCGCTGTCGATTTTGTTTATAATCAAACCTGCAAGAGCGCCTAATATCGGTGTTCCGCCCATAATCAATCCGGCGGTCATTTCCATTTTTTGGGAATATTTTTCCGCTTCGTTGTTTACTATTCTGATAGTGCGCTGGATTATTTCTTTGTCTTTCTGCGCCAGAACTCTTTCTTCAGGAGTCAGCGCCCGCGTAACCTTTTTTGATTCATCGGTATCGTTCCGCTTAGCTTCTTTGTAAGCTTTTCTGTCTTTTAAAACATTTATAATACCCTTAAAAAAGCCGGTATTTAATTTTTCTTTGCGTTTTTTCTTTTTTAATTCGGGATTATTTTCAAGCTCTTTTTTAGCGGCTTCAATTTGTTCGGGAGTGTATTTTACGAAAGCCTTAGGGTCTTCCAAAATTTTTCTTGCCTGAAAACGAGCAATCTTTGAACTGTCCACCTGAAGTTTAGTCGCAAAAATCGTTGTACCGATATAAGCTGCAAGAGTTGCAAGTGCAATGCCGATGAAACCGTATTTAGGGCGGTTTTTGTACTTGGATATTGATTTCGTATACTTATCGTAAATAGCTTTTGCCTGAGATTTTAACTCAGGGTCTTGAATTCTGTCAATAACTTTTTTCTTTTTGAAATCAGAGGCATAAAAACTTCTACCTCCGCCCGCCGCTTCGTTTATTTGCCGGGCAAGTTTTTCTGCGGCTTGGTTCCGGTATATTTGTTCTTCAGCTATTTTATGCCTTGCTTTGTATGCCGGATTAATCAGAAATTTGCCTGTAAGCAGCGAGCTGCCGATAAATGTTGCGTACGTGGCAAATGACGAAAGCGGAGCGGTTGCTGTTTCCACGTTTTCGGCAATGCTTTCCGAATGGTTGTCCATTATATCCACAACATCAATAATTGTTGTGCCTAATTGCTGCGCATGTTTAATCTCAGCATCGGAATGCGGGCGTTTTTGGTATAAAGCTTCACGCTGCGCCCGGTTATCACGCTGTTCTTCCTCCCACTTTCGGAAGTTTGAGCGGTTTTTTGCTATTTCGGATAATGAATTGAAAAATCCCACAGTACTTTTCCCTTTACTTATATAAATAAAAACAACAAATAGGCGGAATTTGCCATTATCTAAAGGAAATGCTTAACAAAATTTAATGATTACGAACTGCACCTCCGGGTGTAATATTTACAAAATTATATGTTCGGTTTTAAGAGTTTAATTCTTGACTATTTAGGGAATAATATAGTATAATGTTAAGTATTGTTTAAAGTATGAAATAATGTAAATATATACTTTAAATACAGAATTCAGGTGATTTTGAAACGTTTATAAAGATATAGACTGATATTAACTAATTGACATTAAATTTTATTATTTATAAGATTATCACATACTCGGCGAAAGCCATCGAACAGTAACCAATGTTACTGTTCGTCGTTTTTAAAGGAATAAGATGTCAAAGATTTTAGTTTTAATTGATGGATTTAACTTCTACCACAGATTAGATGATTATCAGTACAAAAATAAGGTATGTGTAAAATGGCTTAATTATAAAAAGTTGTTACAGGCATATTTTGATGATGTTAAAAATAATTCTTTTGAGTTTATTTATTTTTCCGCTTATGCGGAACACAGGGGAAAAAATTCCGTTGAAAGGCATAAAATCTATGTAAAAGCTTTAGAAACACAAGATATAAAAGTCGTTCTCGGGAAATTTAAAAAAAAGACTATTAACAGATGTAAACGAAGTGAGCGTTGCAGCGGCTGTAATTCAAAACAGGACAGAACACATTTAACTAAGCATGAAGAAAAGAATACGGATGTTAATATTGCGATTACTATTGTAGAAAAAGCATTAGAGAAGGGGTATGATACCTGTTATATATTAAGTTCTGACAGTGATTTTGATACTGCAATAGCCAGAGCAAAAGAAGTATACCCAACGGGGCGCATTGTTCTTGTTCCTCCTCCGCAGCCGAATAACAGTAACCGTAAAAAGCCATACTATATTCAAGCAGTACAAAAACTTACTAAGTCAAAGCCATTATTTATAAGTTGGGAAAAAATAAAAAATTCTCAATTTCCTGATGAATTTAAAGGGTTACATAATCCTTGGGCTGAAACCGGTTTTTGAGGTTCCAAATTGGAACTTCAAAAAATGTTTCCATACCTCTTAATCACTATTAACGCTCTTCTTAACTCACCGGTAACGTAATTTCGAATTCGGTTGATTTTTTGTCGGACTTGATAAGTTTTAATTCAGCATTTAGTGCGGCAAGATTGTTTTTACAGATAAAAAGCCCCAGTCCGCGCCCGGACGGAACGCCGCCGCTTTGCTTTGTGGTAAACCCTTCATTAAAAATTTCCCGCTGTTTTTCGGGTAAAATCGGTGTTCCGTTATTGGATATATTTATACGGGCATATTCCCTGTCTGCCGAAGCCGTAATTCTGATTTTGTCAGCTCCTGCTTCCACTGCGTTTTTAAGGATATTTACAATACAGCCGAGAAATTTATTTTCATCCACATAAACCTGTACATTTTTTTGCGCGCTGCACGTGAACCTGCCGCCGTAAACTTTAGACGTTTCAACAGCCTCATCCATAAGCTGTTTTAAATCATATTTACCGGGTTTAAGATTATCCAGCGATTTTAAATCGAGAATTGAATTCCCCATAATTTTCAGCGACCTTTTAATACATTTAAGCGCGTTGTTAACAGAGTCGTTTTCTATACCGGATTTGTCAAGATTTTTTTTGATTATCTCGCAGTAAAGTTCGCAAATAGAAAGGTGATTTCGCAATTCGTGCGAAATACACCTTGATTGTTGAAAAATTAGTTCGCTGCTTGTCTGTGTCATTCTGCCTCAAAACCGGAGAGTCTTCCCCTAAGGGAACTCTTAAACTGCCATTTTAGCCCGTCTTTTGTTCGTAAAGTTGTTGTTCAATGCGTAAAGTACAGCTTGCGTTCTGTCGTTTACCTGTAATTTTTGGAAAATATTATTTACATGCGTCTTAACAGTAGTTTCCGATATAAACAATTTTCCCGCAATGCCTTTGTAGTTATTCCCCTGTGTTAATAAATCAAGCACTTCTTCTTCGCGTGAAGTCAGGTAAGCCAGCAGGTTTTCCGCAGAATTTGCATTTTCTTCTTCTCTGAAAGACAGCTGGAAGTGTTCAAAGAAACGGGAAGTGAGCGCTGTCGGAAGATAAATTTTTCCGGCGGCAACTTCGTCCAGCGCATAAATTAACTGGGCTGACGCCATAGTTTTCAGGACATAGCCTTTTGCTCCGATTTTCATTGCGCGGAAAATTAAGTCCGCGTCATCGTAAGCGCTGAGGGCAATAACTTTAGCGCCCAACTCCAGTTTTTCGATTTCTGCAATAGCCTGCAGTCCGTCTTTTTCAGGCATATTTATGTCCATAATAACCAATTCCGGACGATATTTTTTGATAAGGTTAATCCCTAAGTTAGCGCTTGTTGCCGTGCCTGCGACGTCAAAGCTGCTTTCAAGCGTGATGAGTTCTTTTACCCCTCTCAAATGGTCCGTATTATCATCAATTATTAATACTCTGGTTCTTCTTTTAAATTCTCTCATTTTCTCCCCCTGTTGAAACTTTTTTGTATTTAATTCGGTCTACACTGTACATACTACTATTTTTAGAGGGGTGTTTCATCCATGACCTGATTGATATTACGCATTCAAGGGTTTGGTGAATTGTCTTACATCTTTGGATTGATATTTTGCCTCAACCATGCTCTGAACCATGCTTTGCGGCATGATTGATTTTTTATGATACAATTTAAAAAAAAAGGATACGTGTATGGGAATATTAATGTTTTTGATTGGTTTTTTAACCGGTACGGTGGTTGTATCCGCGCTTTATTTTGTGTTAACCAAAAATGTTAATTCAAAGACAAATTTATATTTTGAAAATATTGCGAATAAAATCCTTAAAGACAGCGCGGTTGAGCTTACACAGCAGAACAAAGAACGGCTGGATGAATTTTTCAAACGTTTTAAAGAACGCATTGAGGATTTTGAAAAACGCACTGAGGAAAATTTCAAAGCGGAAACAGAGAATTTTACACGGTTTGATATGAACATTAAGTCTTTTCTTGAGACGGGTAACAGGATTTCGCAAGACACCAACTCTCTTGTAAGAGCAATGAAATCCGATAACCGTACTTCCGGCCGCTGGGGCGAGATTGTTTTGGAGCGTGTTCTGGAAGCTTCGGGCCTGCGCAAGGATGAAGAATACACAGTTCAGAAAGGCGCTGCCGAAGGCAGACCTGACGCAGCGGTTTATTTGCCGGAAAACAGAACAATATTTATTGACAGCAAAACTTCTTTTGCAAGCTGGGACGCCTATATTAACGCCGAAGATGAAAACGAAAAACAAATTCACCTAAAGCAGTTTGCCGATTCTACCAAAGCGCATATTACAGGGCTTTCCAAACGGGATTATTCTGCGCAGGACGGCTCGCCGGATTATGTTTTGATGTTTATTCCGGTTGAAAGCTGTTATTCGTTAATGTTCTGTGACGATGGGGCGTTGTGGGATTACGCGTGGAGGAGCCGGGTAATGCCCGTGTCGCCGTCTACCCTGCTTGCGGCTTTGAAAATAATTAATTCTTTTCACGCAGTTGACCGCCAAAATAAAAATGCAAAAGAAATTTCGGAAGTTTGCACGGGAATGCTGGATAAATTTTCCGATATTTTAAAAGATTTGATAAAAATTAAAGACTCTTTAACTGCTACATTTACAAAAATCAGCGGCAAAGGCGGAATTTTATCCAAAATAGACAGGATTTCCGAATTAGGGGTAAAAATGAACAAAGACTTGCCGGAACTGCCGTCTGAAGCGGCGGAGACTGTATTATGAATGTACACGGTATTGCTTACAGACCTTTCCAAGTAGTTCCCCGCGTGCATTTTGCTTCCGATTCCGGTGCTGTTAGTCAGGAAAATAGTGATTTACGGGTATTCAGGCACCATATTTACGAGTATAAAAAAGGGCTGCGTGACCTTGTTCTGACAACAGAAAAAAATCAATACAGAGATATTATTGAAAACAGACTGCAAAAAGAAGAAATACCTTACCTGATACGCTCAGCCGGCGGCCGAACCATAAACGTATTTTTTGGAGATGAAGACTGCATAAAAGTCGTGAAAACTTTTGATGAAAAGTTGAATAAATTATCGCCCGAACAAGACTTTATGCTGGGCGCTATGCTCGGCTACGACAAACTTCAGCAGTGCAGAAGGTACTTGCAAAAATTAGCGGCGTCAATCCAAAATTGAAAATTCCTCTCCATACGGGAGAGAGTAAGCCATTGTACATGTTAAGTAATTAGTTACATGAATTTATTAGTAAATAGGATTAGTAAAAAGCCATACCATAACCGTCCCGTCATTGCTGTACATGTCAAGTAATTAGTTACATGATTAAGCAATTAGCAGGGTGGAAAAATTACCCTCCCCTTGAGGGCATTGTTAACTTTGCATTGTTTCGTCATTGCAGCGCGTAAGCCCGACGCGGCAATCCAGTAAATTCAACGGTTTTGACTGGATTGCTTCGTCCTCATTACAT
>JAISCP010000092.1 GCA_031265495.1 Heliobacteriaceae bacterium | reverse complement strand
AACTAAAGCACAGAAAGATTAGACCTTACCGTCCGCAGACAAACGGCAAAGTAGAGAGGTTCTGGCGTACAGTAGAGGAAGACTTTGTAGAAGGAACAGTCTTCGGCACTCAAACAGAGCTAGAAGAAGAACTATTTAAGTATATGATATACTACAATGAGTATCGTCCCCATCAAGGAATCAACGGCAAGAAACCAGCGGAGTTAAATAATGAACTATCTAAGAAATTGTAACAATTTTTGTCACCGATTTACTTAACCTATACAATCCTGAACTTGTTTCAGGATCTGGCCAATGACAAATTATCACGAATAAATTCTCCAAAATGAAATTGGGAAGAAGGTATCATTTTACCATGTGTCGGATCCTGAAACAAGTTCAGGATGACAGGGTGGTTGCTCGGCAACTGATGGTCTTTTTGCTCTTTCCTATTCACTTAAAACTTCAACGGATAATCATCGGGAATTTTCCAGTTGTGCAGGTAAATTATTTTTGTATAAAGTTTTCGTGTTTTTAAATCTTCATACGTGCCGTTCCAGCTGCTGGAGACATAAGGTTCTACACCTTTGTCATAGTAAGTTTGTTTTATTTGCGGCGTTTCGGAGCGTGTAGGGTAAAATCCAAACATAAAACAATTTACACCTAATTTAGAACGGCCTGCTTCCGCGTCTTTTGCCGTTAAACAATAAGCGTGGTCTGCACCGCTTGTTGTAATTACATTAATACTTCCGTCAACAAATTTGACTTTAAGCATTCCTTTTCTTGTTCCGTCCCCAAAAGGTACCATTTCATCTGTATATGAAACAGAAAGTGTTTTCAGGTATGGAGCCAGATACTTATTGTACCAGTCAGTCGGGTCAGGGTAAGTTCCGATGCCTTGTTCGTCAACAACTGTTCCTCCGGCAAATACCCATTCTTTCTTGTCTCCGTTGTCAATTTCGGATAATTTTATTGCCTGATTTATATTTGAATAAAACCTTTTAAGATGTGTTTCAACAACGATTTTCCTGTAACTTACGATTAACGCCGGCATGGTAAGCGCCGCAACAACGCCAATAACGCCGAGTGTTATCAACGCTTCGGCAAGAGTAAAACATCTATGATTCCGGTGTTTCATCATAATCCTCCTTCTATTGCCATTTGGTAATGATATATGATTCATCATATCAGATAATTACCAATATGCAATACCATAAAAATATTTCTTCTTATATTAAAAAACGACGACTTGGTACAAAAAGCTCGCTAAATACTTTCTGCTTTGACAACGGTCTTGAACCCGCAACATTAAGCCGTTACGAAAACGGCAAAAGAGGGATTAGTCTTGAAAATCTTGTTAAAATTGCACACGCATTTAAACAAACTCCGTCTGAATTCCTTGCGGATTTTGAAAAAGAATGCGCTTTATCAGGCGCGGCAATCCGATAAATTCAACGCTATTCCCTCTTTACTAAACACCATTCACTAATCCGGCCATATCTTTAACAGCATTGCCAAGACCTGTAAAGACCGCACGGGAAATTATGCTGTGCCCTATGTTTAGCTCAACCAAACCGTTAATCTCATGCATTCTGCAAACATTTTGGTAATTTAATCCATGCCCTGCATTGACTTTTAAACCTAATGACTGCCCGAGCATAGCCGCCATTTTTAATTTTTGAAACTCATTTTCTTCCTCCCCGGTTCCGAAAGCTTCCGAATAGGCGCCGGTGTGAAGTTCAATGAACTGTGCGCCGGTATTTACCGCAGCGCGAACCTGTTTTATATCCGGGTCTATAAATAAACTTACGAGAATTCCCGTGTCAACCAGCGGTCTAACGAACTCTGTAATTTCATCAAACTTTCCGGCAGCGTCAAGTCCGCCTTCCGTTGTAATCTCCTGCCGGCGTTCCGGCACAAGGCAGATTGATTTAGGTTTTACTTTCAGCGCAATCTCCCGTATTTCGCTGTTAATCGCCATTTCCAGATTAAGACTCGTTTTCAGTGTTTGTGAAAGCGCCAAAATATCTTCATCTTTAATATGGCGTCTGTCTTCTCTAAGGTGGGCAGTAATTGAATTTGCACCGTTTTCCTCGCACACGGCGGCAGCGGCAACAGGGTCAGGTTCGCACCCGCCTCTTGCGTTCCTTAATGTTGCAACGTGGTCTATGTTTACACCCAGTAACATTTTTTTATACCCTTTCTTCTTTTTATACCCTTTCAAGTCAATATTAGTGTCTTTCGCCTTTTTATGGTTTTACCTTTAGTCTTTATATTCTACCTTCAATCGGCTTCCGTTAGCTGTTACCTGTCTGCTTTGCTTGTTATGTTGAACGCGCTTAGCGGTTTCTAAACCATTCAACTTTTCAACCCTTCAACTGTTTTACCTGCCTGTTTTGCTTTTTATATCTCTTCCCTCTCCCTTTGGGAGAGGGTGCCCGCAGGGCGGGTGAGGGTTTTATTGTTTTTTAATTTTTCTTAGATGAACCTATTCACCTAATCACTTAGTCACTTATTCACTCCTTTGCTTGTTTTGTTGAACATGCTGGTCGGTTTCTAAACCGTTCAACCCTTCAACTGTTCAACCTTTCAACTGTTGAAGTTTCAAAAGCACTGTATATGACGGCAAAATAGTAATTTTGTCATTGTTACATGCTTTGGCTGCAATTTCAACTGCCTTTCTAATCGACGGTTCAATAATAATCTTTTCAGGCGGAATGCCCGCGTATTTCAGGCGAACCGCCATGTCGCCGGCGCGCGTGCCCGAAGTTACAACTAATTTCCGCGCATCTTTTATCCGCTCAAATTCCGCGTCCCAAAGCCATGAAACATCGCGCCCGTCTGCAAAGTTATCGTTTATCGCAATCACAATATTTGAGTTTAAATCGACTGTTTTCAAGACTTCGCTTGCACCCGCCGGATTTTTTATAAGCTGGATTACTGCCGGATGGCCGTTAATTATACGTTTTTCAGTTCTGCCAAAAATTGATTTGTAAGTGTCAAACGCCTTCTGAATTTCCTGCTGACTAAGCCCGTTTTCAAACGCAAAGGCAATCGCTGCAAGTGCATTGTAAGCATTATAGCGGCCTTGCAGGCTGATTTTAAAGTCGAAAGTTTCCGCGCAATGCGTAACCTTTAATTCGCTGTAATCGTCATAAACTTTCACTTCTGCAGTATAGTCGGCGGAATTTTCCAATCCGTAATAAACATGTTCCGCCAGGCTGCCAAAATCCGCAACAAGCGGGTCGTCCGCGTTCAAAATCAGCTTTAAATCAGGGTTTTTCTTTATGGCGTCTTTTATCAGTTTTGCTGTTGTATCGAGTTCCCCGTAGCGGTCAAGCTGGTCGCGGAACAAATTCGTTACAATCAGATAATCCGATTTTATATAATCGTAAAGTTTGGTAAGATATGCCTCATCGCATTCTATTACAGAGTAATCAAACCTGCGCAGCGGTCTTAGGTTTAGCGCAAAAACATTCGCAATCCCGGTAAGCATATTTGCGCCTTTAACATTATTAATAACGCTCTGAGACGCGGTTTTCAAAATATGCGCCGCAAGTCCCGCCGTTGTGGTTTTGCCGTTTGTACCGGTTACTGTAATATTCTTCTTTTTAATATATTTAGAGCAGTAACCCAGAAAATCCGGGCAGATTTTCAACACCGTCATTCCGACAAATGAGGTTCCCGCTGATTTATTCAGGAGTTTTATTCCCAGATAAATAATTCTCGCCGCTATCAAGGCCGTGTAAAATTTTATTTTACCCATAAATAGTCCTGTTGAAGTATTTTTATTTTTCCTTTCAATATTATAATACAAATATGTATTTGTTTATTGCAGCAATTTTTACAGCAGAATTAATAATAGCCGGCGCGCTGATTTCTTTTATTGTGAAGGCAGACCGGAAAATTTGCACGCTCAACAATCAGGTAACGGCTTTTATTCCGGCGTTTGAAGACGGTTTGCGGAAGTTCTATAATATTGTTCACAACCTGAAAGGAACTTTGTGTTCGCTGTTTTGCCTTCTTCAAAAAAAGAAAAACATGTATCGGTTCAAACTAATCAAAATACTTGTCTGGTATGTAATCTTAATATTTTGTAAAGGGAAATACAAAAGGGCGGCGGTATTCTTTCACCTTTTGGTTACAGCCAGAGAATTTCTGGACAAGTTTATAAAATGTTAAACAGAATAGTCTCTTATATTTGATTATGTTGACGAAATCAAGATTGTGTGTTAAAATATGAATATGGATAAATTATTTACGGCAGAGTTTACAGATGAGGCAAAAGAACAGGCAAACAAGCTTGACAATGCTCGCAAAAATAAGCTTCGTAAGGCAGTTAAAATATTTGAACAAGTGGGAACTCAATACAAGAATATAAACGACCTTGGTGAGGACTTGTTTGAACTAAAACCCGATGACATACGTGCTTATTTTGAATACTATGAAGGCAGGGTGATAATTGTAGGTCTTGTGGTTTTGAAAAAATCACAAAAAGCCCCGAAACGATTTATTGAACAAGCAAGACGAAATATTAAAAACCATATAAAGGAGTACAAATCATGAAAAAACCTTACACACTTGATGATTTTGACAGAGATAATTTCACCCCAGAAGAGATTGAACAAATGGACCGTGAGGTTGCTGAAGAAGTTGCAAAAATCCGTGGCGGCAAACGTGCCGGTGCGGGCAGAAAACCAAAAACAGGCTTCGTTTTGCAATTTCAAGTGCGGCTATCTGAAAAAGAAAAAGAGTTCATTCAATATGCGCGTGAACATAATATTAACTATGATAATTTAATGCGTAAACAGGCTTAAAACCAAGTTATGTCATTATTTCATAGATATATGCTTTGTTCGGAATGTCAGCAACTATAACATCCGTGTGCATTTTGCTGTTATAGCAGCCTTACATGAAGGGGCTATTCCAATGTTAATATGTAATATTGGTAATTTCTGTCTGCCCCCTTGCTAATTTTATTAAATTATGTTAAGATAGGTATGAAAGATGAGGATAAAAACATGAGTAATAATAAATCTTTTGCGTTTGGAATAGGACTGCTTGCCGGAGTTGTCGGCGGAATTATCGCCGGAGTACTCTATGCGCCAAAGCCCGGCGAAGAATCCAGACGCGAACTTAAAGAAGCTGCCGAAAAACTCTACGAAGAACATTCTCCGGCTATTAAAGAAGCAAAACAGCAGGCAGCCGAGTCAGTTGACCTTATGCGGTATAAGCTGGAAAGACAATTGAGAAAATTCTCTAATATGATAAAATCAAAAAAGCTGCTCAAAGCAAAAGAGCTTGAAGCTGCTGACGAAGACTTTAACTAAAAGGAAAAACAATGGAATTCTCACAAATATCTTTAAATCATGGTTTAACTTTTCTTGCCTGGGCGAGCGGGGTAATTATTGTTGTCATCGGCGGGTTTCTTGTCAAGTTGCTGGTTGACCTGTCAACATTGACCAAAAATATTAATGTAACTTCTACAATATTAAATACTGAATTGAAGCCGACTTTAAAAGAATTGAACGAAACGCTGGCTTCCGTTAACGCCATAGTTAAAAGCACCGATCAGGGTGTTGATAATTTTAAGGCGGCAATAGAAAAAACTTTCGGGAAAACAAAATCCGTTCTTGGCGGAATTATTCAAGGCTTTATGAGCATTTTCTCTTTGTTTAGAAAATAGAAAGGAAACAAAAAATGTCAACAGGAAAATTTTTAACAGGTTTTATAGTAGGCGGCGTAATAGGGGCGGTTGCCGGAATACTGTTAGCCCCTAAATCAGGAAAAGAAACGCGTGCGCTGATTTCCGATACAACAAAGGAAGCAATCAAACATACTGACGAAACTATTAAAGAAATTCAGAATAAAGCGGACATTGTTGTGTCTGACCTGCAGAAAAAGGGCGATGAAATTAGAAGCAATCTTCAAAAGCTGATTGACAAAAAAAAGAAGCAGCCTAAACAGCCTAAAGCGAAAAAATAGCGCAATGGTAGATAAGGCTGAATAATTTTTTACGGAATAGTCCCCTTACGCATGGTTGGAATTTACGCGAGTACTCCCTCTCCTTACAGGAGAGGGTTGAGTGTGTTAACTTTTTATTGCTTTGTCATTGCGAGGACGAATGTAATGAGGACGAAGCAATCCAGTCAAAACCGTTGAATTTACTGGATTGCCGCGTCGGGCCTACGCCCTCCTCGCAATGACAAAGCAATAAAAAGTTAACACTCTCCTCAAGGGGAGGGGCAGGCTGAGCCTGCACCCAAAACACTGGGCTCTACCCGAGATTTATTCAACCTTTCAACTCTATTTACTAATCCCTATTATTTAATTGGCTCCAGCGCTTTGTTTATGCCATAATATAATCATGAACAGCTTTCCCTTTGAATTAGATGAATTTCAGAAAGAAGCCTGCGGGTGCATAGACAGCGGCAAAAGCGTTGTTGTCTGCGCTCCGACCGGAGCCGGCAAAACCGTTATTGCCCAGCATGCAATCCACCGCGCTCTGAAACAAGACTGCAGGATTTTCTATACAACACCGCTCAAGGCGCTTTCTAACCAAAAATATTACGATTTTTCACAAAAGTACGGCGCTGATAAAGTCGGACTCTTAACAGGCGACACCTCAATCAACCGTACCGCGCAGATTGTTGTAATGACTACGGAAGTATTCCGTAACATGCTCTACGGAACACATTTCGGCGCTGTTGCGGATAACCTGTGTAATGTAAGATACGTTGTGCTTGATGAAGTTCACTATATGAACGACGAGCAGCGCGGAACCGTCTGGGAAGAAAGTATCATCTACTGCCCGACCAACGTTCAGATTATAGCGCTCTCAGCCACCGTTGCAAACGCTGATGAATTAACCGACTGGATTAATACGGTTCACTCGGGAACAGAGCTTGTAAATACGGATTTCCGGCCGGTGCCGCTGCGTTTTCACTATTTTGACAGCTCCCAGCCCGATAAGCTGCTCCCTCTGCTAACCCCGAGCGGACAGCTTAACAGCAAAATTAAGCCTGAAAAAAGAGTTCACTTCCGCCAGAGAGGCAAGCAGCGCAGTCCGGTCAAAGATGTTGTGAGAAATTTATACAATAATAACATGCTGCCGGCAATTTATTTCACTTTTTCACGTAAAAAATGCGATGAGAACATGGAACGCTGCGCTTCAATGGAACTGGTAAGCAAAGGCGAAAGAGAACAAATTAAGCGGTTTATAGATGAATTTATTGCGCAGAACCCGCATCTTTATAACAACAGACACATTGAATATCTTTTACAGGGTACTGCATCGCACCATGCCGGACTTCTGCCCGCATGGAAAAGCCTTGTTGAACAATTATTTCAAAAGGGTTTAATTAAGGTTATTTTTGCAACGGAAACGCTGGCCGCCGGTATCAACATGCCCGCGCGCTCAACGGTTATAAGTTCCACGAGCAAGCGTTCAGACAACGGGCACAGAATGCTTACGGCGAACGAATTCCTGCAAATGTCCGGCCGCGCCGGACGGCGCGGTATGGATGAAATCGGTTATGTAACGGTTGTGGGCACGCACTTCCAAACGCCCGAAGAAGTTGCCGAGCTTGTTTTGAGCGATGCAAACCCTCTCGAAAGCCGCTTTTCTCCGAGTTATTCTATGGTTTTGAACCTTCTCCAGCGCTTTTCGCTTGATGAGGCAAAAGAATTGATTATGAAAAGTTTCGGATATTTTTCCGGCGCCGGAGGTCAGTCCGAAGGCCGCTCAGGAAGAATGCATTCGCTTCTGAAAGCCTTTGAAGATGAGGAAAAGATAATTAAAGAGCGCGAATTCCTCTGCCCATGCGGCTTGTCAGATAACACTCTCCACGAATACGACGGCCTGCGTAATATTTATGTTCAAAACCGTCAGACTTACAAAAAAATTCTCAAACAGGAAAAAGCGAAAAACCGCGCGCTTACTGCCGAAATTATTGAGTTTGGACGCCAAAATAAGGAAATGTTGGCTAAAATGCAAAGTTTTGCCTGCGATACCTGTAAATTGTACAAAAAGCATTCTAAAAACGTAGAGGTTATAACACGCTGCCGCATCCGCCAGCAAAAACTTGAAAAAGAAATTGAACATCAGCGCGATGTTTTTTGGAATAAATTTCTTTCACACCGCAGCGCACTTATTGACGCGGGGTATTTAAAGGACGATTATCCGACGCAGCAGGGGATTACAACTTCACAAATCCGTAACGAAAACGAACTGTTTATCGCGGAAATTATTTTCTCGGGAGTACTGGATAATCTTACTCCGGCCCGGCTTGCGGCAGTGGTATGCGCGGTTACAACAGAAGATTTGCGGGTAGATATTCCGTTCATGCCCGTGTCCGAGCAGGTTCGCAAAACCGTTAACCTCATCCGCAACATCAGGCGTAAAGTGGAAAAAATTCAGGGGCGTTACGGCATTGAAGATCCGATGTATATAAACCTTTATTTTTCCGCACTGATTGAGCTATGGGTTGAAGATGCAGAGTGGGAGACTATTACGGGTCAAATGGACATGGGCGAGGGTGATATTGTTCGTTCATTTAAACGGGTTGTGGATGTACTTCGGCAGTTCACGACAATATCTAACGTTCCCGAAGCGCTTGTTTTCACGGCACGCGAAGCAATCACGAAAATTCTGCGCGAACCGGTTAATGCAGACTAGGACGTGTCAGCCCAGTGCGGCAAGTATCAAAAAAAAGTGAGAAGTTAATACTTCTCACTTTTTTATTTAGATATTATTTACGATAAAGATATTAACGCTTTAACCGACCGGGCGTTATCTCTTATTTGTTCGTCCGGGTGGTTTTCAATGGTGTCCTGAAGAACATCAACTGCGGCCGTTTTATCTTTAAGCGACAAAAGCTCGTTAATGGAGCTCATTGCCACAATTGACGACAAATCATTTATGCCTTTTCCTGCGTTGCCTATAACAATCTTCAACGCATCCGGCATGTTTTTTTTGATTAAAGCACGGGAAGTTAATTCTCTTACGCAGTCAAGAGAAGAATTAGTGCCTACTTCTTCCAGAAGACCGATTGACTGCGGGTCTTGGTGCATTCCGAGCCCTTCAATAATATTTTCTACTTTTTTAAAAACTTTATTCATCCGCTTTTCCTCCTAAAATTGTCCGGTTTCTAAATTCGCAACAGTCTCTTTGAACATAGGTCTAATCTCGGCTATCGGCATTTTGGCATATTTGTTGCCGCCGACAGGAGTGTTAAGTATGTTCATCATTTTTTCAAGCGTCGGGAACTGCGCATTGGTGAAATTCTGCCAGCCGAGCGTAATTTGTTCTTTCATCCTGCTGCCAAATGCAACAACGGAGTCTATCTTTTCTCTGAATTTAGAACCAAAATTTGATAAAGAACCTACGAGAGCGCTATAAGTCAATTTATTTTGTTTTGCAGATTCATTTTTCTGTACTGACGATTCAAAAACATCAGCAGTTGTTAATGTTAATACATTCCCTTTAAAGGAAGCTGAAGCAAAAGGATTTGACGCTCTTGCAACTGTTTTTTCGTGTTTTGTTTGATTGAAAATACGTTGACGAATACTTGAAATTTCCATTTATATTTATCCTTTCGTTTATTATTTACAAATACAAGAATATCATCAGAATTTTTAATATTGCTCCACCGTTTGATGTATTTTAAGTATGAGATTTAGGCGGCGGTTGAAAAAATTATTAGTAATTAAATAAAGTAACTAATTGACATGTACAATGCGAGCGCAGCACTGTGCCGAGCAAAACGATTGCGGATTCCGGCGGGCGTGAAACGCCCATAGTGAGCAAAACCACGCTTTTGCGAATGCCGGTAATCCAAGACAAAGTATCGTTTTGTGAGAGGAAGGGTGGTGTCCTCGCAAAAAAAGAACCAACTATAAAGTTGGTTCTTTCTTAAAATAAGTGCTGGCAACGAGCTATCTTTCCGGGCGGTGACCCGCCAAGTATTGTCGCCGATATGAGTCTTTACGACCGTGTTCGGGATGGGAACGGGTGGTATCCTCACTCTTGGTCACCAGCGAATACTATCGCATACGCTGAAAATTGCATAAAAATTATAAGCTAAACGCAATCAACATAACTATGGTGAACTGTGAAACAAGAGTCGTGAACTGCCCATTTAATGAACTTATTCACCTAATCACTTATTCACCTTAATTAGGAAAAGCCCTCGTCCTATTAGTATCAGTCGGCTGAATATGTTGCCATACTTACACCTCTGACCTATCAACCGGATAATCTGTCCGGGGACTTACTGACTTGTGTCATGAGAGATCTCATCTTACGGTGGGCTTCGTACTTATATGCTTTCAGCACTTATCCGCTTGGAACACGGCTACCGGGCGTTTACTGCTGGCGCAATAACCCGTACACCGGAGGTTCCCTCTTCCCGGTCCTCTCGTACTAAGGAAGACTCCGTTCAAATCTCTTGCGCGTATACCGGATATGGACCGAACTGTCTCACGACGTTCTGAACCCAGCTCGCGTGCCGCTTTAATGGGCGAACAGCCCAACCCTTGGAACGTACTACCGCTCCAGGATGC
>JAISCP010000028.1 GCA_031265495.1 Heliobacteriaceae bacterium | reverse complement strand
GACATAACTAATCCGGCAGGAGGTTCACTGGAAAGAGATTTAATGCGCCGTGACTTGACAATGAATGCGCTTGCGGTTAATCTGAAAACAGGTGAATTAACCGATTTATGCGGCGGCATGTCTGATATTAGGAACAGAATTATAAACCATGTCAATGAACAAAATTTTAAAGATGACCCTCTGAGGCTGCTCAGAGTTTACAGATTTCAGGCGTTGACCGGGTTTGATATTTCTGCGGACACCGTTGCGGCTGTATGCGGGTATTCCGGCCTGATTGCAGAACCGGCGGCTGAACGGGTCAACTATGAGCTGCTTAAACTTTTCAGCGGGGAATTTGCGCATACGGCATTGATTAACATGGATAAAACATGGCTTTTGGAGAAAATTTTTCCTTTTGTAAAAGAGTTAAAGCGGATTCCTCCTAACAGCCACCACCATCTTGACCTGTTTCACCATTCCGTTGAAGTTGTCAGGGAAATTCAGGTACTTTACGAAAGCGCGGCGGAAGAAGTAAAAGAACATCTTGACAGAGTGGATTTTGGCGGATTTTCAAGACTTGCACACCTGAAGCTGGCAGGCTTTCTGCATGACATCGGTAAATTTTCCACATGGACAACGGAAAACGGAAGACACCGGTTTATCAAGCATGACGCTGTCGGAGCGAAACTTGCGGTAAAACTCCTTAAACAATTGAAATTTTCTAACAAACAGACGGCTTACGCCGCAAATTTGGTCAAAAACCACCTTTATCCGGCGCAGTTAATGACATCCGGTTCAGATGTCCGGCTTACCGGCAAAATGATGCGTTTTGTACGAAAAATGGGAGACAACGCGATTGATGTAACGGTTTTATCGCAGGCAGACAGGCTTTCGGCGCGGGGAGAACTTGTTACGCAGGAGATGGTGGAACAAAATATAAGTTCACTAAATGAATTGCTTGCATTCTGTGTTGACTCTCAAAAAGAAGCCGAGCCGCTGCCAAAATTGATTTCCGGCAATGAAGTTATGGATATTTTAGGGATAAAGCCTTCTCCTGAATTGGGAAAAGTCATGGCTGCAATCCGGGAAGCGCAGCTTTCAGGCGAGATAAATACCGCAGAAGATGCAATAAAATTCCTTAAAACTGTACATGTCAAGTAAGGAATCTATATACATAACTAGCCAATATAAACCATATTGTCATTCCGGGCTTGTCTTGGATTATTCGGGTTGTTGGGAAAGCGTGGTTTCCCAACAACTTACGGGCTGCGCCCTACCGAAAATCCGCTGACCCGGAATCTATCCGGTTCAATTAAACTGATAGACCCTGAATCAAGTTCAGGGTGACATGACTAAGTGTTTGTACTCTCTCCCTGCGGGAGAGAGTACAAACACTTAGCAAAACCACAGGTTAGTGTTTGGAGTGAGGGGGGCAGGCTGCACCCAAAACACTGTACTCTACCCAAGATTTATTCTGTTCTGCGCCCCCTCACCTGAATTTCTAAATTCACACGTTGTGTTCATTAAGAAATTCATCCTCTCCCGTATGGAGAGGAGCTAATATGTATAAAATCGTATACACTTACCTAAATCGTTACAAATATTTACAAAAATTTTTGCATCTAAAAAGAGCTTTTTAGTAAATTTTGGATTAAAAAAAATCTTTTTTGGGATGAAGAATACAAAAAAGTGTTTTAAAATATCGTATTTTTAAAAAAATATGCAAAAAATGTCCTTAATATTCCTTTAATAATAAACGTACTCAGGACAATTTTTTTTCTGCACGGCTTTTAATATACTTGCATAGTTGATATAATGTGTGTGTATTTCGGACTTGAATTTTATGTTAAAAAAAATTGAATTTACAGATATTAAAAACAAACAAACCCCCGCTTTCGGAAGTTCTCCGGTAGATTTGCTTGTCAAAGGTTTTCAGGCGTGCGAAAAGCACCCGATGGTGAATGTTTCCGTACTTGATTTGACTTCAGCTATCGGGCCGCGCTATTTTGCGGAAACGTATTCAGGTTCAAAAAAGACTGACGAAAACGGTAAAACGTACAGAGACCCTAATTATTACGCAGGATTTGAAGCCCTGAGACGCGAAAGTTCCGGTCTGATTGTAAACTGCCTTATCCCGAGTGTTGCCGCGCTGGGTATTGCACATTTATTTAAAAAACCCGTAATGGGTCTTTTTAACAAATCTAATCCTTCTAACACCTGGGCGGGTACTGATTTTCTTAAGAAAGTTCATTCGTATTACAGTGAAGCTAAAAGTTCGGATAAAATCTACGAAACCTTTAAGAATATGCTTTCCGATATAGAAGGCGTAAATGGTAAAGACCCTAAACCTTTCAAAGATTTAGTGCAAAATGACGCTAAATTTGGCAAAAAACTCAAAGACTTGGCAGATTCCATAAGCAACGGCAAATATGACAAAAATCTTGTCAAAGAGGTCCGCACACATATTATATCTAAAACAGGGGTTGGCGAAAGCATTAAATTTGCCGGTGACAAAAGTTTCTGTTCAGGTAATCTTGATTCTGTGCTTACAGATACAACAAAAGTTCTGAAAGGCGTTGTGCAGGAAGGTATTACGGATGCAGGCAAACTTAAAGATTATTTTAAACGTGCGGGTAAACTGGTTAAGTTCAAGAGTATCGGCGGGCTTGCGCTTATAATTCCGCTTGCAATCTCTATGCAGCCGATTAACCGCTGGATTACGCGGAAAACTTCCGGCAGAAAAGGCGCTCCTATTCACAGCGACTTTAAGGAAAGAGAACATAAAGAACTTACCCGTGCGGAAAAATCCGATTTGTTAAAACAAAAATTCATATCAATCGGTTCAATGATAGGCGTAGCCTGGCTTTCTATGGGGTTGAAAGTTCCGAGCCTGAAAATGTTTGAATTTAAAGGTTTATTCCCTACAATGGATCAGGCAAGGCTGATTTCAACCGCGACTTTCTCAAGCCGTATGGGAGCGTCCGAAGACGCTGATGACTTACGCGAGGCTACAATCCGCGATATTGCTACGTTTTCCAGTTTTTATTTTCTGGGAGATTATGCGGCAAAAGGAATTGCGACCGCTATGGAGCGAAACAACCCTAATGTTAAGCTTCTTAATACTCTCAAGCCTTTGAAAAAAAATGCAAATCTTTGGGATAAATTTGTACATTGGGTTAAAGATACTTCGCTGAAATCTTCTGACGAAGCCGCGTCCATTGTAACGAATAGCGCTGAAAATGTAACGAAAAATAATAAATTAGTAAATAATAAAAATTTACGGACATTATGTCAATTAGGGAATTTAGGCTTTTCGCTGTTAATACTCGGAGTCCTAATCCCAACGTATACCAGAACTCAAACGAATAAAAAAGACAAAGCCAGAATTGCCGCTGAAAAGGCAGGGGTAAACGTACAAACGGAGCCGCCTCAACCGGGTAAAACAAGCTTTTCGGCCTCGTACAAATCTGTGATGAAAGGAAGTAAAGCGTTTAACGGTTTTTTTAATTCGTAAGGAGAAAATTAAATGAAAGTCAATCTGACTTCTGCCCCGCACAACAAAAAAGAATCCCCTGCTTGCAGCTTCACATCTGCCGGACTACTTTTAACGCAAGGGTTAAGAGCGTTAGAAGTATCGCCTGCATGGGGGGCTGTGGCAGTTGACCTTGCGTCAATGACAGGCCCCAGAACAGCGGTTGATTTTATTGAAAGAGGGCCGGCTATTGGTACGGAAACCGGAATTCAACAGGGTTCCAGCACACTGAACCATGCGCTTTTGGGAGTATACGGCACCGGAGCCGGATTGGCGTCTGCATGGGCGATTAACAAGGCGTACGGCGGAATTGAGGCGCACAGAATATTTGCCTCAAGTAATGTTGTTGATACTTTCGGAGAAGTATTTAAGAAAGCTTTTGAAAAAAATTCCGATACTGCCGCAGAAGAAACTTTAAGAAAAATTCTGGGCAGTGTTGAAACAAATCCGGGAAATACTGTCAAAATTAGTCAAGAAACAATTAATGAAATTGCGGATATTCATAAAAATACTTCTATAACAGATAAAAAATCTTTAAAAGAATTTGAAAAGCGCATTCATTCCCTGATTTTGAGTGATACCGGCTCCGAAAGCAATTTTAAAATAGTAAATCCCAAAAACGGCAAGGCGTCTGTTCTATCGTTGCAAAATTTTATTGATAATACATTCAGTATATTGAAGACATTTAAAGAGGATAAGGTCAAAGAAGCTTTTGCAAACGGTAACGGCGATAAGTTCTTAAAGTCTTTGAACTCTATGGGCATCAAGCGTTCCGCTTTAGGTTTGGGTATTGCCGGGGTAATCGGGCTTTCCATGCAGCCTCTCAATACTTACAGAACTAAAAAAAGAACAGGCAGCGACGGTTTTGTCGGTGTTGCGGGACGTACAAAAGACAGGTCGCCCGAATTTAATATGCTCAAAACAACTCTGGCTCTCGGCGGGTTTGCCGGAGTTCTTGCAAATATCGGAAAACCTTCCCAATGGCTGGATAAATTACAGTTTAAAGGAATGTCGCCTACGCTGGAGCAGTTTAAGCTTATATACGGGCTGACAATTGCGTCAAGATTTATTGCCACAAGAGATAAAGATGAACTCAGAGAAGCTGCTGTCAGAGATACTATCGGATATTTAAGCTGGCTTGTGATGGGGAACTTTGTATCCAAAGGGGTTACCAAAATGGCGGATAAATCTCTTATTAAAGAAAGCTGGGAAGGCAAAGGCTTCTTTAAATCAACTCTGTTAACCCGCGACGAGGTACTTCAGAAAGCATTGAAAGAAAATAAGATACCAACTGTTAAGGACGGGAAAGCGCTTTCTTTTAAAGATATGATGAAAGAACTCAAGGCGCTGTCGCAAAATAAAGAAGCGGCCGCTGCATTGAAAAAATTACGAATAATCAGCTGGGCACAGGCGGCAGGTTATCTTTACTCGGGGGTTGTGCTCGGGTTTTTACTTCCTAAATTAAATATTTACATGACGAATAAGTCAGAAGTGAAACGTCAGGCAAGAATTGCCGCTCAAAGAAACAGCATGGGAATGTTTGCCCCTGAAAATTCAGCATTCATAAAACAAAACTTAACAAAACAATTTCTGCCCTGACTGAAAGAAATCGTTGTTAAAAACCAGATATAACCACCCTGTCATGCTGAACTTGCTTTTCCCTCTCCATACGGGAGAGGGTGCAAACACTTAGCGAAACCGCAGGTTGAGTTTAGTGTTTGGGGTGAGGGGGCAATTAAGCTTTACTTCCCCGTATAGAAGGCAGACCCTGAAACGAGTTCAGGGTGACAAGGTTATGGTATGGGATGCTGTTTCTTCGCTCTTATTCACTTAGTCACTTATATACACTGCTAATAATTACCCCGCCTGGCTGTTTGCGCCGGAAACAACTTCAATAAGCTCCTGTGTAATCGCGTTCTGCCGTGATTTATTGTATAAAACAGACAGTTCATTAATCATTTTCTCCGCGTTATTTGTTGCGGCGGACATTGCAGTCATACGTGAAGCCAGCTCGCTTGCCTGCGCTTCGAGGATTGACTGGAAAATAATGTTCGTAATATACAGCGGAACCACTTTTTGCAAAATACAGTGCATGTCAGGGTAGAATTCAATTAACGGGTCTAATTCTTCCTCTGAGCCGGAAGATATACTTAACGGAAGTACTTCCCATTCCTCAACAAAGTAGCTCATCATGTTTCTAAATCGAGTTGTAATAACTTCAATTTTATCAATTTTGTCTTCAGTAAAATATTCGGCAAGGTCTTCGGTTATAATGTTAGAAGCCGCTCCGGTCGGGTCGTTCATAATGCGGTGGTATGTTTTTGCCACCTCGCAGTTGAGTTTTTTTGCCTTTCTTTTTAGAGGCGCAATACCTTTTTGGCCGATAATAAACAAAGTTACCTTAATACCCTGAGCATTATATTCTTCAATTTTGTTAATAGTTTTTCTCACAACATTGGCATTGTATGCTCCGGCAAGCCCTTTGTTTGAAGTTATGACAAGCAGGCCGACATTTTTTACGATTCTGTTTTCCAGAAGTTTCGGGTAATTGTCTATTGCCTGTGTTATTTTTAACTCAAAATCGCCGTTTGTATCGACAGCTTTGAGCAGTTTATTAAACATTGTGTTTAGCTCATTAGTAAACGGGCGGGAGGCTTTAACGGTATTCTCCGCTTTTTTAACCTTAGCTGCGGCAACCATTTTCATCGCACGCGTAATCTTTTTGGTACTTTCGACACTGCCTATTCTGTTTTTTATATCTTTTAAATTTGCCATCTTTTTTTATAACCTTTCAAGTTGGTTTTACCTTTTGGCGCCTTTGCCGGGAATTACCACATTACTTATCAGCTTTACCTATGCCGGCTTTTGTTAGTTGTTACCTGTCTGCTTTGCTTTTTATATCTCTTCCCTCTCCCTTTGGGAGAGGGTGGAATTTCTTAACGAGCCGCAGGCTGGTTTAGAAATTCGGGTGAGGGTTTTATTGTTTTTATACCCTTTCAGCTTTACCTTGCGCCGCCTTTTCAGGTCACCTTGAACTTGTTTCAGGGTCTCTATATTTATCATCGTTTCCCTCAAAATGTCTTCTTGAATGTCTCAAGATGATTTTTCAGGAATTTCTTATCGTCATCGCTCAAGCCGTCTGCGTCATTAAGCCTTTGAGTAAGCTCGGGAAGATTTGCGTCCGAATACACAAACCATTCTTTTTTGAATCTCGTAATATCAGTCACATCATCCAAAATCCCTTCATTTGCCGCAAACAGAATGCTTACCTGCTGCGCTACACTTAACGGGTTATATTGAGGCTGTTTCAGAACTTCTGTAAGTTTTTCGCCGCGCAGGAGCTGGTTTTTAGTTGCCTGATCCAAATCCGATGCGAACTGTGCAAACGCTTCAAGTTCGCGGTATTGCGCTAAATCGAGCCTTAATTTCCCTGCAACCTGTTTTATAGCTTTGGTTTGCGCTGCGCCGCCCACGCGGGAAACGGAAATCCCCGCATTAATCGCCGGACGCACACCGCTGTTAAACAAATTACTTTCAAGGAAAATTTGACCGTCCGTAATGGATATTACGTTTGTCGGAATGTAAGCCGAAACGTCTCCTGCCTGTGTTTCAATAATAGGAAGCGCCGTAATACTGCCGCCGCCGAATTTTTCATCCAGCTTAACGGCGCGTTCAAGCAGTCTTGAGTGCAGGTAGAACACATCTCCCGGATATGCTTCGCGTCCGGGCGGACGTTTTAACAGCAGGCTCATTGCGCGGTATGCCTGAGCGTGTTTACTCAAATCATCATAAATTATCAAAACATCTTTGCCCTGCTCAAGGAATTCTTCCCCCATCGCAACTCCGGCAAACGGCGCAATGTATTGCAGAGGCGCCGGAACGTTTGCGGTTGCCGAAACGATTATGGAATATTCCATAGCGCCGAATTCTTCCAGTGTTTTTGCAAGCTGCGCAACAGTAGAAGCCTTTTGCCCGATTGCAACATAAATACAAATAACGCCCGTACCTTTCTGGTTAATTATTGTGTCAATTGCAATAGCTGTTTTGCCGGTCTGTCTGTCGCCGATGATTAACTCGCGCTGGCCGCGCCCGATAGGAGTGAGCGCGTCAATAGCGGTTAAACCGGTTTGAAGCGGCTGGTGAACGGATTTCCTTGTAATAATACCGGGCGCAACTTTTTCTATCGGACGGGTACTTGTGTATTCATAATCGCCTTTTCCGTCAAGAGCTTGACCGGTCGGGTCAACAATTCTTCCTATAATGTTATCGCCTACCGGAACAGAAGCTATTTTACCGGTTGTTTTCACGGTCATACCTTCTTTTATCTGTTTGTATTCGCCGAGAATTACAACCCCGACATTGTCTTCGTCAAGATTTAGTGTCATTGCAAGCGTATCGCGGCCGTCATTTATAATAACGAGTTCATTGGACATTACGTTTCTCAGTCCGTAAACCCTTGCTATACCGTCGCCGACTTCTATTACCGTGCCGGTGTTTGACACCTCTGTTTGGAGATTAAAATTCTCTATTTTGTTTTTAATAATTGAACTAATTTCGTCCGGTTTAATTAATGCCATTTTTTATGCCCTTTCAAGTTTCTTTTTGTTCGTTTCAAGTTAATGTTAGTGTATTTCGCCTTTTTACAGTTTTAGCTTTTTATACCCTTTCAAGTCAATTCTAGTTTCTGCCGCCTTTTTTAGTTTTTTAGATGTATTTTTAAACCCTTGTACTGCCGGCTTTTGTCAGCTGCTACCTGCCTCCTTTGCTTGTTTTGTTGAACGTGTTTAACGGTTTTTAGCTTTTCCCTCTCCCTCTGGGAGAGGGTGCCCGCAGGGCGGGTGAGGGTTTTATTGGTGTTTTTTATTTGTCTTTTGCTTCTTTTAGATGAACTTATTCACTTACTAATGCCTTTGCCCAAGCTTTCTATTTTATTCTTTAAACTTGCGTCAATAATGTCGTCTTCTATTTTAATCACAAGCCCCGCAATGATTTCTTCATTTATGCTCCACTGCGGAATAATTGTTTTCTGTAACTTTGTTTGAAGTCTTTCCGTAATCCTTTTTCTTGTATCGTTATTCAAATCAACTGCCGAGACAACTTCAACTCTTTTAATATCGTTAATCTCATCAAGTTTTTTATAGAAGGCCGCAGCAATTGTGTTAAATTCGCCAAACCGCTTTTTGTTCACAAGAATTTTCAGGAATTCGACAATTTTTGCACTTACGTCTTTTGAAAAAATTTCAGTAATAATTGAGTATTTAATATCCTGAGAAATTGAAGGGTTAACCAAAATATCGGATAAGTCAGGTGATTTCGACAAAATTTCCTCAATAATTTTAATATTTGCTTCCGCTTCTTCAATTTGTATCAGAGCGTTTGCGTAATTTTTATCTGATGTAGATATTCTCATATATTTTCGATACTTTCGTTTATGAATTGTTCGTGAAGTCCGGGATTTTCTTTAAGCTTCCCGATGATGTCATTTTTTGCAAGATTAACCGATTCTTGGGCGGCTTTTCCGCTCAGGCGGGAAGATATTACTTTTTCTTCGGCAGCAGCAGCCTTTTGAATACCTGATTTAATTTGTTCAACTTTCGCTTCGGTTTCTTCCATAATCTTTTTTGAAAGATTTTCCGCCCGCGTTTTGGCGTCTTTCAAAAGAGACTTAACTTCGCTGTTGAGGTTTGCGGATGATGTTTGGGCTGATTTCAGCTCTTTTTTTGCCATGCTTTTTTCTTTTTTCGATTTCTCTATTGCTTCAATAATTTCATTTTTTACGCTCTCAAGCAATGAAGCAAAATTAAATTTCCCCATTAACCATGCCAAAAGCGCTATCATCAATACAACGTTAAAAACATTGCTGTGCGCCAGATAGTTCCAAATTTCAAAGAAGCTGTTCATGAAGCGCCTCCGAGTATTTTGGCGGTAATACTCCGCGCCAAATCTTTGATGTTGTCCTCAAGCGCGGAAGATATTTGCTGTTCTTCCAGCGCAAGGTTTTCTTTTGTCCTGAGGATTTCCGCCTGAGATTGTTTTTGCGCGCCGCTTGCGGCGGACGCGGCCCGCAGCGTAGTTTCATCAACTTTTTTGGCAACAATGCTTTTGGCTTTTTGGGAAGTTTCCGATAAGCGCTGTTCTTTTTCTTTCAAAAGTAAATCAGCTTTTTCAATTGATTTTTTTGCATGCTCATAATTACCGTTAATAAGGTTTTTTCTTTCATTGATAATATTAAGGACAGGCTTGTAATATATCCTGTTCATTACAAGAATAAATACCGAAAAACTGAATATGGCGATTATGAATGTTGCATTAAATTCCATTTTCTAAAACATACCCGCTAACTTCATTGCTATAAATAATGCATAAATAGCTGTGGCTTCCGCAAGCCCTGCGCCGATAAGGAAGTTTTTAAAAGCTTCCGCCTTTACAGCCGGCTGCCTTGAGATAGCGTCAAGCACTCCTTTGGTGGCGATACCAAGCCCGATGCCTCCGCCGATAGCGCCGAAACCGATTGCGATACCCGCTCCCAGTTTAGCTATGTCTACACTCTGTGTTGCGATTTCTTCTACTGTCATAATGTTCTCCTTTTCTTAATGTTCTTCTGAAATTGACATTGAAATGTATGATGTTGATAATAAAGTAAATACCAGCGCCTGAATTAAAGCTACGAATAATTCAAACAACATAAACGGCATTGGAACTATGTATGTGCAAATTCCCAAAAATGCAAATACAAGCATTTCACCGGCGAGTATGTTGGCGAAAAGCCGCAGAGCCAGTGAAAACGGTCTTACAAAGTGTTCCAGCAGGTCAATGAGCGAAATTATAATTCCGTCCAAATTGAACCCGTGAAAGAAAAATTTAAGCCCGTTTTGTTTTAAGCCATAATATATATAATAAACAGACACCACAGCAGCCATTGCCGCAGTCATGTTTATATCGTTATTCGGGGAAGCAAGTTCGCCGTGATGAAGATGAATTAGATGCCAAGGGAGCTGCCCTGCGAGATTTGCAGTCAGAATGAAGAAAAACAATGTTAAGAGCAAAGGCGAATGCTGCATTGCCTTTTGTTCCCCCATGCCGGATTTTATAATATCAACTAAGTAATTAATAATTCCTTCTCCTGCAATCTGCAGTTTATTCGGAATAACGGAGATATTTCTGCTTGTTGCAAATGCAAGAATAATCAGCAGCAGCATGCTGAACCACATTGTAATAAGAGTGTCCATATTCATGTTTACCGTGTATCCGGCTATATTAAGGCTGTACACCCAGTGTTCCACAATTTTCTCCTCTTATGTAACTATTTTACCAGAATATTTTTTTTATGCAAGAATTAAAGGATGAATATTATTTACTTTGATGAAATTGATTCTACAAATTTGTACGCGAAACGCCTTCTGGAAACTCTGCCGGACAGAACGTTAATCCATGCCGGAAGACAGACTTCGGGATACGGGCAGTTTGAGCGTGAATGGGCGGATTTGGGCGTTGGAAACCTTTTTATGTCACTGGTTTTAAAGCCTCCGGCAAACTTTGACAAAACCGGCCTGACAACATACATGGCTGAGGTTTTGTGCAGTGTACTTAAAGACTATGGCGTAAAAGCGCAGGTAAAGCTTCCCAATGACGTTCTGGTCAACGGCAGAAAAATTGCCGGAATTTTAGCCGAAACATCAACAAAAGGGAAAGCATCCAAAGGGGTTGTGCTGGGGGCCGGCGTTAACCTTAACGCCGCTGAAACTGATTTGCTCAAGGTGGATAAAGAAATTACCTCGCTTAATTTAGAAATCGGCATGCCCGTAGAGCGCGATGTTTTTCTAAATAAACTATTAGAGAAATTCTTTTCCGGTTATGATAAAATCATTTCATGAGTAAAAAATACGGAAAACCTGGAATAAATCTGGCATTTATGGGTTCGGGCAGCGGAAGCGTCTTTGAAGCAGCAGTAAAACATTTTTCGGATATTAAAATTCCGGTTGAAATTACCTGTATTTCCAATGTCAGGAATGCTCATATTCTTGAATGTGCGCGTAAACTCAACATTAAAGCCGAATATGTTCCTTTTGAAAAGAACTTTGAATATTTTTCCGATAATAAATTTGACCTGACTGCGCTTGCGTATTATACGAAAAACTTGCAGCCTGAGGTTTTGAAATTAGGGATGTTTATTAATATTCACCCGTCGCTTTTGCCTGCATTTAAAGGAAAAGATGCTATACGGCATGCTTTTCTTGCGGGAGTAAAAGTTAGCGGAGTTACGGCTCACCGGGTGGAAGACAGAACCGGCAGCGGGAGAATTATAGCGCAATATCCGGTTTTAATCGGAAACCTGACGCATTTTGATGAGTTTGAAGCTGAAATTCACAAAATCGAGCATGCTCTGTATCCTGTGGTAATTGAGAAAATTTTGCATGATGAAGTTTTTGATTTTTCTGATTTGCTGGGCGCTCCGAAGCCGGGCTGCGGAGGGTGCGGGGGATGCGGAGGAAATTAATAAAATCAGTTGAAAGGTTGAAGGGGTGAAAGGCTGTGTGACTCTATCTTTGAAGGGATAGTGTTTCGTCATTGTTGTACATGTTAAGTAATTAGTTACATGATTTGTTAAGAAGACAACGATTTCCGTAATTCCTAAATTTGTTACGTCATCCCGCCTCCGTCACGTCATGCTGAACTTGTTTCAGCATCTGGCCAATGGTAAAATCAGACCAACAGCCCTTTTCAATAACTACTACTACCCCACCCCGAAATTTGTTTTGGCAAATTTCGACCCTCCCTCAAGGGGAGGGTACTTTTACCACTCTGCTAATTGCTTAATCATTTAACTAATTACTTAACATGTACGGCAATGACGATAAAAAATATACCTCAAACCCTCTTATTCACTTGATTTTCGCCTCAAGTCCGGAAAGTCGTGCCTCAAGCGCTTTATTTTGGGCTTTTAGCTGTTGGTTCTCTTTTTTCAGAGCCGTCACGTCATTACGAACCACCGCCGCGTCATGCTGAACTTGGTTCAGCATCTCTTTGATATTCTTGTCCAACTCTTTTACCGCATTGACTAATGCGTAAAGAATATCCTCCGTGCGAACCGCCAAAAATCCCTCAGAACCCTTGCTTACCGCGTCAGGAAATATCTTTTGTAAATCCTGTGCAATTACGCCGACACGGGGAGTTTTTTCTTTGTCGTCTTTAAGGGTGTAATTGAACACTTTTATTTGTTTAATCTTTTCCAGTCCGCCGGTGTTTTCCCCTTTAATATTTTTCAGACGCTTGTCAGAAGGATTAGTAAATGTACCGCTAACTTGAAGTTTGCCGGGTATATAAACATCACTGGCGCCGACACCTATCCACACTTGATTGTCTGCGCTGGTTAAATATGTACCACTTGACGGTCCGGAACCTGTTCCTATACAAGTCTTGTTTGAGCCGGTAGTTACATACTGGCATGCAAAAAAGCCTACGGCGGTGTTAAAACTCCCTGTGGTGTTAGCAGTCAATGTATTATGACCCACACCGGTGTTATAATCCCCTGTAGTGTTCCCATACAATGCATAATCACCCACGCCGACGTTACCACTCCCTGTTCTGTTAGCCTGCAATGTATAAGGACCCACGCCGGTGTTATAACCCCCGGTGTTGTATCTCAATGCATGATACCCCACGCCAGTGTTATAACTCCCTGTGTTGTTGTAGTTCAATACATAATACCCTACGCCGGTGTTATAACTCCCTGTGCTGTTGTCAGACAATACATAATACCCCACTCCGGTGTTACCGCTCCCTGTGCTGTTGTAGCTCAATGCGTCATACCCCAAGCCGGTATTATAATTCCCTTCGGTGTTTTTATACAATGCCCAATTACCCACGCCGGTGTTCCGAGTCCCTTTGGTGTTGCTCCGTAATGCCTCATTGCCCAAACCGGTATTAGAACCCCCTGTGGTGTTAGAGCTCAATACCTCCCTGCCGAAACCGGTATTATAATATCCTGTTTTATCAGCAGGAACAGCTCCAAAGTATATATTGTCATTGTCAATATACAAACCTGCATTGGCAGTACCGATTTCGTTTTTAAAAATCATGTGGTTTTGTGCGGCTGTTCCTTTTTTTAATATCAGGCGGGCATTGTCTGTTGTGGCTTTGGTGGCGGCTCCTATTATTGCGCTTTCAGCGTTGCCTGTTCCGTAGTATATACCCGGCCCGTTTGTTGCCAATTCCGCCCACAATGACTCCCCGCCGCCGGAGCCGCCGGTGGAAATGTTGCTTTTCATCCGCCGCGTCATTAACGGAGCAGATGCCGCCAGAATTATTGTCATTACCAGCAGAACTATCATCATCTCCGCAAGAGTGAAGGCTTTTGCT
Organism: Heliobacteriaceae bacterium; assembly: GCA_031265495.1. GTDB lineage: Bacteria > Cyanobacteriota > Vampirovibrionia > Gastranaerophilales > Gastranaerophilaceae > UBA947. The sequence goes on along the minus strand of JAISCP010000028.1, from coordinate 113 downwards.
CTTTGGCCCTCTCCGAGAGGGCGCAAACACTTGGCGAAACCGCAGGTTGAGCTTAGTGTTTGGGGTGAGGGGGCGGTCAGGCATACTGCCCCCCTCACCTGAATTTCTAAATT
>JAISCP010000127.1 GCA_031265495.1 Heliobacteriaceae bacterium | reverse complement strand
GGCAGGTGCTGAGCATCTCTTTATTATTCCCCTCTCCATACGGGAGAGGATGAATTTCTTGATGAACACGCAGTGTGAATTTAGAAATTCAGGTGAGGGGGCAATTAAGCTTTACTGCCCCCTCACCCCAAACACTAAACTCAACCTTCGGTTTCGCTAAGTGTTTGTGCCCTCTCCCGTATGGAGAGGGCAACCTAACCGTTCAACCGTCCTCATTAGCTGAACGCTTTGAATGAGCGTTCTACATTCTTGTCTATGACACTTTTTAAGGATTCGTATTCGGTTTGAAGCGCGTTGTGCTGGGTGTCAAGTTTCTTTAAGTCGGAATCGTACTGTTTGTCTTTGCTTTGAATTTCGCGTAAGGCCTTTTCGTACTTAATTTCAGCTTTTGTTATTGCGATTTTGTCCTCCTGTTCGGATATATCGCTTGAATTCTTATACATTATGCTTTTCCATTCGCGCTGTGCAAGAGAAGGGGTTTCTGCGGAGCCGGTTTCATTGAAGATTACCTGCTCAAGGCTGATGTTACCGATTTCAAGCATGTATTTCAGCCATGCTTCGTTGTTCATGTATTTCTCGTCAAGCTGTATGTATTTATTTGAATTCGGAGCTCCTTTTGTTTCGCTCAATGAACCCATTCTGTACCATAGATTTGTGTACCACTCGCAACGCGGGTCTTTTTCGTTGGGAATTTCAGGTTCACCAACACGACTTATTGCAGATTTTACTTCGTTGTTCATTCGTTCACAATTATTGAGGTATGCTTCGTATGCATTGTAAATTCCATTCCATTTCTGCTTCCAAGAATCAATGTTCATTTCATATATTGCCTGATCGGTCATATATGTTCCGTACGATGCTTGAACTTTAAGTGTTGCAAGTTCATCCAGTTTACTGTTAATAGCTGAAGGTCCGCCGTCTACCGGAGTCATAGACGATTGATAATGCGGAGTCTGAGAATGCGGATTATCTATTGTCGACGGAGTATAAAATATATCCCTCCATCTGTTGAACAATTCTTGTGCAGTTTTTACAGGAACGTTATTTGGGTTAGACAACGTATGCGTTGTAGTTGACGGTGCAGGTGAATAGTTGTCGCTATTGTAATAAACCATCAAATCACAGTACAAATCTATAATATCTTGTATTATCTCTTGTGCTTTTGCAGCTACATCAGGGTTTGCATCTTGAGCGTCCGCTTTTAATGCCGCAATTAATGCCGGAGCTTTTGTATCATCAACCCAACCAGAACCAAAAACAGACCGTTGAGTCGTTACATTATGTGTAACTTTTATTCCGGTGCTGCTTTCAACATAACCTCCAATAGCATCCGAATTGGTAGCCAAACGATTAGCCCCCCATATAAAGGAGTTCATATTATGATCCATGTGCCACATGTCACCACTACTTGTAGGATTAATAGCGCTATAACAAACCTCACTGGCTGCTAAATCAGCAAAGCTTACTGCTTCCGGTTCATCCGGCGGAGTCGGTTTAGCGCCCGGACTATTCGTTTCCGGTAAATTACCTAATATATCAATATAGTTCCCGTAATAACCTGACGCGTCATCATCCTTGTTGTTTTCATACCAGTCCGCTCTAAGATTATAAAATTTTTGATAATAGTCATAATCAGGATTTGTATAGTTTCTGTTAACTGTCCATACTCCGTCAGCATTTCTTGTTGCAATAGATAGCGGAATACTCGGTACAGTATTATTCAAATTGTCCAAACGCGCCTCACGGTCGTTCGGGTTAAAGTAATTGTGCCATTTTTCACCGTACAAGTCTTCCAGTGCAACAACGTATTTAGGGTTTTCAACAAATTTAACGCCGTAACATGCAAGGAAGTCGTTTAATGTTGAACTTGCTTCATAATTTCTGATGTCTTCTGAACTTACATAAATTTGACCATACTGGTTTATCAGCCCGTACTGGTTTTTCAGGTCACCGTACTCCATTATTGCGCCGGCCGTCAGCTTTTGGTATGCCTTATTGCTTTGGGCGTCATAGCTCGCGTATTGCAGGTTTGTGGAGTCAAGCGCGCGCATGTATTCCGCTGCCGCCTCGTTTGAGTCCTCCGCTAAGCGTACTTTCGAGTTTGTGATAAACTGCGCCTGAAGTTCATTATTGCTTATTCGTGCCGTTAAGCTTAATAATTTCGCCTGACTTGCTGATAATCCCACCGTTTAATTTTCCTATGTTCGTAACTCGTAATTCATGTTACGGCGAAACGGCGGAAATTCTTGACACAACTGGATCCTATCCTATCCTATCCTATCCTATCCTATCCTATAAGGCATTATCTCGTTTTTTGCAACTGTTTTCAAAAAATTTTTACAATTCGTTACAATTGGAGTTTTGTGTAGTTTTCTTAATAAATTAGGGGGTTAAGAGGTATGGATGGCTGGAGGGATAGCTAAATTAGTTAATAGTAAACAGGAAAGAGGGAACAGCAAAGGATTGCCACAGCCCACCATAACCTCCCTGTCATACTGAACTTGATTTTCTCTCTCCATACGGGAGAGAGTACAAACACTTAGCAAAACCGGAGGTTGAGCTTAGTGTTTGGAGTGAGGGGGCGAACAGGCTTTGTTGCCACCTCACCTGAACAACCCCCACCCCGAAATCTGCGGCAAATGCGTTCGCTTCGCTCGCGCCTGCTGCCGCAAAGATTTCGACCTACCTCTCGCAGAACGATACTTAATCGTTCTGCTCGGCAGAGTCTCAAGGGGAGGGTAATCTAACCCTTAAACCTTTCAACCCTTCAACTAACTTAGCTATACCTCCAGCCCTCCATACCTCTTATTCACCTATTCACTTAATCACCGATATAAGGACGACACGCAGGGTCAGGCAGGTTTTATCCTAATCTGTTCAGCCCTGTTACGCTGCAAGATAGAAAAGGTTTTCCTCAAAAACAATGCTCTCCACTATGCTGATTATGAAAGGTATTAAATCCGGGTTATGAGCGTAAGTTCCTTTATAATTTTTGGACTCGCTCAAAGAAAAAGTCCCTGAATTCAATTTTAAGTTTATATTTCTGCCTTTAATTGATGTGCTTAGCAGTCCTCTTTTGACTTTAACATCAATGGTGGCGCCTTCAAAAACTCCCGCAAGAATTGCCGTAGCTCCTTTGGCGGTAAGAATTATATTAACGGGTGTGCTTCCGATTGTTCCTTCAAACCGGCTTTCTTTATCAAGAGTCAGATTAACTTCTTCATTGTTAATTTTGCCCTCTATGACGTCAGGCTTAAAAAGATTATAATGCTGCACAAGGTCAAATCTTGAACCCGCAACACTGCCGTTCAGCGTTGTTTGTTTTCTTCTGTGTCTCAGCCTGTAACGCGACGGCTGACCCGCAAATGTCATATCAGCTTTAGGCGCCGAATTAACGGGTGTACCGGCTCTCAAGTCCATGTATTTATTTTTAAGACCCTTTTCTTCAGAAATATTAACTTCGTCTTTTACTGAATTGTACATAAACATCCTCTCATATATTATAATAAACAATTTTCGTTATGAAAAATTGCCCGGCTTTTTAATATTTTGTTTTGCCGATATACTGTGAAAACAAGTTCATAGTTTGTTTTAAGGTATTTTAAAGCCTGGTTTACATTTTGTTACAATTCCTATTTTCATAATAAATTATACTGCGTTATGTTTTTCCGACATCCCCCATTTAAGGTATGTATATTTTTGCCGTCTTTTGAATAGCCTGCACGGATAACCATTTTTGGCAATGCTTAATTTATTCAAAAAGGTACATAATTTGGTATTGCCAATCACTTTAACAACAAGGAGGTAAAAATGACAACTAACAAACTAATGGCGGCAGCTATAATTGCTGTCGGAATAGCAGGCTTTTCACCGGCAATGGCTGCCTGCCCGCACGAACCATTACCGGTAATAACAGGCCCTGCATGCCCTGTTTCCGAAGCCCCGGCATTGCCTAAGTGCAACAAATGTAAAGAAAAGAAAGAAAAAAAGAAAAAAGACTGCGGATGTCCTAAAATCGAAACTCCGGCAAACCCTGCAACTTCTATGTGTCCGCAGGCGGGAAAACCGGCAAGAAAAGATATGTTACAGGTTTACGGCTATCCAAACGCCATTTACGGAGCAAATAACTATATCGGCGAACCTGCGGCATCCACTGCATTTTTGGAAACACCTTTTGCAACGGCAACAAGTTCTCCGCGGAACATTGCATCAGCGCCTTCCGGCGTTACCGTTTCAACGGACAACGAATTAACCGGCGCAGCTATGCCTGTATTCGGAACCGGCGCACCGGCTGTGAACCAGCTTCCGTGCGATACTGATAACGGCGTGGATTTCCAATCTTCAAATTCAATAGAAGCTGTTAAAAAATCTTTTGTCCCTTTTGATTATACAGCGGGCAAAACAACGGGCGCGGCGGCAGGAATGTCCGCAAACCCTTTCCCTGATGTGCCTGACAGCTTTTGGGCGTCATGCGATATTGACAAATTAGCGATTAATGATATTGTTGTCGGCTATCCTGACGGATTTTTCAGACCAAACCGGAACATCTCCCGTGCGGAATTTGCGACTATGCTGGTTAAAGGTTTTAATATGAGCCCGGACCATGCGTCGGGAAGCTCGTTCAAAGATGTTCCCGCGCACAACTGGGCGAGCGGTGCAATATCAAAAGCAGTAAATGAAGACCTTCTTGCGGGCTATCCGAACGGAACATTCAAGCCTCATTCTCCCGTAACCCGCGTTGAAGCTTTATCAACTATTGCCAAAGGCATGACCTGTGATATGGATCAGTGTAAAGCGGATGATATTCTAAGCAAATACGTTGACGGAAACAGCGTTCCGGGCTGGGCGAAAATTCCTGTTGCAAAATCATTGCAAAACGGCGCGCTGAAAGATATGCCTAATCCGAATTTGATTGCGCCAAACAGAGATGCTTCCCGTGCGGATGTGGCTTCTATGATGCAAACCGTTCGTGTCGCGCTCGGTTATGACACTAATCCTGAAACAGCAAACGATATTTGTCCTGTTGAATCCGATAAAAAAGCTTTTGTCGAACAGGAAGAAATTGTTAAAATTCCTACTTTAAAAATATCCATGATTGACCAGATTACCGCAAAATCTTCTCACATAGGACAGTGTTTCAGAGCCAAAACTCTTGAAGACGTCAGTATTAACGGCGTGAATTACCCATGCGGCTCCACAGTTACAGGCAAGGTCGTTGAAGTCGTAAGACCTTCAGGGTGCAACAAAGGCGCTATTAAATTATCCTTCACCGAAATCAAAAACGGCGATTGCAAAGCAAAATTGCCAAAACAAATTATGCAGGCGCATGTTAACCAACAAAAACAGGTTAACCCTGTGGCAAGACTCGTTGAAGCTCCGTTCACTCTTGTCGGTTCGGCTCTCGGGATTGCAGGCAGAACTGTCGGCGGCGCAATCACCAATTTGGGTAATGCCGCAGAAAACGTTGTAGACGATGGAGGCTATATGCTCGGCCATATTTTTCAGGGCGAACTCGGCGCAGCGGCAAGAAATCTTGGCGACGGCTTATGGGAAACCGCAAAAGCTCCTGTTGATGTTGTAAGAACAGGATTATCCGGGACTTTAGGCCTTTTTGAAACAACAGGGGATGAAGTCGCTTACTTGGTCAACCCGTCAGGATACAAAATCTCCGCAGTTAACCCAAGAGAAGAAATTACTATCGCATTCGGGTGCACAGACTAATATCTGCAAATTAAAAAAAACCGGTAATAAACTTACCGGTTTTTTGCTATACTAGGTGAATAAGAGGTATGGAGGGCTGGCTTTTTAGTTGAACGGTTGAATAAATCTCGGGTAGAACCCCAAGTTTTGGGTGCAGCCTGCCCCTTTGGGAGAGGGAAAAAACTATTGTTTCGTCATTGCGAGGAGGGCGTGAGCCCGACGCGGCAATCCAGTAAATTCAACGGCTTTGACTGGATTGCTTCGTTGCTTGCTGTGCAAGCGCCTCGCAATGACGAAATTAGTTACATGGATTTTAATAATAAATAGGGAGGTTAAGGCGGGCTATCCTTTCCTGCTCCCTCTTTCCTGTTTACTATTTACTGATAAATCACCTCACACACCGAAGGGGATCAGTGTCGTTCTTACGATTCTGGTTGTGCTGGACGCCACTAGGAAAATACTGCTCCCAAACGTTGCTTGTACTGCTCTCCGTAGAAGACCAGAAATAGCCTGACATTCCCAATTCGTCTGCGTGGGGGACCAGCGTGTTTAGTTCATCCTTTGTCGGAAGACGCATGCCTATATCTGCACAGGCTTTCTTTGCTCCCGCCCAACGGTTAGTTGCACAATAGCTACAACTATTTGAAGTGGTACAATTCTTATCATACTCTGAAGTTCCGTCACAGGTGTCTATCGGACTGTATGACTCATTTGATGCTGATACACATAAACTCCCTGTTTTTATGCAGAATAGGTTTGCATTTAATGTATAAACGTCTTTGCCTAACCTGTTTGGTTTTGATTTCCCGTTTATATCATATACAAGACTCAAACATGATGTTGTCTGTGCACCCGCTGCTCCTATATCCAGTGCAGGACAATCAGGGTTATAGGATAATATTGCCGTATAACCGTTTATCAAGCCTATACCTAAGGCTTCTGTGTTCCAGTTCCCTGCATTTAAATCGTTTGAATTCTTTAAGTCTTTTACTTCTACTGTTTTACTGCTGTCACTGTTTGTTATTACCGGAGCAAAACAACCGGACGGGTCACTTGGGCATACTTGTGATATTTTCAGGTATTTTTTTAGTTCATCAACGAATGTTTCTGTTGTTGT
>JAISCP010000118.1 GCA_031265495.1 Heliobacteriaceae bacterium | reverse complement strand
CTGTCAACAGCATATTTGTTAGCCATTGCTGTTCGTTCATTGCTGTCTAAATATACGTGGTCAAACAGGGTGTTGTTTACTATTAACTGGTTCTGGTAAACAGCAAGTTTGGCTGCCTGGCCTCTGAATACCTGAGGGTTGAAATCATTGCCGTTTCTCCATAATCTGTAAGAACCTGAGTTACCTTTTGGAGCAAAATTGTATTTGTAAATTGGAGTTGTTATTTCACTCAGGCCGGTATCAAAAGTAATCCCTGCGTCAATACTCGGAGATTGGAATATATCCAAATCCATACTTTGTGCTGTAGGTACACTCATGAAATTCAAAGCTGAAATATTAATAATTCCGGAATATGTGATACTATCAGCGGTAAAAGTGTCGTAGTTTTGTCCGTTAACATCAATGTTAAAGTTGTTCACTCCTGCGATTCCAAGCGTTCCTACGTTAACAGCATTAATAATATTATTCATAGAGGAGACGTTAACTGTATCCAGGTTTAATACATTAATTTTGCCGTAATCAGCGTCCTGATAAAAGTTAAGGTTTGAGTTAGAAATATTGTTTGCTAAAGCATTGTTGAAGAATTGGCCGTAGACGGTTGTGGTGCCTGCTGTTTGGTTGAAGGTTCCCGTATAGCCGGTATTCATGGCTCTTTTTGCGAAGGTCAGAGTACCTTTGCCGGACTTGTTAATTGTTGCATTTGCATTTGAACTTGCAATACCGCCGTCAAAATAGACAGTACCTGAATCCCCGCTGATGTTTAATGTGTGGCTGGTGCCGGAACCGCCCATATAAATGTCGTTGGGGTTATTGTTCGCTTTGTTGCCTGTGAATGTTGCAGCGCCGGTTATATTAATAGTTGAATTAATGCTGGGAGGACTGTAGTTAACATAATTATATATAGCTCCGCCGTTACCACCTGCAGTATTATTGGAAAACACAGCGTTATCTCCGATTGTTATTACAGTATCAAAGGCAGCCCCGTTATATATAGCTCCGCCGTCATTATTTGCAGAATTATCGGAAAACACAGCGTTAGCTCCGATTGTTAGTTGAACCCCATAATTACTATAGTTATATATAGCCCCGCCGGAACCACTTGTTGCAGAATTATCGGAAAACAGTGCGTTATTCCCGATTTTTATTTGGGCACCACCGGAAGCATTGCTATATATAGCTCCGCCATCATTATTTGCAGAATTATCGAAAAATACAGCGTTATCTCCGATTGTTAGTTGGACGTTAATAGCACCATTGTTATATATAGCCCCGCCATAAGAACCTGCAGAGTTATCGGAAAACACAGCGTTATCTCCGATTGTTAGTTGGGCCTCATAAGCACTATTGTTACATATAGCCCCGCCGGAATTACTTGTTGCAGAATTATTGGAAAACACAGTGTTATCTCCGATTGTTAGATTAAGATACTCACCATAGTTAAATATAGCTCCGCCATAAGAACCTGCAGAATTATCGGAAAACCGTGCGTTATCTCCGATTGTTAGTTTGATATCAGAGAAAATTTGGTTACGTATAGCCCCGCCGGAATTACTACTTTTAAAATTTTTAAAAGCTATATTGTCATTAATGTATAAAGCTTCTGCCGCAGAATTTATACCGCTGTAGGTTTTTTCCCCGTCTAAATAAAACCCGCTGCCGTTTATAGTTAAAGGCGTGGCAGTTGTGCTGTTTAAATTTGCAGCTGCGTCAATGTTTGCTTTGAGGTCAATTACCGGGGCATTGGAAGACAGTGCGCTCTGCAAGTCCGTAAAATCACTAACGTCAACCGCTTGTACATCCATTCCGCCTGTAAGCGCAGCAAACAATAACAAACATGCCGTACAGACCTGACGCTTCACCAAAGGAAAGCCTTTATTACTATTATTCATCTTTTCATACCTCATCTTCATTCACCGTATAGAATTGTTAACTTTTATTGCAAAGTATTTGACTACATTTATCATAAAGTACTTAACATTTCTTGTCAATATATTTAATGATTATATATTAAATATATTAACTTATTTAGAAAATCTTGACAATTACAAATTTTCCCATTATGTCAAGTCAATTTTAAACGGCAGAGGCCGCAGGGAACTATCACCTCCTTGTCACAGCGCTAATAACTATTCCATGATACAATATAATTAATGAAGCTGTTGAAGTTATTACTGATTTTTATACTTTTGATAACGCCTGTTTATGCAGAGATTATTCAGGTAGAGGCTTTGCAGGATTTTACAACCGAAAAACCTTCCAAAACAATGCAGGTTAAAATTAAATCGGATATTTGTTTTGACGGGGAACAAATTATTCCGCAGGGCACAGAGCTTATCGGTACGGTTTTTGACGTGAAAAGCCCGAAAAGATTAAAAAGAAATGCCTCATTTTCGTTTATTCCTACTGATTACATTGACCAATCAGGGCAGATAGCGCTGATTAAAAACAAATATATCGGAATTTACACAGCTCCTGTGGACAAGAGTAAAATTTTGAAAACCGCTGCATTGACGGCAGGGAATATCTTTATTACACCGGGTTTTTCGACCGGAGTTAATCTGTTCAAAGGCGCCGTGAAAAATGAAGACGGCAACCGTTTGAAATCAGGCATAACCGAAGCTTACAAGGACTCGCCGCTTTCCTATACGGAAAAAGGAACTGATATATATATCAAGAAAGGGGAGGTTTTTCTGCTGAATTTCTTTGAAGCGGAGATAAATGAACCGAATTATCAATATGAAACGAAAGATTAGACAGCAGTATTATAAATTGAGTTAATAGTAAACAGGAAAGAGGGAACAGCAAAGGATTGCCCTTGCTGTACATGTCAAGTAATTAGTTACACGCTGACGGCTACGCTGAGCTTACCTTCACCTTCAAGAATTATCGCGGTGTCCTTGCCGTTATCCGTGATAACAAGTTTAGTCTTGCGGACATTATTTTCCATGTAATTTTTTATTTCTTTTATTTTCATCGCGTATCCTTTCTATATACATCATAACAAACTTTTCGGGAATTTCAAGAGGGAGTAGTGTATATTTAAAACTCCTGATTTTATTTTTTGCTATTAATTTTTGAATTATATCATTATGGGAGCATTCCAATACAAATCCTGTCCGGTACTTCAAAGTCTGTTCCTCTTTTGTCCGGTCGTCACATAATTCGCCTAATCATCTGTTCTCAGCCCTTAATCTGGTTCATAACCTCATCGGCAAAATTGTCCTGACGCTTTTCAAGTCCTTCCCCGAGTACGTAACGGGTGAATTTCTCTATGGTTAATTTACCTTCAATAAGCTGTCCGATTGTTACGTCGGGATTTTTTATGAACGGCTGTTCCAAAAGAACTTTTCCCGCCATAAGCTTATTAACCCTGCCTTCAACAATTTTCGCCCGAATTTCTTCAGGTTTTTTCTGCAAGTCTTCTTTGCCCATTTCAATTCTGGTTTCTTCATCAATAACTGATTGCGGAATTTCGGCTCTTGAAACGAATTCCGGCGCGGACGACGCTATGTGCAGACAAATGTCATTTAAAAGTTCCGCGTCCTGCTTGTCTGCTTTCAAAAGCACGCCTATTTTGCCGTTGTGTACGTAAGCCGCTGTATTGCCTTCGTATCTCACAAACCTTCTGAGTGTAATTTTCTCTCCGATTGAAGCAATTTTTTCTCTGATAATTTCGGAAATAACTTTGCCGCAGTCAGGACAAGTTGAAGCAAGCAAAGCGTCAACATCCGCCGGATTGGTTTTTGCGGTGAATTTAGCCAGATTGTACGCTAATTCTTTAAACTCTTCATTTTTAGCAACAAAGTCAGTTTCGCAGTTAAGCTCGATTAATGCGCCGGCGTCATCCAGAATTACCGCGGAAATCAGGCCTTCGGCAGCAATTCTGCCCATTTTTTTGTCAGCGGAAGCCATGCCTTTTTGGCGTAAAACTTCCATTGCTTTTTCCATGTCGCCGTCGGTTTCGACAAGCGCTTTTTTGGCGTCCATCATGCCCGCGCCGGTTTTATCGCGGAGTTCTTTTACCATTATAGCTGTTATATTCATTTTTGTCTCCTTGCAGGCTGGGCCTGCACTTATTCTTCAGTTGTAATTTCTTCTTTTACGCCCGCGTCTTCAGCTTTAACGCCTTTGTTTTCGCGCTGCGCTTTACCTTCCAGCACGGCATCGGCCAGCTTGGAGGTAATCAGTTTAATAGAACGGATTGCATCGTCGTTACCCGGAATAATGTAATCAATTCCGTCAGGGTCGGCATTTGTGTCAGCAAGACATATTACCGGAATGTGCAGTTTGTTTGCTTCGGTAATCGCAATTTCTTCTTTTTTCTGGTCAATAATGAAGATTAAATCAGGCAGTCCTCTCATTTCTTTAATTCCGCCGAGAGTTTTGCTCAATTTCCCTAATTGCCGGTTTAACTGCGCAACTTCTTTTTTAGGAAGTTTTTCGGCATGACCGCTTGCCATAAAGTCTTCAAGCTCCCTTAGTTTACCTACGCGTGAACGTATTGTTTCAAAATTGGTAAGCATTCCGCCGAGCCATCTTCTGTTAATATAATAAGCGCCAGCTCTTGCGGCTTCTTCGGCAACAACTTCCGCTGCCTGTTTTTTTGTGCCTACAAATAAAATATTTTTATTCCGCGCTGAAAATTCTTTAACCGTTTCGTAAGCGGCATCCAGTAAGCCGGTAGTTTTGCGCAAATCCAGTACATAAATACCGTTTCTTGCTCCGTAAATATACGGTTTCATTTTGGGGTTCCATCTTTGTGTCTGGTGTCCGAAGTGAACACCTGCTTCTAAAAGTTCAATCATTGACGCTGTGGGCATCGGTTTTCTCCTTATGTTTATTGTACTACGGGCTGCACTTTCCCATTCGGAACAGGTTTTTTCCGCCTTTCCGAACTAGGGCAAAACCTATCGGACAAGTGTAACCATAATTATTGTAATACAAACATGCCGGAGTGCAAATGAATTATGCTTTATTCTTAAAAACCGGCGCTGCCGCCTGTAAAACTGTAAAAATCTTAATATAAAATACAAAACGGGGCAATTTTTCATAATGTTTTGTTTTAATGAAGTTATGGAAGCAAATAATATCAACAGTGTAGTAAATCCTCACATGAAACTTCCCGGAGCTCCTGTGGTAACGGCGATTTCTCCGCCCGACCGGATGCCGAAAGTTGTCCTGCATTCGGAATACGCTGCAACCAGAGAATTTCAGCAAATCAGCAAAGATATTTACGCCGGCGTAAAAACCGCCAGACCTGCAAACCGCAAAAAAACTCCGGTTTCTGTCTGGTGCGCCGCAGGGATTATCGCCGCAATTATCAGCACATTGGCGTTTAAGTTCCTGAAAAAGTGATTAGGAGATTAAGTGATTAGGAGAACAGGAAGGAGGAAACAGCCTCTGCGTCATCCTTATCCTCTCCTTACAGGAGAGGAATTCAACGGTTCCCTCTTTCCTGTTTACTATTCACTTAATAATCAACAAAACCCTCACCCGCCCTACGGACACCCTCTCCCAGAGGGAGAGGGTAATTCAACCATTCAACTTTTCAACCTTTCAACCATATTTCCTATTCACTCCTATTTACTATTTACTATCCCCTATTTACTAAACGCTATTCCCTAATTATCCTCTTTTATTTAAAGCATATTTATAGTAGTCTGTTATTTATGAAGAAAATATTATTATTATTGTTTTTACTATTTGCCGGAACTTGTTCGTTCGCTGCCGGTTACAGCACTTTTAAATTAGAAAACGGCCACACCGTTGTAATTCAGGAGGTTAAAACTAACCCCATTGTTACGATTGATACCTGGATTAGAACCGGCTCCATTGATGAAACCGATAAAAATAACGGTACGGCGCACTTTTTGGAACACTTGTTTTTTAAAGGAACAAAAAAGCATCCTGCGGGTGAGTTTGATAAAATTCTGGAAAATAAAGGCGCTGTTACAAACGCCGCAACAAGTAAAGATTTTACGCATTATTATATAACTATTCCGTCAAAGGATTTCGACACTGCGTTGGAACTGCATGCCGACATGCTTTTAAATCCGCTTATCCCGCGAAAAGAACTTGAAATGGAAAGGAAAGTCGTGCTGGAAGAGATTGCCAAAGACAAAAACTCACCCGGCGCTCTGGTTTACGATAACCTTATCAGTATGCTCTATACGCAGCACCCGTACAAACGCAAAGTTATCGGTACAAATGAGGTTATAAGCACGATTACGCGTGACGAAATACTGAATTTCTACAACACATATTACAATCCTTCAAACATGATTACAATAATTGCCGGTGATGTTAACACAAAATACGCGCTTGATAAAGTTAAAGAAAATTTCAACCGCGCATACAAAAAACCTGTCAAAAACGTTTACAATAAAGAAAAGGCTTTAACTTCACAAAAACGCAAAGCGGAGAATTTTCCCGCGCAATCCGGCTATATGCTGATTGGTTTCAGAGGAGTAAACGTTACGGACAGAGATGTTTATGCGCTTGATGTGCTTGCGGCGATTCTCGGGGAAGGCCGTTCGTCCGTGCTTTATCAGTCGGTAAAAGAGCAGAAGCAGCTTGCGTTTTCGATTTCCGCATCAAATTTTGCCGCAAGAGAAGACGGGATTTTTTACATCAGCTTAAACTTTACCGAACAAAAATGCGAAAAAGCGGAAAATGCTGTCTTTGAGGAAATCCAAAATATTCAACGGCAGGGGGTGACAGAAGCGCAGTTAAGCCGGGCAAAAAATGTAATTGAACGCGATACTTACTACTCGCGGGAGTCAATCTCCAATATTGCCGCAGAAATAGGTTATACAATGGTTACGGCCGGTAGTATAGAATTTTATGAAAATTACATCGGCAATATAGGAAAAGTGACCGCCGCAGACGTTAAGCGCGCTGCAAACAAATATCTAGGTACAGAAAAAAGCGCTGTTTCAATTGTACTGCCGGATAATACCGAGAAGCCGAAAGATAAAAATATTAACTATTCAACCCCTTTCAGCCCCGCAGCCGTAATAATTACCCCGAATGACGCCAACGATATTATTGCAATAAGCATTTTTGCAAAAGGCGGGCAGTTTTTGGAAAAAATTCCCGGCACTGCATCGCTTACTGCATCGGTCATGACAAAAGGAACAAAAAAATACTCGCCGTTTGAACTTGCGCAATTGCTTGAAGACAACGGGATAAAACTGGTTCCCGGGGTTATGCCTGACGCCTTCACCCTGACTGTTTTAACCACAAAGAAAGAATACCAAAAAACGCTTGAAATTTTAGATGAAGTGGTCAATAATGCCGTCTTTGATGATTATGAAACAGAAAAATCCCGGACCGAAAAACTCAATAACATAAAGAAAAACCGCGATATACCGGTAAATATTGCCACAGAAGAATATAAAACATTGATTTACGAAGGGATGCCGTACTCATACTCTTCGAAAGTTCTCGAAAAAACTTTGCCAAAAATAACAAGAGAAGACATTTTGTCTTATTATGATAAAATTTTTGACCCGCAAAATCTGGTAATCTCGATTAACGGAAATGTTGACGTGCAGAGCACTTTAAAACGTTTAGGTGAAATTTTTCCCGCAAAAAACGCTGAAAAGTTTGATTATTCGGCATATGTCATTCCTGCGTTAAAAACCCCGAAAATTGTTACAAAACAGGTTAAAGACCTGAAAACAGACTGGGTAATTATAGGCTGGCAGGCGGCGGGGCTTTTGGATAAAAAGGATTATGCCGCGCTGGAGGTAATTGACGCAATTCTCGGCTCGGGCATGAGCTCGCGCCTGTACAAAAACCTTAGAATTTCTGACGGGCTTGCATATCAACTCGGCTCGCAATACGGAGCAAACGTTCTAAAAGGCGCTTTTATTGTTTACATCGGAACTAATCCTGACAATCTGGAAACAGCAAAAGAGAAATTATTCAATGAAGTTTACCGTTTCAAAACAGAATTTGTGGGCGCAAAGGAGCTTAAGGAAGCTAAAGAAAAACTTATCGGGCAGTACATAATCTCACAGGAAACAAATATGGATAAAGCTTCTACAATCGGCTGGTTTGAAGCGTCCGGCAGGGGTCGGGATTTTGGGGGAGAGTACGAGCGGCTGATTAATTCCGTAACCGTTTCCGACATAATCGAGACTGCCAATAAGTATTTCAACGACAACTATGTCCTGTCAATTGTAAAATGAATAAGAGGTATGGAGGGCCGGAGGTATAGCTAAAATTAGTTGAAAGGTTGAAGGGTTGAAAAGTTGAATGGTTAGATTGCCCTCTCCATACGGGAGAGGGAACAAACACTTGGCGAAACCGACGGTTGAGTTTAGTGTTTGGGGTGAGGGGGCAGTTAAGTTTGATTGCCGACTAACTTTGAACGACCGTCTTGTCATACTTGTATAGGTTAGGTAATTCGGTGACAAAATAATAACAATTTGACAAGATTTGCCCAAGTGTTGTATAATTCAGCTGTGATAATTAAAGAAGGAGGAATGGTTATGAGAGAAGTATTTAAAAAAGGCTGCAATGCAGGCGTAGAGCCACTTTCGGGGGGGGGGGGGGGCTTTCTAAATGCTTCCTGCAAGACTTTCCGCCTTTAGATAAGAAACCTGTCCTTCTGAGCTCGTTTCAGAAACTCTATGATTTCCTCTCCATACGGGAGAGGAAGAATTTCTTAATGAACACAGGGAATTTAGAAATTCAGGTGAGGGGGGCAGTATGCCTGACCGCCCCCTTACCCCAAACACTAAGCTCAACCTTCGGTTTCGCCAAGTGTTTGCGCCCTCTCGGAGAGGGCCGAAGAGCAAAAGTTTTTACTCCGGCGGAGCAAGCTGAGCCTGCCGCATTAGTTCGTCATTGCGAGAAGCTTGCGCAGCAAGCGACGAAGCAATCCAGTCAAAACACTGAATTTGCTGGATTGCCGCGCTCCCGCCGGTCGCTCGCAATGACGTGTCAATACAATGTTGGCAATTCCGGTATGGTAAACAGTGCAGCGTTGACAGAGCAGGCTGAGCCTGCATCCAAGACATTTGGTTCTACCCGCTTTGCATTCACCCTTGCAGAGGTATTGATAACATTAGGGATTATAGGTATCATAGCAGCGTTGACTATGCCTGCGCTTATATCCGATTATAAGGAAAAAGCCACTGTAGCCAAGCTTAAAAAAGTATACTCAATATTTTCTCAGGTAATGCTGCAAGCACAGGCGGAACATGGCAT
>JAISCP010000100.1 GCA_031265495.1 Heliobacteriaceae bacterium | reverse complement strand
GAGAGTGTTAACTTTTTATTGCTTTGTCATTGCGAGGACGAATGTAATGAGGACACTCTGCCGAGCAAAACGATTAATTATCGTTTTGTGAGAGGAAAATCCAGTCAAAAACGTTGAATTTACTGGATTGTTTCGTCGGGCTGACGCCCTCCTCGCAATGACATGGCGGGAGAGGGTTAACATACCGGTTTCCGGCCTCTAACCCCCAGTCTCTAATAAAATTGAAAAAATTCCGGGATAGTTGCTAAGTTCCCCGTAGTATGTTATAATCTTATTGCTCTGTACGGGTGTTAATTTTGTTCCTACATTTTATTAACAGGGAGAATTGACTCTGACGGATTTGAAGTATACCCGCCAAATAATTTATTTGCCAGCGGGAAACGGAGTAATCCGGGGCGTTCACCCACCTGCGAGACCACGCAGGTAACAAAATCGCATCTGTACGGAGTTTTTATAAGTGACAGCAGCGCATTTATACAAATTGAGGAATTTATGACTAAAACAAAAGAAATCCAAACCATAGTTGTTGCGGCAAAACGCCATACAAGAGAATTAATTAAACGTTATCTTAATGAATTTGGTTCGCTTAATTTCCTTGCGGCAGCGGATGACTATTTAAAAGTGTATTCCGCTCTTAAAGACCTTAAAGAAGCGCTTGTAATCATTGATATATCCGAACACACCGACGGGGCGCTGGATTTTATTTCGCTAATTACATCGGACTTTCCCGGCTGCAGAGTAATTGCAATGTCCGAAAAACCGGATGTTGACCTTGTTATACAGGTTATGCGGATGGGAGAGTTTGTTTCGCTTCCGTTGATTAAGAATGAGTTTTTTACTTCTTTATCTAAAAGCTATGAGGAATTAACGCAAAAAAATAAAAAGAAAAGCAAATGCCGGATTGTTACAGTGTTTTCAAACAAAGGCGGAGTGGGAAAAACTTCCGCTGCGGTAAATCTTGCGCTTGAGCTTGCAAAAGCTGCCAAAGAAAAAGTAGCGCTGGTTGATTTAAATTTTCAACTCGGGGACGTTACCACGTTTATGGACCTGAAACCTTCATTTAATATTTCTTACATGCTGAAAAATCCTGACAGGATTAATGAAGAATTCCTGTTGAGCGCTATGGAAAGGTATAAAGATACAAGCTTGTATATTCTGGCTGACCCGCCGTACTTCAAACAGGCGGAAGATATTTCTCCCAAACAGATTTCGCTGCTGTTTAATGTTTTGAAAGACACTTTTTCTTATGTTGTTGTAGACACATCCGCGGGTTTTGATACAAAAGCGGCTGCGGTTCTGGAAAATTCGGATATGACGCTTCTGCTCAGTATCGTAAACCTTCCCGCGCTGCGAAACTGCCAGCGGTGTCTGGATTTGTTTGATAATCTCGGTTACTCTAATGTGCAGGTCGTCATAAACCGTTACATGGAAAACGATGAAATCAGCGCCGCAGATGTGGAAGAGCTTTTAAACAAGAATATTTACTGGAAAATTCCCAACAACTATTTTGCCATGATGTCCTCGATTAACAAGGGAATTCCTGTGTCGGACGTAAGTCCCGATTCTAACGTGGCACAGTCTTACAGGGATTTGGCGCTGCTTGTGTCGGACAGTATTCACAGACCCGGTCTGGCTGAAAAATACAAAGAGGCGCTCGGTGCAGGGTAAAGTCAGCGACAGATTTAACGTTTATACGGAGGAAACAGCCGCTCCGCCCGCTGTTTTTGAAGACGGTTCGGACTTCCGCGAAAAAGAATTGGAAAAATCTTTTATTGAAAAAATTGAGAAAATTCCGGTTTGGACCGATTATACGGAAGACGAGCAAAAAGAATTAATAAGAGTTTTTGTGGAGCGCAAATGTAAAGACTGCACACTGCAGGAGAAAGAGCAGTTTTCGGAAATGCTTATGGCTGCAGGTCTGCAGGTTGCGCGCCTGTTTCCGTAAGAAATCCGGTCAAAACGCTGAATTTACCGGATTGCTTCGTCGCTTGCTGTGCAAGCTCCTCGCAATTGTACATGTCAAGTAATTAGTTACATGATTAAGCAATGACGTTATAAAACCCTCATCCGGCACTTCGTGCCACCTTCTCGGAGAAGGGATTCAACCGTTCAACCATTCAACTAAAAAAGCCATACCTCAATCCATCCAACCCTCTATACCTCTTAATTACTTAGCCATTGCCCGAAGCTTTTTGAGCTTGTCCCTAATCTCGGCGGCGCGTTCAAAATCAAGAATTCTTGCGGCCTTGTGCATGTCTTTTTCAAGCTTATCAATTAGTTTTGGCAAATCTTTAACGCTTATATTAAGGTCAACCATTTCTTCCGCGACAATATCTTCAAGGTCGCGGTAACTTGCAACAAGCGATAAAAGATTGTTTTCAACGGGTTTTTTAATAGTTTGCGGAATAATGCCGTATTTTTTGTTGTGTTCAATCTGAATTTCACGGCGGCGGTTTGTTTCGCTGATAGCTTTTTCCATAGACTCGGTCATCCTGTCGGCGTACATTATAACTTCTCCGCATGCGTTTCTTGCTGCGCGCCCTATTGTCTGAACCAGACTTGTCTCGGAGCGCAAAAATCCTTCCTTATCCGCGTCCATAACCGCCACAAGCGAGACTTCGGGAATATCAAGTCCTTCACGCAAAAGATTCACCCCGATAAGCACGTCAAATTCGCCCAGCCGTAAATCCCGCAGAATTTCCACACGTTCCAGAGACTGAATACCGCTGTGAAGATAACGCACGCGGATTCCTTCCTGAACAAAGTAATCCGTTAAGTCTTCCGCCATTTTTTTCGTTAAAGTCGTTATCAAAACACGTTCGTTTTTATCTGCGCGTTTTCCTATTTCTGTTTTCAAATCATGAATTTGCGTACCAATCGGGCGTACGTGGATTTTGGGGTCAACAAGCCCGGTGGGGCGTATAATCTGTTCAACAATCCGGGCTGAAGTTGAGCGTTCAAATTCAGCCGGCGTAGCCGAGATATAGATTTTCTGCCCGACTTTTGCAAAGAACTCCTCATTTTTCAGCGGACGGTTGTCTCTTGCGCACGGAAGCCTGAACCCGTAATCAATCAGAACATTTTTTCTTGCCAAATCTCCGTGAGACATACCTTTTATCTGCGGGAGCGTAACATGGGATTCGTCAATTACCGTAAGAAAATCTTCGCGAAAGTAATCCAAAAGCGTTGCAGGGTGTGAGCCTGCAGGACGGCGTTCGATAATCCCCGAATAATTCTCAATCCCCGAGCAGTAACCCATTTCTTTAATCATTTCCATATCATACTTAACGCGCTGTTCCAGCCTTTGAGCCTCTACTATTTTGTTTTCGGCATTGAGTTCCGCAAGTCTGTTTTTGAGTTCCTGACGGATTAAATCAATGGTTTCATCAATATTTTCATCGTAATTCAAATAATGAACCGCAGGGTAAATAACCGTTTTGTCGGGAGTTTCCAGAATTTCACCCGTAACATTATTAATTCGTACAATTTTTTCAATCTCATCGCCGAAAAAATAAATTCTCGTTATAATTTTTTCATAAGCCGGCATAATTTCGACAATATCTCCTCTTGCACGAAAAGAAGAACGTTCCAGAACAAGGTCGCTGCGGGTATATCTGATATTTATCAGGTGGCGCAGAAAATCGTCACGCGCAATGTTATCGCCTGTCTTTAGCTCGACTGAGCCGCGAAAGTAATTCTCCGGCAGGCCCAGACCGTAAATACAGCTTACGGAAGCAATAACTATAACATCGTTGCGTTCGTACAGACTTCTGGTTGTATTGTGGCGGAGTCTGTCGATTTCCTCATTTATGGAAGAAGATTTCTCAATAAAAGTATCTGTTCTGGGAATATAAGCTTCCGGCTGATAGTAATCGTAATAGCTTATAAAGTATTCAACGGCGTTCTCGGGAAAAAGCTCTTTAAACTCGTTATATAACTGAGCTGCAAGGGTTTTATTGTGAGCAATGATAAGCGTGGGTTTTTGAACCTTTTCAATTACATTGGCTATGGTGAAAGTTTTTCCGGAACCGGTAATCCCCAGCAATGTCTGCGAATCTTCTCCGTTCTCAATTCCCTGCGCCAGTTGCTCAATTGCTTTGGGCTGGTCGCCCGACGGTCTGTATGAGGAATTTATTACAAATTTCTTCTGCATGATAATATTTTACTACTTCAGCTTGTTTTTTACAAATAATATAAGTGAATAAGTGATTAGGTGAATAGGAAATTAAGAGGTATGGCCAGTTGAATGGTTGAAATCACACTAATTTCCGGTTCACTTATTCAAAAAACACGCACTGTAATGGTTTTTTCCGACTTCATACACCGGCGGAATTTCTTTTGTACAAATTTCCATACATTTTTTGCATCGCGGATGAAACCGGCAGCCGGAAATTTCCTGATGAATTGACGGCGGCTGTCCGCAAATTGTTTCCAGCTTTGCAGCTCCGGCAGCCGGCAAAGAACTAAGCAATGCCAGCGAGTACGGATGATTTGGATTTTGAAAAAAATTATGCGCCGGCGCACTCTCTACTACACGTCCTGCGTACATTACCGAGACAAAGTCCGCATTCTCGCTGACAAGCGCCAAATCGTGCGTAATCAGTAATATAGCGGTTTCGGGTTTAATCTCATTCAGCAGCTTCATAATCTGCGCCTGAATAGTTACGTCCAGCGCGGTTGTGGGCTCATCAGCTATAAGTATCTGCGCGCTGCAGGCAAGCGCCATAGCAATAATAGCACGCTGTTTCATCCCGCCGGAAAATTCATGAGGGTAAGATTTCATCCTGTCTTTTGCGCATGGAATATGAACTCTTTCCAGAGCTTCTACAGCCTTTTCAAAAGCGCTTTGACCGTTCCGGTGGGTCTCAATAACCTCCATAATCTGGTTGCCTACAGTATAGAGCGGATTCAGCGCTGTCATTGGGTCTTGCGGAATCAGGGCAATTTTTGCCCCGCGTATTTTTTGCATCTCTTTTTCCGAAAGCTCAGGCAGGTCAGCGCCTTCAAACAGAATTTCACCGGACGTAATCTTCGCTGTTTTTGGCAAAAGTTTCAGAATACTCATTGCACTGATTGTTTTTCCGCAGCCCGACTCCCCTACCAATGCATGCATTTTCCCCCTTTCAAGTTCAAAAGATACATCAAAAAGCGCCTGTTTAAAGCTGTCTTCACATTCAAATCCCAAATTCAAATTTTTGACTTCTAAGACTGCCATTCTTTAATTATACACAATCCTTTACAAAAAATCATTAAACAACAGAATAGTCATAGAGTTGGAAAGATCGTTTAATGGGCTACTTTAAGGTCGTGCTCAAAAATGGCAGAAGTACCGTCGTTGGCTTCCAACTCGGGTTCAGCCGAAAATTTTAGGCTTTGTAAAGATTGTTAAGACATAATTTAGCAATACTTGTAAATTTTGCAATTTCGTTTTATTTTATACTTAGTTAGAATATTAAAGAGAGAGGTTTTTGTTATGAATAAATTATTAGGGTTATTGTCCCTTGTAGTACTTTGGGGCAATGCAGCCATTGCGGATACGGTTGATGTAAATACTTTTAATGCCCTAAACACTGCTGTTGGGGAGGCTGCTTCGCCAAGAACAATAAATATTCTTGACAATTTGACTTCAACAGCGAATATGAACGTACAGAGCGCAGCTGATTTAACCATAAACGGAAATAATTTCACTCTTAGCGGATATACCGGATATAGTAATGCTAGTGGTTTTCGCTTAATAAACGGAAACACTCTGACTCTTGAAAATATTAATATGGATTCGTTTAAAAGCAGCAACAAGGGCGGGGCTATTTACAACGATAATTCTTCTTCCGTAACCATCGGTAACAATGCGAGTTTCACATCAAACACTTCCGCCAATGGCGGCGGGGCTATTTACAACGGTAATTCTTCTTCTGTAACCATCGGTAACAATGCGAGTTTCACATCAAATACTTCCACCAATGGCGGCGGGGCTATTTACGGCAGTACCGGCAGTACCACCACCCTCAATACGGGTTCAGGTTTAACAACTTTCAGCGGCAACACCGACTACAGAGGCCCTAATGATATATATCTGTATGATACAGCTAAATTAAATATTAGCGGCACAGGAGAAGTTCTCTTCGGCAGCGGGATTGCAAGCAGCAACACTAACGCCGTTATCAACCAAAATTCTACAGGTAACATGACCCTTGAATCAACAGCCAATAACGCCAATTTTCAGGGAACTTTTACCCAAACCGCCGGCAAAACAACCGTTCTCGGTTCATTTTTTAACAATACATCCGCTAACAATATCATTACAAACAACTCCATACTTGACATGTCACAAGCCGCTGACAGAACTATTAACAGAATTACCATCGACAATGCAGCTCTATCTGCCATTGGAGGAGGAATTCAGGCATACACTATAAACAACCTTTCTTCCGGCTCCGGCACTGCTAACTTTGACGTTGATATAGACGGCTTAGCCGGGACTTCCGATACTTTTGCTATTACTAACGCAGGTTCCGGAACCCTCAACATTGCTAACTTTCACCTCGTCAATGCACCAACAGCAGAATCAATCCCGCTCACCATATTCTCCGGTAATATCTCCGGCTATACTTTTACTACCTCAAAAACAGAAGTTACAACCCCTGTCTATAATTAT
>JAISCP010000054.1 GCA_031265495.1 Heliobacteriaceae bacterium | reverse complement strand
ATGAGTACCGTCCCCATCAGGGAATCAACGGCAAGAAGCCGGCGGAGTTAAATAATGAACTATCTAAGAAATTGTAACAATTTTTGTCACCGATTTACTTAACCTATACAAGGATGACGCGAAGGTTGTTCGCAGGGATGTTCTTTTTTTTCCATACCGCTATCCCTTGAGGGATGGTAAACCTTCAACCTTTCAACCCTAACCTATGCCGAATATATTTTTAAAGTACGTTCCACGTTTTTATTAATTGCCGCTTTAATTGATTCGTATTCGGTTTGAAGCGAACTGTGTTCCGTATCAAGTGTCTTCAATTCAGAATCGTAGCACTTATCTTTATTTTCAATTTTACCCAGCGCACGTCTGTATTCCGCTTCCGCCAGAGTTATAGTCAGGTCGTCAGCCTGTGAAGTTATATCTGAACAGCTTGTATAAATAAACGGAGACCATTTCCCGTTCTCGTCAGCCTGTTCCATTTGCACAAGCCCGTTTTTAAGCTGGTACTGAATCCATTCCGGGTTGGAAGCAAGACCGTCTTCCAGAGCAACGTAACCTTCTTTCATGCGATTAAACAAATTTGTATACCATGCTGATTTGGTTTCGCCGCTGTTGTTTTGACCGGCAGTATCAACCCAGGCAAAAACCGGAGAGCCATAAGTAGTAAACACTTCGGACAAAGCGTCCGTGTCTCCGTTCGTATACAAATCTTTAATCTGCTGTATTGTATAATTCAAAATTTTACCGCTGCCGTCAACATATTTCTCCAAACCTTCAAAATATGTAGTATTATACTCCAGGCCATGCATTAGAAGAAACTCTTTTAACGGGTCGGAAGAAGTTACTACCTGTTTAAATATTTGCGCTTCCGTCTCGGAAACAAACAATTGCCCGAAAGAACTTGAAATACCATATTGGTTATTAAACTGATTATAGTTAACCAGGGCATTGAATGAAAGCTTTTGATAGTTTTGGATATTATCAGGTCCGTGATTGGTCAGCATCATTTGAGCATTATCAAGCGCCTGATCGTATTTTTGGCTGACTTCCGTGCTTTCTATAGCCAGATTTTTTCTGGCTTCACTAATCTGCTGCGCCCTTAATTCATTATCAGTTATGCGGGATGTAATTGTTAATAATTGTGCCTGTGATGCTGCTAAGCCCATAGTTAGTCCTTTCTTATATATTTACGGCAAAAAGACTGAAAATCTTGAAGCTATTTTAAATCCTTTTTACAAATCGTTACAATATGAGGTTTAATATAAATTTTTGTAAAGATAGGACACTTTAAGCATTAATTTTTTTAACCGATTATTTTTTATATATATACAGGGGAAATATCAGGGGATAATTTATGACTGCCGGCAAAGTAAAACTTATTATGGCTGCAATCACAGTCGCAGGATTAGGCGGGTTTGTGTTATGCGGACGCAAGAAAAAACCCGAGCCTGATAAACCTGCAGCAATTTATCCCATTAAACCCGGCGATGGTGTAGCTAAAATTGCGAAAGGATTTGGTATGACTGCGGACGAGCTTCGTGAGGCTGCAAATTTGCAGAGCGATGTTTTGTGTGTTGGCGATACATTAAGAGTAGACTCGACTTTTATCCCTCCTGTCCATAAAATTGAACCCGGAAACACCATTTGGGCGCTTGCAAAAAAATATGAGCTGCCGGAAGATGAATTTAAAAAGCGCACCGGACTCAACGGAAATGACATAAAAGCAGGCCAGTCACTCAATTTAAACGGCATAGTTCCTCAGCCGAGAAAAAATTACACTGTTAAAAAAAGTGATAATTTTAAAGATTTAGCGCTTAAATACAACTTTATTAAAGAGAATGGTGAAGCTGATGTTGAAGCATTCAAAAAATATTCCGGTGTAAAAAAATTAAAACAAGGTGAAATCATAACTGTTCCTACAGTAGCTATTAAGACAGCTTTCTGGTCTATAGCCAGCGCAAACAGTATGTCACAATCGGAATTAGAGGAATTAAACCCTCAAATTACAGATCTTGACCATATTGGGGAAGGTACGCGTATTAACGTACCAATCCGTGCTTTTGACAGCGGCGAAGATTCTGTAATTCAGCAGGTACCTGGAGGTGATACTGCAGCGGACTCTGAATTGTCCGTTCAAAAACCCCGCAAACCTATGAAAGATAACAAGCTCGTTGCTGAAAAGATTATACTGAATCCAACGCAATCAGGACCGTTAAACAATAAAATAGTTATTGTCGATGCGGGACACCACTGGGGTTATAACAAAAAAGGAGAGATTGTGTTTGCCCCCGGCGCCGTAGTCGGTAAAGCTCAAGAGTGGAAATTTAACCGAATTCTGGCGCTTAAACTGGCTGACGAATTCCGTGCGCAGGGCGCAACAATTGTTTTTACATCCGGCGGAGCAGAACTTATTCAGGATGTAAAAACAGAATATCGCAATAACTGCGCTGCATTTATATCAGTTCATAATAATGCTGTGGATATTAAAGAGAACCCGTCCAAAGCAAGGATTAAAGGTGCGCTGGTGATATATTATGACGGAACATCGGAAAAGCCTAATAAAAAAAGCAATGATTTTGCAAAAGCAATTGAAACCGGCTACCCGGGTAAATGTGAAATCAGGAAAGACACCGAAACTGACCATAAAAAACTTAGAGTCTTGCGTGTGGAAGAACATATTCCGTCAATTATGATTGAAGCCGGATATTTAACAAATAAAGAGGATTTAGCTAATTTAAAAAATTCAGATTATCAGAATAAAATTGTAAAACATATCACAAATGGTGTTGTTGCTTATCTTGCACCCGGAAAAACTCCTGTTATAAACGATACAGCTCCTAAGCCGGTTCAAACAGTTACGGACAAAACCGGCCAATACAGCTCACATATTGCATTTGCCGCTTCACAGACGAAATTCAGCCAAGAATTCATCAAATATATTGTGGATATTGAAGGCGTTTTTCTTACGCCTAAAGGCGACAGAAACGGGGTAATGACCGTTGGTATCGGGCATAAAGTTCAAAAAGGAGAAGATTTTAGCAAAGGTATCAGCGTACAGGATGCTTTTAACCTGTTCATCAAAGATTTAAAACAGAGTGAACAGTATATTATCGGAGCAATTGACAAAACACACTACGAAAAACTAAACTTCCGGCAGAAAGAAGCGCTCGTTGACTTTGTGTTCAGTCGCGGAATAGGAACTTTCAAAGGACAGAAAGACTTAATTAAAGCGCTGCAAAGCGGTACGCCTGCCGCACAGCATCTGGGTTACAACAAATCCATAGAAACCGGAAAAGTTATGGCGGGATTGAGTAAAAGAGCTTTGTGGAGAATGAGCCGCTTTGCAGACGGTAATTTTTCCGATGAATTACTTAAAGCAGCGCAAAGGGTTTATGAAGAAGGCTTCATTTCCGGACGTGACAAAGAAAAACTCACTAAAGGAGAGCTGCATGGGTATAACGAATCCGTCAAAGAAATATTCACAGGCAAAATTAAACTAATGAAAGTCGACTGAGAATTGACTTAAAGCCCGCACGCCTTAATCTCTCCGATAACTTCACCAAGAAGCGTTTTTATTTCGCGGGAAATTTCTATATCTGCCCAGCGAAGGGTTTTCAATGCATGAACTACCGCTGTTTCACGCGCTTTTGCGTCCGCGTCGGAAATTTTTACAATCAGCGCTTCTTCCGCCGCAAGGTTTACAACAATGCAAAGCCCGCCCGCGCCGACTTTGGCGATTAGTCCCGAAGCCTCCATAATCTTTGTATCAAGTCTGTTTTCACCGCCGATTATATACGGGTAATCCAAAAACGCATTTTTAATTTTTTCATATTTCGGATTAAGAAACAAATTCAAATATCCGTTAAGCATTTTGTGCAACGGCATAGACATAATCGGAACTCCGCAGCCGTCTTTTGTAAGCGGGTAGCGGTGCTCAAGATTACAAAGCCCGCTGATTTTGTCTCTGACTGCAATTTGCAGCGGATGTTCAGGCTCGCAGTAACCGTCCAAATCCCAGCCGTTCAGCCTGCACAGTGCAAGCATCATAATATGTTTGCCGACACAATTATTTTGAAAGATATTCTCGCTGCCGTCCGAGAGAATAAGTTTCTTTTGTTCGGCTGCAGAAAGCGGCTTATGAAAACCGCATTTTAAATTTTCCTGCCTAAGTCCGATTTTTTTCAGAAGGTTTTTGGCAATATTAATATGAACTTCCTCTCCCGCATGCGAGGAGCAGCATAATGCAATTTCTTCCAAGCTCATGCCGCACAGCTCGTCCAGCCCGTAATCTATAATAAGAGCGGCTTGCAGGGGCTTTGCACAGGAGCGCGGATAGAACGGATAATCCCCGTCTTCTCCCCATTTTTGAATAACTCCTTTTTTATCCGCAAGCGCCATAAATCCGTAATGTTCCTGCTCAACAAGTCCGCTGCGAACATATTGCACTAATTTTTGCGGGGTATTATTATATTCCATAAAATCTATTATAGCATAAGTTTTTTGTATATTTTTGTCAAAATATTGCGGCAGGCACTGGTAAAATTTCATAACATCTGTTACAATGATAGCAGTAAAGGAGTGTTATGTTTCTTAAAATTTCGTCCGGTACAGCATTTAAAGCGCAAATTGAAGCGGAAAACTCAAAGCGTTACCCGGAAGTCTATGCGCATGAAATGGCTCATAAAACAGCTGCCGGAGCTTTTGCGGGTTCAATTGTTATTGACAAAAACGCAGACGGTATTATAACAGGCGGGCATGTTAACATAAAAATGCCTTCGCTCAATCCTGAAAATCCCCTTGAAACCAAAAAACACGCACAGACTGTAATAAATGCAGCAATGGCGCCGGCTAGTCCGTCAAGTCAGGACTTTGAAGTTGCAGCGCAAGCGCGGCAGGCTTTGAAGCTCGCAGAAAAAGCTATTACGGACCAAAAAACAGGGAAAAATCTGGACATCGCCGCTTAAACGCAAAGGGCATTGGTCACTTTTATTGATACAGCAATCTGAAATTTCCTCTCCATACGGGAGAGGAAGAATTTCTTAATGAACACAAAGTGTGAATTTAGAAATTCAGGTGAGGGGGCGCAAAACCGAATAAATTTTGGGTAGAACACAAGTCATGGGAGCAGCCTGCCCCCTCACTCCAAACACTAAGCTCAACCTGCAGTTTCGCTAAGTGTTTGTACTCTCTCCCGTATGGAGAGAGTACGCAAGGTAAGAAAGCAATAGGAAATGAACACTCCCACCCTTGAGACTCTCTTTCTTAATCACTTATTCACCTAATCACTTAAAAAATCAATAAAACCCTCATCCGTCCTACGGACACCTTCTCGGAGAAGGGCAGGCTGAGCCTGCACGACAAACAAGGCGAGCTGTGCGAGCCGTAGTTTGACGGGTCAGGCATAGCGTGGCACCCATTACATCAGGTTCTACCCAAAATTTATTCAACCGTTCAACCATTCAACTAAAAAGCCATACCTCAATACCTCCGGCCCTCTATACCTCTTAATTTCCTATTCTTGCAGTTTGCCGCCGGCTATTGCGTAAACCTGAATATCCTTTAAAAACTTTTCTTCAAAAAAAACCGTATCAACGGAGGTTATAATCGTCTGGGTAGTTTCTCCGATTGATTTCAGCAGGTAATTCTGCCTTACATCATCGAGTTCCGCAAGAACGTCATCCAGCAGCAAAACCGGTTCATCACCCGTTTTTTCGGTAATTATATCCAGCTCGGAAAGCTTCAGGGCAAGCACAATCGTTCTCTGCTGACCCTGCGAAGCAAATTTTGCCGCTTCATCATTATTTATAAAGAACACAACGTCATCTCTGTGCGGCCCAACGCATGCCTGTCCTCTGCGTAATTCTTCAGCCCTGCGTTCTTCAAGCGCGGACGCAAAATCCCGCGCAATCCCTTCTGTCCCCTCTTCACTCGTAAAAGAACCGTACTCAATGCGCAGCTCCTCAGTTTCAGATATAACGCGGTGTTTTTCGCAGGCAATTTTTTCAATCTCTTTCAGGAATTTTTTGCGTAAATAAATTATGTTGCTGCCCGTAACAATCAATTGCTCGTTAAAAACATCAAGCAGTGCGTCATTTTGAACTCCTTCTTTGAGGAAATTATTTTTTTGTATTCTGATTTTGTCGTACTTGGAAAGCCGGCCGTCATAAGCGGGGTAAATCTGGGAAATTGCCCTGTCAAGCCAATCCCGCCTGTCGGAAGGGTTCCCTCTGAGCAAAAGCAAATCCGCAGTTGAGAACAAAACCGTCTTCAAAACAGATTTGAAATCCTTAGAGGAAGATTTCGCGCCGTTAACCTTTAAAATACGGTTCTTATCTGTGTTATACGCAAAATCCAGTTCAACATGCGTATCAGCCTTAATTAAACCGGCGCTAATCCCAACCGACTGCGCGCCAAAATTAATCAGTTCAAGATTATTGGAAGTACGCGGGCTTCGCAGAGTTGAAAGAAAACATATGCTTTCCAGAATATTTGTTTTCCCCTGAGCGTTTTTTCCGGCAATCAAAATTTTTCCCGCACCAAAATTCAACTCCAAGTCTGTACAATTGCGGTAATTTATTAATTTTAAATTTTCCAGCCTCATGAAAGAATTATACAGCAAACAAAGTATTTTCTTTCAGAGATTATGGACTAATCAAAAAAAATAGTATATAATCGGTATGAGGATAAAATCATGATTCCGATTATTTCAGAAGACAACACAGCTGCGGTTTTTAGCGAAATTTTTCAGGATGTACCGGGCTGGCGTAAGAAAATGATTCATTACATTAAAGAGGAAAACCCGGAGGTTAACGCGGCAATAATTGAGGCTGCGAATAATACTGATTTAGACCCTAAAGCAGTTGCCTTCGGAGCTTACATGATCTATACTTTAATAGAAACAGCGGTAATAGAAAGCGACAATTTGGTGGAAAGGCTGAGCGGTTGAAAGGTTGAATAGTTCAAGGGTTGAAAGGTTAGAAAACCGTTAAGCATGTTCAACAAAACAAACAAAACAGGTGCGAAGGGAAAAGTTTAAATATAATATAAAAAGTTTTTAGAACATACCCTGAGTGCGATAACCAAACAAAGCCGGTAATACGGTAATAAAATAAGTGACAGGTAAATAAATGAAAGGCGGCTGTAAAAGTTGAAGGGTTTAAAAGTCGTTAAGCGCGTTCAACAAAACAAGCAAAGCAGACAGGTAACAACCGGCAGAAGCCGGAACAAAGAGACCCTGAAACAAGTTCAGGGTGACAAGTAAAAGGCGGCAGAAACTAAAATTGACTTGAAAGGGTATAAAAAAAAATGGCGATAGAACAATTATTAGAACAGCTAGTTAAATCAGGCGGCAGTGACTTGCATATATCAAGCAATTTACCGCCCGTTATGCGTATAGACGGCAAACTTGGCAGAGTTGAAGCTCCGCCGCTGACACCGGATGAAGTTGAAAATCTTTTATTCCCCATGATTACGAACGAACAACGCCGCAGGCTTGAACAGGATTGGGAACTCGATTTTTCTTACGGGATTGAGGGTTTAAGCCGTTTCAGGGTTAACTTTTACAAAGACAAAGGCAATTATGCGGCAGCATTCAGAACAATTCCGTCTAAAGTTCCGGCATTTGAAACTCTCGGGCTTCCGGAAGTCGTAAGACGCATGGCGGAAAAACCGCGCGGATTAATACTTGTAACAGGTCCGACAGGTTCCGGTAAATCTACAACTCTTGCATCAATGATTGACTACATCAACTCAAGCCGTTCCGAACACATTTTGACGGTTGAAGACCCTATCGAGTTTGTGCATACGTCAAAACAAAGCGTTGTTCACCAGCGCGAACTGGGAATGGATACCCGCTCTTTTTCAAACGCCTTAAAGTCCGCGCTTCGTGAAGACCCTGATATTATTCTGGTCGGCGAGATGCGTGATTACGAAACTATCTCCCTGGCGCTGACCGCCGCGGAAACAGGCCACTTAGTGTTCGGAACTCTCCACACATCTTCTGCGGCACAGACAATCGACCGTATTATCGACGTGTTCCCCGAAGGCCAGCAGCAGCAAATTCGCACACAGCTTGCCAGCTCTCTGGTTGCGGTTTTTGCCCAGACGCTTGTGCAAAAGCTCCAGCCGGACGGAACTAAAAAAGGCCGCGTTATGGCACAGGAAATTATGATTGTAAACTCCGCGCTCTCAAACCTTATCAGAGAAGGCAAAAGCGCTCAAATCTATTCCACAATTCAAACCAATCAGGGTTTGGGCATGCAGACTTTGGAAGCGGCGTTAGCACGGCTGTTAAACAATAAATTAATCACAATGGAAGATGCAATTTCACGCACTTCAAGGCCGGATGAGCTAAAACGTCTTATCCAGCCGGTCAGCTGATTATATGCACATAACAAAATAATAAAAAACTCTTAACTGCTCATCAATTAAGCTGTCCAATTTTTGAATTATCTTTTCTTTCATAACATTTTGAGGAACATATAGCTCGTTGTGGAACAATTCTTCTACCGCAACACCCAGCGCTTTGGCTATTTTCTCCAAATTTTCCGCTGTGGGAAAGCTTTCACCGTTTTCAATTCTCACAATCTGGCGCGGATTTATATCGACAAGCTCGGAAAAGTATTCCTGCGTTAAACCTTTATTCTTCCTTAATGTTTTAACTTTTACGCCTAAAATCTTTTTGATATTCATACATCTCTCTTTCCGTAAAAAATAATACTACCGTATGCCATAAAATATTATATTAAAATTTATCAAACTATTTAAGGTAAATATTTTACATATTGTACTTAACAACATGCAAAAATATGTCATAACAAAGTAAAATAATGTCGTAATATACAATATTTAATGATGAATAAAGTCAGCATGACACAGTTGTAGTTCAGCATGTCTGAACAGTTATTTTCATGGTAAAATTTTCTTACAGGAGAAATTACTATGACGCAGACAACAGAACATACAACGCAAAAAGACCAAATCAGACAGACAAGAATTCAGAAACTTGCCGACCTTGCTGATAAAGGAGTTAATCCATACCCGTATTCTTTTGACAAAGATGCGGACGCTGAATACTTGCAGGAAAAATATAAAGACCTTGCCGCAGGAGAAGAAACCGAAGATACTTACTCGGTCGCAGGCCGCATTATGGCAATGCGCAACTCGGGAATGTTTATCGACCTGATGGACTCGTCAGGCAAAATTCAAATATTTTCACACAAAGACAATATGAGCGAAAGTCAAATCGAAATCCTGAAACTTCTTGATTTGGGCGATATTGCGGGTTTTACCGGCACAATTCGCAGAACCCCGCGCGGCGAACTGTCCGTCAAAGCGAAAACCTTGAAACTTCTTTCCAAAACCCTGCTGCCGCTTCCGAATAAACAAATTGACAAAGAAAAACTTGAAGAACTGGGCAAACATCACGGTCTTACCGATGTTGAAACAAAATACCGCCAGCGCTATGTTGACCTTATTGCAAACGAAGATGTCCGTGAAACTTTCAAAAAAAGAAGTCTTATTATACAGAAAATTCGGGAATATTTAACCTGTCTTGGTTTTCTGGAAGTTGAAACGCCTATGCTTCACCCGCAGGCAGGCGGAGCAAATGCAAAACCTTTTATAACACACCACAATGCGCTTGACATGGGCATGTTCCTCAGAGTCGCTCCCGAGCTTTATCTGAAAAGGCTTATGGTCGGCGGTATCAGCGAAAAGATTTTTGAGATTAACAGAAGCTTCCGCAACGAAGGCATTGACACGCGCCATAACCCCGAATTTACACTGATGGAGCTTTATCAGGCTTACGTTGATTATAATGATATGATGGTTTTGACAGAAAATCTTGTATCAACGGTTGCGCAGGAAGTTCTCGGCACAATGAAAATCCGATACTGCGGTAAAGAAATCGACCTTACCCCGCCATGGGACAGAAAAACCATGCTTGGCGCGGTTAAAGAATACACCGGGATTGATTTTAATACCATTTTGACTCTTGACGAGTCAAAGTCAAAAGCAAAATCCATAGGAGTTGACGCTTCCGAATGTGAAAACTGGGGGCAGGTTATTGATTTAATTTTTGAAGAAAAAGTTGAGCCTCATTTAATCCAGCCTGTTCATGTTATTGACTACCCGCGCGACATATCGCCGCTGGCAAAGGTTCACAGGGATAACGAAAGGTTAACCGAACGTTTTGAAACCCGTATTAACGGCTGGGAAGTTGCAAATGCTTTTTCGGAATTAACCGACCCGATTGACCAGAGAATGCGCTTTGAAGCTCAGGCAGCTGCCAAAGCCGGCGGAGACGAAGAAGCAATGTGTATTGACGAAGATTTCATCTGCGCTTTGGAACACGGCATGCCTCCTGCGGGCGGTCTGGGTATCGGCATTGACCGTCTGGTCATGCTTTTGACCAATTCTCCGTCAGTACGCGACGTAATCGCATTCCCGACAATGAAACACAAACCTTGAGGGTGACAGGAAGGTTATGGCAGGTTTTTGACAATCCTTTGCTGTTCCCTGTTTCCTATTCACTATTTACTAATCTTTGCCTCAAGCTTGGAAAGCCTTGCCTCAAGCGCTTTATTTTGTTTCGACATGTCATTCTGAGCTTGTTTCAGAATCTCATTTTGGGCTTTTAGCTGTTTGTTCTCTTTTTCAAGTTTTGCTACTCTGGTTTGAACCCCAGCCGCGTCATCCTGAACTCGTTTCAGGATCCGGCACTGTTCCTTCACGCTAACAACTGCTGCATCTATTTTCTTGTCCAACTCCTTTACTGCATTAACCAAAGCATAGAGAATGTCCTCCGTGCGAACCGCCAAAAATCCACCGGAACCTTTGCTGACAGCGTCAGGGAATATCTTTTGTAAATCCTGCGCAATTACGCCGACACGGGGTGTTTTTTCCTTGTCGTCTTTAAGAGTGTAATTAAACACTTTTATCTGTTTAATCTTTTCCAGTCCGCCGGTGTTTTCGCCTTTAATATTTTTCAGGCGTTTATCGGAAGGATTAGTAAATGTACCGCTAACTTGAAGGCTGCCGGGTATATAAACAGTACTGACGCTCATACCTATCCACACTTGATTTGCATCGCTGGTTTTATCATCCTCAATACTGGTCGGTCCTGCACCTATTCCTATGCAGGTCTTGTTTGTACCGCTAGTTACGTTATAGCATGCGTTATAACCCACGCCGGTGTTATAGCGCCCTGTAGTATTATACAATGCCTGAGCACCCACGCCCGTGTTACTACCCCCTGTGGTGTTGGAATACAATGCATTATAACCCAAGGCGACATTATGAGTCCCTGTGGTGTTGGAATCCAATGCATAATACCCCACGCCGGTGTTCTGATTCCCTGTTGTGTTGTGAACCAATGCCCGAACACCCAAGCTGGCGTTCTCTTTCCCTGTGGTATTATTATGCAATGCAAAATAACCCACGCCGGTGTTAGAACTCCCTTCGGTGTTGGAACGCAACGCATAACAACCCACGCCGGTGTTAGAACTCCCTGTTGTGTTGTAACCCAATGCCTGAACACCCAAGCTGGCGTTATAACCCCCTGTGGTGTTGATACCCAATGCATAATACCCCACGCCGGTGTTCTGCTCTCCTGTGGTGTTGGTCTGCAATGCACGATAACCTATGCCGGTATTACCGTTCCCCGTGGTGTTGGAACCCAATGCCCAATACCCCACACCAGTGTTATAAGACCCTGTGGTGTTGTACTCAAATGTATTAATACCGAAGCCTGTATTATAAGCCCATGGTTTACTTGCAGGGACACCTCCAAAGTACATATTTGAAGTGTCAATATACAAATCCGCATTGGTAGTACCGCTTTCGTTTTTAAAAATCATGTGGTTTTGTGCGGCTGTTCCTTTTTTTAATATCAGACGGGCATTGTCTGTTGTGGCTTTTGTGGCGGCCCCTATTATTACGCTTTCAGCGTTGCCTGTTCCGTAATATATACCCGGCCCGTTTGTTGCTAATTCTGCCCACAAAGACTCCCCGCCGCCTGAGCCGCCGGTGGACATGTTGCTTTTCATCCGCCGCGTCATTAACGGGGCGAATGCCGCCAGAATTATTGTCATTACCAGCAGAACTATCATCATCTCCGCAAGAGTGAAGGCTACCCCCCTTCGGAATTTACTCTGTAAATTCCGGTTCCCCCTCAAGGGGGGAACAAATATTTTGGGTGCAGGTTCAGCCTGCTCTGCCAACGTTAAGGCTTGATGCGTCATTGCGAGCGACCAACGGGAGCGCGGCAATCCAGTCAAAACCGTTGATTTTCCGGATTGCTTCGTCGGGCTTACGCCCTTCTCGCAATGACGAACTAACGCGGCAGGCTCAGCT
>JAISCP010000055.1 GCA_031265495.1 Heliobacteriaceae bacterium | reverse complement strand
CCTTGCGAGATTCAACAGAAAAACAAAGCGATATTCAAAATCTTTTGAAATGCTACATATTACTTTGAATTTATTTATCAATCAACATCTATTAGCAATGCAAAGTTAACAATGCCCCTTGAGGGAGGGTCGAAATTTGCTAAAGCAAATTTCGGGGTGGGGGTAGAGAGATTAAAGAGGGTTGTTGGTCTGATCTGACCATCGATAAAAATATACAATTTCTGTAAAGTTTTCTTCCCCGTACAGATGCCGGAATAAAATTGAGCGGATAGTTTGATTTGTCATGTGCCGGATGCTGAAACACCGGAGGTCAATCCGGTCGTTCAGCATGACAGGAAGGTTATGGCAGGCTTTTAACAATCCTATTTACTAATAACCGGATTGCCGCGTCGGGCTGACATTACAAATCTTTATAGGAGTCCTTCAATTTATCGCTGTACGTTGTGTGCAGGAGTTCGTGCGCCTTATGCGAGCCGGGTTTGCCTAAGAAATCCGCATAAAGCGCTTTGATTGCAGGGTTTTCGTGCGATTTTCTTACCGGAAGCTCTTTGTCTTCTTTGTATAATCCCGCAGCGCGTTCGACTTTGATACTGCAGTCATTGCAGCTTTTGGGCTGGCCGCCGCCGTTTATACAGCCGCCCGGACAGGCCATGACTTCCAGCATTTGAAAATCCGCTTTTCCTTCCTTAACTTCCCGAAGCGCTTTTTCCGCTTCTTTTATGGTGGAAACGACCCGAATTTTAATCTTTTTATCTTTAAAATTGAGTTCAATTGTTTTGGAGCGGTTAGTGACTCCGCGTATTTCTTTCATATCAACATTTTGAAGTGTTTCTCCGGTTGCCAGTTCATAGGCTGTTCTGGCTGCGGCTTCGGCAACCCCTCCGGACGCGCCGAAAATTGTACCTGCGCCGGAGTACTCGCCAAACGGACGGTCTTCTTCTTCCTCCTGAAGCGCGGCAAAGTCAATTCCGGCGGAACGTATCATTCTGCCAAGCTCCTGCGTTGTTAAAACGTAGTCTGTATCGGGAATACCGTTTGTTTTAAGCTGTTCGCGCGATGCTTCAAATTTCTTCGCTGTGCAGGGCATAATCGCAACGACAGTCAGGTTTTCCGAATTTATGCCGAGTCTTTCGGGTATAAGCGCTTTCAGGACAGGCGATAACATTGACATAGGGGATTTTGCGGTTGAAAGATGATTTAACATATCAGGGTGCGCCTGTTCCATGTATTTTACCCAAGCAGGACAGCAGGAGGTAAATATAGGCAGGTTTTCGCCTGATTTGAGCCGCTCAAGAAGTTCGGTTCCTTCTTCCATAATTGTTAAGTCAGCGGAAAAGTTGGTGTCAAACACCATGTCAAATCCGATTTTTCTGAGCGCTGCGGTAAGTTTTCCGATTGAATTTTCACCCGGTTTAAGCCCGAATATTTCACCTATTGCAACCCGTACTGACGGAGCCATGTGAACGACAACTTTTTGGGCGGGGTCTGTAATCTTATCCCAGACTTTTTCTATGTCGGAATTAACTGTTAAAGCGCCTGTGGGGCAGACTGCAAAGCACTGTCCGCAGTATATGCAGTCAACATTGCTTAATTCTTCGCCTCTAAACGGCTGAACGACTGTCTTTGAGCCTCTGTTTGCAAATCCGAGAACGGCATGCCCCTGAAATTCTTCGCAGGCTCTTACGCAGGCGCCGCAAAGGATACATTTGTTCGGATCGCGCACAAGCGACGGATTGCTTGTATCTGCGGGCAGATGTTCTGTTTCGGACGGGTAGCGTATTTGCTTAATACCGTATTCCTCAGCGTATTTTTGCAACTCACAGGTTCCGGAGCGTTCGCAGGTAAGACATTCACGGTCATGGCTTGCCAGAAGAAGCTCAAGGACTGTTTTTCTGATTCTTCTTGTTTTTTCAGTGTTTAAGCTGATTTTTAATCCGGGTTCGGGAGGCATTGTGCATGACGACTGAATTCCTCTGCCTTCAATTTCCACAACACACATTCTGCATGCGCCGAATGACGTTAAATCAGGGCGGTAGCAGAACGTCGGAACATTCATGCCCGCTTTCCTTATAACTTCCAGAATATTCGGCTCATCAGCGTATTCGATTTCTTTTCCGTCTATAAATAGTGTTTGTGTCATGTCGGTTTCCTTTTTTGTTTTGTGGTTAAGTGAATAGGTGAATAGGCAGCTTATTCGCTTATTATCGCCTTGAACGGGCAGCTGCTAAGGCATGCACCGCACTTAATACATTTTTCCTGATTGATTGAGTGAGGGTTTTTAACAGAGCCTTCAATAGCGCCTACCGGACAGGTTCTGGCGCATTTTGTGCAGCCTTTGCAGCTTTCGGCAAGAATAACGATTTTCTTCATCGCCGTACAAACTCCTGCCGGGCATTTTTTGTCTTTAATGTGCGCTATGTATTCGTCTCTGAAATATTTCAGAGTTGACAAAACAGGGTTTGGAGCTGTTTTGCCGAGTCCGCACAGAGAACCGTCTTTAACCGACAGGGCAAGTTCTTCCAGAATGTCCAAATCCTGCATTTCGCCTTTGCCTGCAACTATTTTTTCCAGAATTTTGAGCATATTTTTTGTACCTTCGCGGCACGGAACGCATTTTCCGCAGCTTTCGTGCTGGGTGAAATTCATAAAGAACCGCGCGACTTCCACTATGCATGTATCTTCGTTCATTACGACAAGTCCGCCTGAACCGACCATTGCGCCGGCTTGTATAAGACTGTCGTAATCCATAGAAAGGTCAAGATGCTCCTCTGTCAGGCATCCGCCGGAAGGTCCGCCGATTTGAACGGCTTTGAATTTTTTACCGCCGCGAATTCCGCCGCCGATGTCGAATACAATATCTTTCAATTTTGTTCCCATCGGAACTTCAATAAGCCCGGTGTTGTTAACTTCCCCGGTGAGAGCGAATGTTTTCGTGCCTTTTGAAGTTTCCGTTCCGAAAGAGCTGAACCAATCAGCGCCGTTTAGAATAATTAACGGCACATTTGCAAGCGTTTCAACGTTGTTAATCAAAGTAGGACGTCCGAAAAGCCCTTTATTTGCAGGAAACGGCGGTTTCGGTCTCGGCATGCCGCGCTCGCCCTCAATTGACGCGATAAGGGCGGTTTCTTCCCCGCAGACAAACGCGCCTGCGCCTTCTTTTATATGTAATTCAAACGAAAAATCCGTTCCGAAAATATTTTTACCTAAATAATTTTGTTCTTCAGCGTCTTTAATTGCTTTTCTTAACCGCTTGATTGCCAGCGGGTACTCGGCGCGAACGTATATGTAACCTTCGTCAGCGCCTATTGCAAATGCTGCAATTGCCATACCTTCAAGGAGTTTGTGCGGGTCGCCTTCCATGATGCTTCTGTCCATGAATGCGCCCGGATCGCCTTCATCCCCGTTGCAGACCACGTAGGACTTTCCGCCCCTGTTTGCAGCCGTAAAACGCCATTTGCGCCCGGTCGGAAAGCCTCCGCCGCCGCGTCCGCGCAAACCCGATTTTTCAACTGTTTCAATTACCGCGCCGGGATTGTTTTCTTCCAAAACTTTTGCCAGAGCCTCGTAACCCCTGACGGCAATCGCTTCTTCTATGCTTTCGGCATTGATTTTACCGCAGTTTGCAAGCGCGGTTCTTTTTTGCTTTGCATAAAAATTTATTTCATCATTTTTTGCAACTTTTTCACCGGTTTTAGGGTCGGTGTAAAGCAGTCTTTTTACCGGCGTATCATTTTTTATATGATTTTCAACAATTTCTTCAACGTCAGCGGCTTTTACTTTTATGTAAGTTACATGCTTATCCGGGATAATTACAAGAACACCCTGTTCGCAAAAACCATGACATCCGGTCGGAACAATGGTAATTTTGTCATAATCAGTAAGAATTCCGGCTTCTGCGCCGAGTTCCCTGAATTTTGCGATAACATCGTTTGCGCCGTTTGCAACACAGCCCGTGCCTGCGCAGACCAGAACGCGCAGCCCCTGCGCCTTGACTGCCTGTGCGGCGTTTTGCTGTTCCTGTTTAATATTTACAGCTGTTTCCATCTTTAATTTTCCTCCTTGAGAAGGGCGTCCAAAATCATCGAAATAGCATCGGAAGTCATTTGCGGGTAAACTTTCTCATTAATTACCACAACCGGCGCAAGTCCGCAAGCCCCCAGACAGCTTACTGTTTCTACCGAAAAAAGTCCGCTGGCGGTTGTTAATTGCTCCGCCGGAAGCTTAAGCTTTGCCCGGACAGCGTTCAGAACCGGCATTGAACCTCTTACGTGGCATGCTGTTCCGTCACAGACTTTAATTTCATATTTCCCTTTCGGCTCCAGCGAAAACTGCGCGTAAAACGTTGCTACTCCGAAAACCGTTGCGGGAGATAACCCTTCAATTTTTGTTCCGATATAAATCATTGCTTCTTCGGGTAAATATCTGTAAACCTCTTGAACTTTCTGCAAAATAGCAATTAAATCAGATTTCTTGTTTCCGCAGGTATTTATAATTTCATCCAGCTTAGCAGTATTAATTTTGGTTGAATTTTCTACACTCATACCATCTCCTCATATATCTACTAAGAAAATTATCGCACGATAAAAACAGGAAATCAAGTTTTTTGTGATATTTATCACGAGGGAGTGAATAGAGTTGAATAGTTGAAGGGTTGAAAAGTTGAAAAGTTGAAAAGTTGAATGCCTCTCCATACGGGAGAGGAAGAATTTCTTAATGAACACGCAGTGTGAATTTAGAAATTCAGGTGAGGGGGCAGTTAGAGAGGTATTGAGGAAAGAGGGAACAGTAAAGAGCTATTGGCTATATCAATAATCATTCACCCTCGCTTCGCTCGAGATACAGGCTCACAAGGCTCATTCTTCGCCTGTTCGCTTTGTAAACCTTTCAACTAAAAACTATACCTCAATTCCTCCAGCCTTCTATACCTACCCCACCCCGAAATTTGCTTTTGCAAATTTCGACCCTCCCTCAAGGGGGAGAGTGTTAACTTTGCATTGCTCTGTCATTGCGAGCGCAGCGAAGCAATCCAGTCAAAAACGTTGAATTTACTGGATTGCTTCGTCCTCATTTCATTCGTCCTCGCAATGACGAA
>JAISCP010000006.1 GCA_031265495.1 Heliobacteriaceae bacterium | reverse complement strand
CCTAATCCGTCCTACGGACACCTTCTCCCATTGGGTGATGGAACTGCTTAATATCTTTACCGGGGGAACGCCTTGCAAGAAGAAGCTTGAAAGCCCCCCCCCCCCCCCCCGAAAGTGGCTCTGTACCTGCATTACAGCCTTTTCTAAATACTTCTCTCATAACCATTCCTCCTTCTTCAATTATCACAGCAGAATTATACAACACTCCGCCACATCTTGTCAAATGTTATATTTTGTTACCGAATTAGTTAACATATATAATGCTTAACAAACATCCACGTCATCCTGAACTTGTTTCAGGATGACGTGGAGAAGGTGGTGTGACTTGACATGTGGCAGACTCTGAAACACAGGAGATTAATCCGGTCGTTCAGGATAACGGGGAGGGGGGCGTTGCCAATAAGTTCAAAGGAATATAATTTGTATATAGTTTAATACTTAGGATTTATATCGTTGCTGTGTCCTTTGCCCAGACCTTCTTTGAAGAAGTTTAGACCCATAAATGCCGCAGCGATAATTGCGCTTCCTCCGCGAATATACTTGTTCTTTGCCAGTAACGCGCTAAGCCCCAGCCCCAGCGGTAAAACGTTATAAGTGAGCATTGTTGCAAACCCGCCAAAGTATCCTTTAACAGAATTCACAAAATGCCCCATATTATCGTTCAGAGTTTTCTTGAACATAAAATCTTTCATAGCCATTGCTGATGAGCTTGGTACATTCAGCATCTGGGTATTTATATATGCACTTGCAAGCGCGTTTGCATCGCCTGTTTCTGCTTTGACCGCAGCGCGCATTTTGCCGTAATGATGTGCGTCTTTTGCTTGCACAAACAGAACAAGCGCACCTAAACCTTTTGCTGCATATTTTCCTACATTTACCATACTTGTACCGATTTACCTTTATCTTCCTTTTTGGTTTTACCTGTTACTTCAAATTCTTTTTCGACCTGTTTACCGGACATTTTCAGCAGAATATTCGCGGCAAGAACAGCGTCATGCCCGTAAGCTGAAGTTGAATTTTGCATGTTTTGGAGTACCTGAGCCGTGAAGTCGTCACCGACTGCGTTGCGTGAGTAGAGCATGCTCAATCCGAGCATGCGGACTTTGCTTGACGGGTCCTGAATCATTTTATTAATTAAAGCGTTTAACGCCTTGTCATTAGCGCGGGAATCGTCTTCCGTCAAACGCTGGACAACCTCTTTTGCCCCCATAAGCCTTACTTCTGCGTCCTGACTGTTCAAATAGTTTTCTAGGTTTTTAATATATTCGTCTGTTAATTCAACTATTTTTCTTTTTTCGTTCTTTTTGCCGTCTTTCATTTCCGTTAAGGTTTTGTTAATAGTTGCGAGTATATTTGCATTATCTCCATTGCCCCATTGGCCGGTATAGTAGCCTGACGGGTAAGCGCCGTAAGAAGGAGCATTCACATTGTAAACCGGAGCCGGCGCACCGGGCCCGAAACTCATTGGATTGATTATCTGGAAAGTTACGCCGGCGTCGTTGGGGACAGCGACCTTCTGCCCGTTGGCTTCCACTTCGGTGTAACCTTGACGGGCAA
Source organism: Heliobacteriaceae bacterium (assembly GCA_031265495.1). Lineage (GTDB taxonomy): Bacteria > Cyanobacteriota > Vampirovibrionia > Gastranaerophilales > Gastranaerophilaceae > UBA947. Next base: position 11,441 of record JAISCP010000006.1, on the reverse strand, counting down.
AAGCTCCCGGAGCATAATAAGGCGTATTATTCTGCTGCACGAACGGAGCCCCTTGCGGCGCTTGTATAAACTGAGCTCCTTGCGGAACCTTCGGCTGTATTTGTGCGTTTTGCATGACAACTACCTATAATACTACCTATATTAATAAAGTATATAATTCAAAAAATATTGCCTTTTCAGGTTTTTTTTTAAGAAATGTTACAAAATATTAAAAGATTTTTGCATAATGAAATTGAATATATAATCAATTTATGGATAATTACGAAAAAAACTACCTGAGTAAACGCCCCCAAAGCCTGTGTAGCATGTGCGGCCGCTGCTGCAGAGTTTCAACCACTTCCGTACCTTATGCGCGCCTGCTTGAGATGTGTGAAGCCGGAGAGGAAACAGCTATGGATTTTCTGGGAATTTTTGAGCCGTATTCTTCAACAGACGCAGCGCGCGAAGTTGACGCAGAGCTTGTCGACAATGTTATAAATCAGCTTAAAGCTTGTAATAATTATGATGAGAGTAATATGACATTTTACCGCTGCAAGTACATCCGTGATGATAATTTATGCGGGAATTACGAAAACAGACCGCTGCTGTGTCATTATTTTCCGGGCAGCGCTTGGGCGGTCGTTCCTCCCGGGTGCGGATTTGAGGGATGGCTCCTGTGGAAACGGGAAGAAGATAAACAAAAAATCCGGCATTCAAAAGAACAGCTTCTGGAATTACAGGTTTTGAAGTGTAGAAATTTAACCCCTGAGTTTCAAGACAAAGCGGCAGAGGTAGAAAAGAAAATCCAAAAAACAATTGATATGTATAAAAAATACGGTTCGGAATTCTGGTAAAATTTTAGCGCTACGCCGGCAATGACTTGCTAAAAACCGGCTATAACCTCCGCGTCATCTTGAACGACCGGATTCCGGTGTTTCAGCAATGGTAACAAACTATTGATTCGTCATTGCGAGGAGCTTGCACGGCAAGCGACGAAGCAATCCAGTCAAAAAGTGAACTTACCGGATTGCCGCGTCGGGCTTACACGTTGCAATGTATCGTATGATTTGCCATGTGCCAGATCCTGAAACAAGTTCAGGATGACGGGACAGCTATGGTATGATTTTGTCATATGGCAGACGGTCGTTTAGCGTGATGTTCTTATATTTAATGCCAACGCACCCTAGTTAATTGTAAACACTTTTTTATAATACAGTATTACGCCGAGTATTGTTAAAACAATATTGGGCATCCAGGCGGCAAGAAAAGGCGCCAGAGCGCCGGTTTCCCCGAACGACACGGAAAGCGCTCTGATTAAATAGTATGCAAAAATTATCGCAATGCTGAACAAAAATCCACGATTATAGCGCACTCTCGGCGGGGTTATTGCAAGAGGAACCCCTATCAGCACAAACGCAATAGTGGTCAGCGGCAGCGCAAGTTTATCATAAAGTTCAATGCGGATTACTTTTCGTTTTTGTTTGTCTATCGGATTGTTTTTAATGTATTTTATGAGGTTTGTAAAATTCATTTCTTTTGCAATATTTTTATCCAGCTCTTTGGACAAGTCCACCCCGAATTTTACGTTTGAATCATCAAAAAGAGTTGTGTTCAGAATTTTTCCCTCGCTGCCAATTGTGTAAATAGCTCCCTTTTGGAATTTCCAGCCTTCAGGAGAAGTCTTGCCTTCGTTTGCCTGAAGAACCTGTATGGAACCGTTTTTTGAATTATCAAGCACGGTTATATTATGCAAAATTCTGTTTTTGCATAAACCGACATAAAAAAGCCTTTTCAAACTTCCGTCTTCCGATAATTCTTTAAATACAAAGTTTTCTTTTCCTTCCGGGATATTTTTTTGTCCCAGCGCCCACAAAGCAAGGTCTTTTGACTGCTTTGTCATAACAGGAACTATACTTTCGTTAATAAAAAAACCGCAAAAAGACATTAAAATCGCAAAGATAAATATCGGCTTGGCAATCCTGTTAAGCCCGACGCCGCAGGCTCTCATAACCGTAATTTCAGACGCAAGACTTAGTCTGTTCAGGGTCATAACCGTTGCGAGCAGAACACCCATAGGAATTGTCATAACCACAACGGACGGCAGGTTCAGAATAATCATCATAACCGCGACTTTGAACGGAATTCCGAAAAGCGAAATCTGTTTAATCAGCGTTATAAATGTGTCGGAAGCAAAGATTATGGATGTAAAAACGCAAACTCCCATGATAAACATTTCTATAATCTGCCTTAAAATGTATTTATCAAGGATTGTCATCTTTTTAAGCAACTCTTTAACGTTGCTCTGAGCTTGTTTCAAAAAATCTTTAACCGCTGTGTCCATAGTTATTACTATAACATAATTTTTTTTTAGTGAATAGAGTGTAATACTTCGCTAACAAAGAGATCCTGAATTTATTTCAGGATCTTATCCATTTCCGGAGGTTTACTTACCCGGGCCGGGCGCTGAAACACCGGAGGTCGATCATTCAGTATGACGGGAAGGTCATCCCCGGGTTTTCGGCATTGTTAACTTTGCATTGTTTCGTCATTGCAGCGCGTAAGCCCGATGCGGCAATCCGGTAAATTCAACGGTTTTGACTGAATTTTCCTCTCGCAAAACGATACTCAATCGTTTTGCTCGGCAGAGTGTCCTCATTACATTCGTCCTCGCAATGACAAAGCAATAAAAAGTTAACACTCTCCGGGTTTTCCCCAATTATATTCTTAACCCTCCGCTGAATTTTACTTCTGCATTGTGTCTGTATGCGTCCAGAGAAATTCCTTTAGGAGAGGTAAGTTCGTTGTTATTGTGCATTCTTGCAAGCGCGGATTTCTGTCTTCTTGCCGCGTATTCGTTTCGGCCCAAGGGGGTAACAAGGTTGGACGAAATAATTGCTCCCGCAGTGCTTGCCACAACTTCTACGTCATTTTTAAACGGTTTATAAACGCCGGCAATCTCTTTGCAGTCGCCCAGTTTTGTATCAAAATGTCCGAGTTTGCCTTTAAGACCGGTAATTTTGGAAACAGCTTCTTTTATTTTGGGAGTAGTCCATTTTCCGGTAGAAACCATTTTGGAAGCGAATCTCTTCATCGTGTTGGTAATCAGGTAGAAAGACAGAATATTTACCGCAGCGTCCGCTATCTCCTGAGGAATAAGGAAAGATTTTTGTTCCGGTTCAATTTTATCATTAAAAACAACCGCGCCAACCTGCGCCATGGAAGAAAGAATCCACCCGAGAGTTCCTGTGTGAACAAGCATTTTGCCCGGATTTTCACCATAATTCTTAAATACGGAAGTCTTAAAGTTCATGCTTGTCCTCCTGCTTCTTCATAAACAAGTTGGTGAGGAATTTGGTCAGCGGAGCGTCAATGACAAAGTTTGTGACAAGCATTACGCCCAGCGCAACGATTGTACCCATTGCATTCCGGTACTGGTTAAAGGCATCGGTAGTATTGTCGGTAACGCCTTTCGGGGTAAAAATAGTTCTCCGGTTCGGAACGCCGGCTTTTGGGATTTCAGAGCATTTAGCTATGGCTTTAATGGCTCCCTTACGGATTAGGAAGCCTGTGGCAGTGCCGGCAATAATTTTGGCAATAGTTCTGGCAACGGAAATTTCTCTTGTCTTCTCATCAACACTGCGGTTGTGCAAATCAATAAACGGCTGGGACATCAGGGCAGTAGCGCCAAGTATAAGGCGGGTTTCGGCAGTAGAAATTCTCTCGCTTATTTTACCGGGATTTTTGACCAAATAACCCTTTGTAAATTCACGGGAAGGAAACATATTAAAAATAGTTGTTTTTATTGCCATACTACTACCCAAGTCAATAAAGACTGTGAAGACAGGGGATTGCCTTAATTAGCGCATTTATTACAAAAGATTTACAATATTACAGGACAGCTCCCTTAGGAACAACCGTAACGCCGGCAGCGGAAACATGAAATCCCCGTTCAATATCTTCCCCTTTATCAAGCCCTATACGTGTGTGCGGCGGGATTGTAACATTCTTATCTATAATAGCGCGTTTTATTTGCGCATAACGCCCGACTTCAACGTTTTCCATTAAAATACTTTCCGAAACTTGAGAGTAACTGTTTATTTTTACCTTAGGAGACAGCACACAACGCGAAAGTCCGCCTCCTGACACAATACAGCCTTCGGAAACCATTGAATTTGTCGCCATACCTACTCTGCCGTCTTCCTGCCAGATAAATTTCGCCGGCGGGTAATTATGATTAAAAGTTCTCAACGGCCAGTCTTTGGAGTAAAGGTTTAACTCCGGCAGAGAATCCAGCAGGCTCATGTTTGCCTGCCAGTAAGCGTCAATGCTTCCCACATCCATCCAGTATCCGCGTTCCGCATCGCTCATACCCGGAAAAGTATTTTCTTTAAAGTTGTATATATAAATTTGTCTGTCCTCTTTCAAGAGCATAGGAATTATATCTTTTCCAAAGTCATGCGAAGAACTTTCTATTCCGGCATCGCACATCAGAGCATAAATAAGTATTTCTTTACCGAAAATATAATTTCCCATAGAAGCCAGACACAAGTCAGGGCTGCCCGGAATAGTTTTCGGCTTGTACTGCGGTTTTTCGACAAAATTAATCAGCCTCCAGTCATCGTCGACTTCAATAATCCCGAACTCCGAAGCTGTCTCAACAGGCACCGGAATAGCCGAGATTGTTAAATCCGCCTGTTTGTCATTATGGAAATCAAGCATTTGCGAAACATCCATTTTATAAATATGGTCGCCGCCGAAAATACATACATGCCGGGGGTCTTCGTCAAGAATATGAAAGATGTTCTGGTAAATAGCGTCAGCGGTTCCTCTGTACCAGTCGCCTCCGGTGCGCATCTGCGCCGGAGCTAAATCTATAAACTGATTCAGGAACGGAGACAGCGCCCAGCCTCTTGTAATGTGTTTATTCAACGAATCTGATTTATACTGGGTAAGAACTTTTATCTTATAAAATCCTGAATTTATAAAATTATTCAAAACAAAGTCAATAATCCTGTAACGCCCGCCGAACGGAACCGCCGGTTTTGCGCGCTCTGTAGTCAAAGGAAAAAGCCTTTTGCCTTCTCCGCCGGCTAAAATCATTACTAAAGCATTATCAACAGACATAAGAGAACCCCTTTCTTATTATATATGCTTCAAGAAAAAATATCAATAGCCGGAGGTATAGCTGAATTAGTAAATAGTGCTTAGTAAATAGTAAATAGCGTTGAACATACTAGTTTCCAGCCCCTAACCCCTAGTCTCTAATGGAGGGTTTTATTGATAACGTCATTGCGAGGAGCTTGCACAGCAAGCGACGAAGCAATCCAGAAGAAGTTTGACTGGATTGCCGCGCTCCCGCCGGTCGCTCGCAATGACGCGGCGGGGAAAGGTGGCTAAGTGATTGGAAAATATAGAGGGCTGTGGCAATTCTTTGCTGTTCCCTCGTTCCTATTTACTATTTACCGATGACTATGCTAAAATTGGTGCATGGAAAATCTGAAAGAATTAATTGAAGTAGTAAGAGTATTGCGTTCGCCTGAAGGCTGCCCGTGGGACAGAGAACAAACGCATGAATCCTTAAAGCCGAACATGCTTGAGGAAACTTACGAAGCAATCGACGCTATTGATAACAACGACATGAAACACCTTAAAGAAGAACTCGGAGACGTACTTTTGCAGGTTCTTCTGCATGCGCAAATCGCTTCGGAAGAAGGCCGGTTCAATATTGAAGATGTTGCAAAAGTCCTTAAGGATAAATTAATTTATCGTCATCCGCATGTTTTCGCAGATGTGAGCGTAAACAATTCCGGTGAGGTTATACAAAACTGGGAAAAGCTTAAATTAATTGAAAAATCGCACAGAAAATCCGCTATGGACGGAATTTGTAAATCACAGCCGGCGCTTATGAGCGCCCGGCAAATCAGCAGGAAAGCCGTAAAAAAGGGCTTTGAATGGCCGAATGAGGAAACTTTGTATGAATGTATTTTTTCCGAGTTTGAGGAGTTCAAAACAGCCGAAACCCATGCACATAAAGAAGAAGAATTAGGGGACATTCTGTTTGCGATTGTAAATCTTGCACGATGGAACAACATTGACGCCGAGCAGGCCCTTTTAAAGGCTAATAAAAAATTCATGGAACGCTTCCGTAAAATGGAAATTCTTGCGGAAGCTCTTTCACAAAAGCATGCTGCCAAACCTTTGGAAGAATATTCTTTTGAAGAATATGACGCTCTGTGGAAAGAAGTTAAAAAGGGGTAATAATTTTATCACCCCGCAACTGTCCCAAAACTCCCCGTAATATTTTTTTTAACAACTACTCTTACCGGCCGGCTCCACCCCCTTTGTACCGTTAACTTCTGCATGTATAAATGTAAACCTAAGTAAAACTCTTGACAAGTAAAGAAAAATCGTAAAACTTTTACAATTGACCATGCCCCTTGTATTAATAAGAAAAAATTCAGGTTCTTAAATCTTAATGAAGAAAATTTAATGAAATTACGTAAAAATAATGAGTTTTTTTGATTGACAAATATAAACTTTTAATACATGCATGCCCGGTTGAAAATTTTATTATATAAATATTATGGTATGAAAGAGTTTTTAAAGAGCCAGAGAGTTACTTATAACCTTATGTCGTTCACGGGTTTCAAATCGCTCGTACTGTTTGCTCTGCTAATCGAATCCCCTAAATCTTATAAAGAAATCGGCGATTATATGATTAACCAGCCGTATCTGCGCGAAAACATATCGGTTGATACGTTGAGAGTGTATCTTAACTCGCTGAAACGTATCGGCTGTGAGATTAAAAGAATAAAAGAGGGCAGCATTTCCAAATATTCAATAGTTTCCAACCCTTTTGAACTCAATGTTACGGCAAAGCAAACCGACAGCATTGCGAAAATTTATAAAACGCTTGCCAAAACTCTTGACATACATGAACTGCTTTTGGCGGAAAAATTCATAAAGAAAATCAGTTCTTACATTAAAAATCCGTATTTTGCTGAAAAAGTACTCATCCTCCGCGACCCTGAATTTGTGAGCAGGCTTGCCGAATGTGCAGGCAGACAGATAATTATCGAGTATAATTCTCCGAATTCCGGTTTAAAGCTTATAGAAATCCTTGTGGATAAAGTCGGATATGCAAATAATAAACTTTATCTTTACGGAACCAGTCTTGAGCACAAACAGTACGGAAGTTTTTCGGCAGACAGAATTCAGGATGTGAAAGAGATTAAATCCCGCAAAACAATCCGGACAGACGCAGAGGTAATTACTGTGGGGTTTGAGCTGGCATGCGAGCCGGATAGCGCGGATTTAGACGCTCAAACAAAGGTTTTGGGAGTGGAAAACAATAAAACTCTGATTGAAATAACATCTTCCAATCATTTTGATATAATGCAGCGGCTGCTGTCTTTCGGACCGGACTGCAAAATTCTGTATCCGCAATCTTTTAGGCAGGAATTTGTATCAATTCTGCAGGAAATGAAAACGGGGTATCGAATTGGATAAATTTGCGGGAAAATATAATAACTCCTGTGTCGCACTGTTTGAATTCCTGAAACTGCTGTCGAGCGGCAGCGCTGACCACAAAAGTGTTATAAAGCTGTTGAATGAGCATTTGGACAGCGAATTGTCAAGCGCTCACGTAACCTTGCATAAATACCTTAACACCCTTAAAATTTTCGGAATTCAGGTTAAAAAGGACAATAACCGGTTTTATCTGCTAAACTCTCCGTATAAAATTGACTTAACCGCTGAAGACTTGGAAGCGGCGGCAATTTTAAGGAAGTATTTAAATGAGCTTCCGGACAGCAAAGATAAAGCGCAAGCCGAACAGTTTTTCAAGGATTTAGAAATTCGTTACAATGAGAACACGCGGAAATTGTCAGAATTAACAAAACCGGTAGAAACGGAAGGTTTATCCTTTTGCACGGCCGAGCTGAGCGAACAAATTAAACAGTGTGAAAAATATTGCGAAGACAAGTACCAACTGAATATTACCTACATAAACAAAAAGAATGCGGAAGAAAAATTAATGTTCTGCTCTCCGGTCGAAACTATTTGCCGCAAAGGTAAAATTTGTCTGTGCGTATATAAACACAGCGGCAGCCAAATAATGGAAATACCGCTCAGCCGCATAAAAAGTATTGACCGGCTGCCTGTTCCCGCAGCAAATAACCCGTTGACTACCACCGTAATCTTCAAAATAAAAGGCAGACTGGCAAAGAATTACCGTCTGCGCGAATGGGAAATCCTCAAAGAAATAGAGCCGGACGGGAGTTTGGTTATTAAAAATACAAATGAAGACTTTGACATACTGCTCAGAAGGCTTATGCGTTACGGCCCCTGCTGCGTTGTTTCTTCTCCGAAAATTCTGCGTGAAATGATGAAAGAGCTGATAGACGAAACTCTCGCGCATTATAAATAGTTTTACCCTCTCCTTGTGGAAAGAGCAGAGTAAGAAATCACTTAGCCGCCTGCTTACATCCTATATCATCGGAGTCGGTCTTGCCGTCAAAATTGTTGTCAATGCCGTCTGTGCAGGAGCCTATTGAGTAAATGCCTTCGGAACGTACATTTATTTTTAAATATTTATCGGGAATTTTATTCCAAAGATATTCAAAATATCCCTTGTAGTGCTTTGCAAGACGATTGTCTTCAATTATAACAACATTTTCGTTGTTTTTATTCTCGCCGCTTCCGGAGAAATTCATAGACCCTGTTACCAGATATTTGTCGTCAATAATTATTGTTTTTGAGTGCATTTTACCTGCGTAATTCTCTGTTTTTACCGGAATTCCCGCCTGACGGAGTTTGTTTACCTCAGAACCTTTGCCAACAGGGTTTGTGGCATCAATTATTACTTTAACGTTAACGCCGCGATTTTTTGCATTAATTAATGCCTGCGATAAGCCGTTATGTGTGATGATAAAAACCGGAAGATAAACGTAATTTTTGCTGCTGTTGATTAAAGGAATGATGTAATTTACGGTTATTTTATCCTGCGGCGAAAAATATACACAAGTTCCCGAACACGAAGTATAGCCGGAAGTTTTCCCGGTTTTTCCCGAGTACATCCGGTTAAATTCATCCGTAAATTTCCGCGCTGTTTCTCCTGAGTTAATCACAAGGACATTATTTGCGTTAAATCCCGAAAGTCCGGTTCTGCTGAAATTCATGGAACCTGTCAGCGTTTTTTGATTATCAGACACGATAAATTTGTTGTGCATAAGTCCTTTATTAGCGGAGCATAAGGAATCCGGGATTAACACGGCAAGTTTTGGAGTATCAGTATAAAATTTAGTTTTATCATAAATCAGGCGGATTTTTACACCGCGTTTCATGGCGTTTTTCAGAGCGTTTTCCACTGCCGGAACCTTGTCCCAGCCAAAAACCGCCATATCTATTGTTGAATGCGAATTGTTTATTAAATCCAAAACTTCTTTACAAACAGGGCTTTCACAGCGGCTGTCCGGTTTGAGCTTCAACGTAAAATCAGTCAAAAACATTTTGATATTGCTGCTTGTGATAATCAGCGGATAAGTTTTAACTGAGGGTTCTTGTTTTTTATGACAGAATTTACACGGAACAGCGTCAGGCGGAAGCTGCTTTTTGAGTAATACAACCGAATCATACGCAGCATGTCCGTACAGACAGTCCGGTTTGTGATATTTGCCGCTTTTGTGGTTTAAAATTACAAGGTCAAGTTTTCGCGCCTGTTCCAGCCTGCCCGGAGTAAGCGGGTTAAAGCCGGCGTCAGTTAATATTTGTGCATAATTTTGCCCGTTAAGATATAAATCCGCATAGCGGCAGTCTTTGTTTTTCCGGCCGCTGAATTTAACCTTAACTTTCTTTCCGGCAAGAGTTTTTTCCGCAAATTCCAGCGCAAGATATTCAACGGACAAACTGTCTTTGGGCAAAAGGTTTTGAGGCATTGTCTGTACGCATACGATTTCGTCAGAACCGCCTATTTTATCGGAGTTAAGGTCAATTTGAATTACGGAAGGCTCAATAACGCTTAACACAAGCTTTTCGGATTTTCTGTAAACTTCAAATCCTGCAAATAATAAAAATGTCAGGATTGCAGCCGCAACAAAAAAGTTTTTGCCGGATGAACTCACAGTTCGCGGCTCAAGGTTTTATAATTGGTTATGTCAAATCCGAGCCTTTTGATTGTATGTTCAAGCTCTTTATCCTGTGTAATCTTAAATTCTTCATAATTTTGATTGGCTTTATTGTTGTCGCAGGGATGAATAATCGCTTCGGTAATTCCGTCGCCTTCAATGTTGTTCAGACCGTATTCAACTGTTTTGGCGTTCATCATGCCCGTGTAGCCCACGCCGATTATGTAATTATTTGTTTTTAAGCCCATTTGTTTAAGCAGCGGTTTATTTTTAGCGGTAAAGTAATTCAATAAAGCGATTTTGAGAAGGTTTACGGGATATTTAAAGTTAATATGCACGGCTAAATCCGGTACAAAATACAGTTCTTCATGCTGGGTGCGCACGAACGGAATATCATATTCTTTTGCCAGTGTTGCGGTAATCTTAAAAATGTTCGGGATTGCGTGAACATGAACATGCGAGTCTAAATGGTCAATTTTAACGTACTTTTGCACTTTTTCAATCTGCGCGCGAAATTCTTTTTCAACATAATTCAGGAATTTTTCATTCCCTGATGCTGCCGCAAGCTGAATGAAGTTTTTATTGAAACGTTTTTTATCCGTGAGAGAATAACCTTCAATTATATTTAAATGAACTCCTATTCCCAAATTCGGGCATTCGGGAATAATTTCATTTACTGCGGCTTCAAATTCTTTTCCGGTTGCGCAAAGGCTTGCGCCGGTTAAAAAACCGTAATTATAGCCGTTTAACACAGCCTTATTGCAGGATTTTGACATCCCGAAGTCGTCTGCGTTAAGTATAAATTTTTTGTTACTCATTTTAAAAAATCCTTGCGATAATCCTTAAATTATTATAATATAAAAATATGAAAAAACCGATACTTGCAATTATAATTCCGTGTTTTAATGAAGAATTGTGTATATCTGTAACCGCCCAAAGACTTATCCGGCTGATAGCCGATTTAAAGGAAAAAGTCAGTAAAAACAGTTATTTATACTTTGTGGACGACGGTTCAAAAGATAATACGTGGGCGATTATTGAGAAACTGCACAAATCTGATAAGCGAATTAAGGGAATGCGTTTTATTAAGAATTTCGGCAATCAGAAAGCTATTACAGCGGGACTTGAGGCTGTGCGCGAGCTTGGCTGTGACTGTGCTGTTTCCATTGACGCTGATTTACAGCAGGACGAGCGGGCAATTGAACAATTTATAGATGAATTTGAAAAAGGCGCGGATATTGTTGCGGGCATAAGGAACAGCCGGAGTACGGATTCTTTTCTTAAAAAATGGTCTGCTGTTTTCTTTTACAAGACAATGAATGTTCTGGGCGCAAGAAT
>JAISCP010000109.1 GCA_031265495.1 Heliobacteriaceae bacterium | reverse complement strand
GGCAAGAAGCGCCTCGAGCTCTGAGGCGGGAAGCTTTTCTAATTCTTCGCGTTTAATCTTTGCTTCTTCACCTGTTAAGCCTAATGAAGTTGCTATATACCTGTCGAGTGGGTCCATTTGGTTACCTCTTCACACTATCACATGTATATTTACGGCATGAATGGAAAATTCTTTAGTTAAATCAATAAAATCCTTAATGATTCGTTACAAAAAGCTGAGTTCTGTACATCCGGCAAAAAACTTGTATCACAAAATAGTACCCAACCGGCTTAGCCTGACCGGGCTTGCATAAAGGTTTGTTAATTCATAAAATTATGAGTACTTTAAAAGGAGAAGAAATGAGTAATAAGAGAATTTTTAAACCGGCGTTTGTGTTCACGTTTTTATCGGCGTTTTTGCTGGCAGCCAACAATTTTGCGCTTTGCGATATCGTTATTCCCGCAGGGCAAAGCGAAACTTTTTCGGGGAATTTTGACAACCAAAGCGATGCAAGCGGCGGGGTGTTTTACAACAACGGGAATTTAACAACGAACGGCGAATTTTCCCAAAACTCCGCATCGTTGTCAGGCGGAACTATTTACAACAATTCCGGCGCGGTTTTGTCTGTGCTTGCTAACACAATATTCAGCGGCAATTTCGCGGGAAAATACGGCGGCGCGATTTATAGTATCGGGGATGCAGCAATAATCTCCGCTTCATTTTCCGGCAACCGGATTTTATCGCCGGACAGCGGACAATCTTTTGGCGCAGCGATTTATAACGGCGGAAATATGGCTACAGGAACGGTCGTTTTCGACAACAACACAATTAACACCGCAAACTCTTTTGGCGGCGCGATTTACAACTTTGGCAGCTTAACACTCGGCAATAATAGCGTATTCACAAATAACAGCGCAGGGCGCGGGGGCGCGCTTTACAACTACGATGACGGTACGGCGGCAATCGGCAGCAATGTTACATTCGGGAACAACACTGCAACTTACGGTTACGGCGGAGCAATTCACGCGCGTTCAGGCATTCAAATCGGGGACAATGCAAATTTTTCAAACAACATGAGCGCAAACGCAGGCGGGGCAATTTACATTGCATTAACGGGCAATCAGGTGTCCAATGATTTTTCAATCGGCAGCAATGCGGTTTTTAGCGGTAACACTGCCAGTGACGCGGTCAGCTCTTGGGCTTACGGCGGCGCGATTGCAATTGATGCGGACAATACCGTTGACGTAACAATCGGCGGCAATGCTGTTTTTTCAAATAACACCGCAGCTTATGGCGGCGCGATTGCAAACCTTTCAACAAATGCATTAAACCTTGGTCAGAATACAACTTTTGACGGTAACAGCGCAGCAACTGCGGGCGGCGCAATTTTTGCGGCATCGGATTTGGAAATCACAAACACAAACTTCACAAACAACTCAGCAGGGCTTGCGGGCGGCGCGATTTACGCCGGCGGAAACCTTTCAATCACGGCAGACGGAGCGGACGTTATATTTGACGGCAACAGCGCGGCTGACGGCAGCGATATTTATATGGCAGCGCCGGGTTCAACCGTAGAGTTTTATGCTTACGGGGACAATAAAATCGTCTTAAACGGCGGAATTTCGGGCGCAGGAGCGTACAATATCGTGTTAAACGATCCCGGACCAACGGGTACGATTGTGATTAATGCGCCTGTTTCAAACGCTGCGCTGTCGCTTGACGGCGGCACGCTGCAGCTTACAAATAATGATTATGTTAACGGGCAGAACACAACAATAGATTTAACCGCCGGAACGCTGGATATTGCAAATGGTCTTTCGCAGGGCTTTGACCCGAATGTTGTAACCGTGAGCGCAGATTCAAGCATTAATGTTAACATTGACGTTGCAACAGGGACAGGAAACAATCTTTCAAACGTAACATTTGAAAACGGCGCCACGCTTGCCGTTGCGCAAGTCAGCCCTGTCGGCAGCACAACAGCAAATTACATTTCAATAGATTTGGCGCAGGCATTGGGGCTTGACCCGTCAAATCTGGCAATGAATTCCGTTCAAACGGACACTTTGCTGACCCCGGTAAGATATTTGGGAGGCGCAATTAACAACGGAATTTTATCTTACGCGCCGACCGGTAATTCTTACAAAGATTTCAACCCCGCAATTATGGCAGCCCCTGTTGCGGCGCAAATGGCAGGATATTTAAGCCAGTTAACTTCTTATGACCAGGCTTTTATGAATATGGACATGAAAATGCTTTTAACGCGCGAAGAAAGGCAGGCTTTGAAGCTTCAAAACAAATATGCATCCGCTGATGAAACAGCGCCAATGGTTTTTTCGCCTGCGTTTTTGCCTGAAAAAGAAAAAGGCGCTTGGGTAAGGCCTTATGCTGCAATTGAAAGAGTGCACCTCAAAGGCGGACCGAGAGTTGCAAACGTAGGTTTCGGGTCATTTTTCGGTGCGGACAGCGATATGTACGAATTTGAAAACGGTTTTGAAGGCCAGTGTACCCTGTATGCGGGCTATAACGGCTCGCACCAGACCTTTGACGGCGTTGGGTTATATCAAAACGGCGGAAATCTCGGTGTAACCGGATTACTTTATAAAAACGACTTCTTTGCGGCATTAACCGCAAATGCGGGCGCAAACGGAATTGACGCTTCGACAATGTACGGATATGAAAATTTTTCAATGCTTATGGCGGGCGCGGCCTTAAAAACAGGCTACAATTGGGAGCTTTTCAACGGCAAGTTGATAATTCAGCCGAGTTATTTAATGTCCTACACTTTTGTTAAAGCTTTTGATTACACAAACGCTGCGAGTGTAAGCATTACGTCCGAACCTCTTAACGTAATTCAAATTTCGCCGGGCATTAAGCTTATCGGCAACCTTGAAGGCGGCTGGCAGCCTTATTTAGCGGTGAATATGATTTGGAACATCATGGATACAACCCGCTTTAAAGCGGCTGAGACATCTTTGCCACAATTGTCCGTAAGACCTTATGTTGAATACGGAATCGGCATACAACGCCGCTGGGGCGGAAGGTTCACGGGTTTTGCACAGGCAATGTTACGAAACGGCGGGCGCGACAGTATTGCCGCAACTATGGGGCTCAGAATAGCCTTAGGCAAAGACAAAAAACCATAAGCTGCATCAAAAACTGTCTGTAGGAATTCCCTTTATTTATGCTATAATTAAAACAGAAGTTGGAGTAAAATTTAGGTGAAAAAACTTGAAGCAAGCGCTGTATTTTTGAGGAATAATTTTGGCAGATGTAATAATTTTAATTTTTTTCGTAATTCTTGCAGCTTTTCTGAGAGCTAGGCGTGACAGCCCGAGGCAGATATTGAACAGACCGGAAGAAAATTATTACCAAAACTATGCTGCACAAAGAAATAAAGTCGCGGAAGCCGAGAAACGAATAGCCCGTAATGACCGTATTACAGCTCTGGAACAGGCAAGGGATTACTTAAAACCTTACACGGATATTTTCGGCAGTCTTACTCTGCTCAATACGCAGGTCCGCGTTGTTTTGAATGCAGCAGAAAAGTCTGTTTTCTGCATGAGCAGAATTCCTAACGAAAACGGAACACAGCGGTATTTTACCGCAAAAAACTTCGTTTCCTCAAATAATATTGACGCTTACTGGAACATATTATGCCGGAATTTTAACGAAAAAACAACCTATCAGCAAGTTTTGGAGTCATGCGCGCAAGTATCCGTAATTAAGCTGTCTGTTATAGAAGATCCGAAAATAAAAGCGGAAACTCCGCCCCTGCCGGATATAAACAGCTGTTCGGAAGCGGAGATTTCAAACCTGCCCGGAATAAACGTCATTATGGCAAAGAAAATTATAAATTTCAGAAATACAAAAAGGCCGTTTCTTTCGGCGCAGGATTTATTTGAAATAATGAATATACCGGCGCATTTTGCGCAGCAGCTTGAAAATCTTATATGCGTAAACAAGGTTGATATGGAAGAATATAAAAAGAAAAACAAGAAAAGTAAGGGAAAAAGGATAATAGATTTCTAATGAAACTCAGAATATTTAAAACACTGTCAAGAACAAGAGCGGAAGGTCCGGGTGAACGTTTCTGTATTTGGGTGCAGGGGTGTTCCCGCCATTGTCCGGGCTGCCGCGCGCAGGAAACATGGACGCACAACAGCGGCGAAATAATTTCCGTCAGCGAATTGTTTGAAAAAATTAAATACCAAAAAACTATTGAAGGCGTAACATTTCTTGGCGGCGAACCTTTTGAACAGGCAAAAGCCCTTGCTCTGCTTGCCAAAAAAGTAAAAAATACCGGACTTTCCGTGCTAACATTCACCGGCAATACTCTGGAAGAGTTGAAAGCTAAAAATGACAACGACATAAATTCTTTGCTAAAATACACGGATTTGCTGATTGACGGAGCTTTTGAGGAAGATAAGTTTGATTTAAGCCGCCCATGGACAGGCTCTTCCAATCAAAGATATATTTTTCTCAGCAGCAGGTATTCACTCAAAGATATTAAAAATACAAAAAATAAAATAGAAATCAGAATTTCCCCGGACGGTTCCGCTTTTATCAACGGCATGGGGAATTTTGACAAAATCACAAGTATGTTGACAGGCGCCCGTGAATAACATATAATTGAACCTGAGAGGCAGATTTATGTTTGGTAAAAGATTATCAAAGCTTATAAGAGCAAGATTTCCGTACATATACGTAACAACTTATGAAGAAGACCGTATAACATCTTTGATTAAAAAGATTGCCCAAGACCCCGGCTATACAAAATTTGCAAGAGAAATCTATCTCTGGACACAGACAAAAGGTTTTGTTAATGAGGAAACAGGGAATAAAATTTCCGGCACTGCAAGCCCGTTGAAAGCATTGGATTTTGTGGAAAAACACGACAAGAACGCCGTTTTTATTATGTATGATTTCCATATTAATTTCGGTGTGAAGTCCCGCAACCCTGATTTCGACGTAATCCGAAGGCTCAGAGACCTTGTTCTGCCGTTAAAAACCAATTCCGTAAGAAAAAATATAATTTTTATTGCTCCTGATTTGGTAATCCCTGAATTGCTGCAAAAAGACATTGCCGTTCATGATTTTCCGCTGCCGGATTTGTGCGAAATAAAAGCCAAGCTGGATGAAATAATTACGCAAAACACACACATCAAGTCAGACAGGTTAACGCCGGAAGATAAAGATAAATTATGTAAAGCCGCAATGGGCTTAACGCTTCAGGAAGCGGAAAATGCTTTTGCGCTGGCAATGGTTAATGACGGACAAATTTCAATAGAAGACTTGAAAATAATTCTTGATGAAAAAATGCAGGTAATAAAAAAAACAGGTATTTTGGAGTTCGTCAAGAGCGATTACGGTATCAACGATATAGGCGGGCTGGAAAACCTGAAAAACTGGCTTAAAAAAAGAAACAACGCATGGTCTGAAAAAGCGAAAAGCTATTGTGTTCCGGCGCCGAAAGGTATTTTGATAACCGGAGTTCCGGGCTGCGGAAAAAGCTTAACGGCAAAAGCCATGAGTAAAATCTGGCAGCTGCCGCTTTTACGTCTGGATTTGGGCAAGATTTTCAGCGGACTGGTCGGAAGCTCGGAAGAAAACATGCGCCGGGCAATTGCCACAGCAGAAGCGGTTGCACCGTCAATTCTCTGGATTGATGAAATTGAAAAGGGTCTGAGCGGTATCGGTTCCAATAATGACAGCGGCGTATCTTCAAGAATTTTCGGTACATTCCTGACCTGGATGCAGGAAAAAGAGTCGCCTGTTTTCGTAATAGCAACGGCAAATAATATCCGTAATCTTCCGTCGGAACTGCTGCGGAAAGGGCGTTTTGATGAAATATTCTTTGTGGACATCCCCACCTTTAACGAGCGTGCGGAAATCTTTAAACTACATTTGACAAAAAGATTAAAATCATCCGAAGCGGCGAAGGGATTTGAATTAAACAACAATCTGTTTACAAAACTTGCAGACCTTACGGAGGGTTTTATCGGGGCGGAAATAGAACAGGTTGTTATTTCCGCTTTGTATGAAGCGTTTTTTGAGAACAGAACTCTTGAGTTTAAAGACCTTGAAAAAACCATAAGCAATACGGTTGCTCTTGTTACAACGCAGCAGGAACAGATTTTGGCATTGCGCGAATGGGCAAATGTCAGAGCGGTTGCGGCAGCTAAAAAAGAAGATTTGACCAGCTACCTGCACGAAACCGAACCTGAAAACATAACCTCAGGTCGCGGCGGCAGGGCGCTGGATTTTTAAGAAAGGATACTATGTCAGTTACAGTCTCGCTTGTACCGTTAGTAATATCAGGAGTAATAAATATATTAGCAACTGCCGCTGCTTCGGTTGCTGCTGCAAACGGCGCACAATCTCTGGCGGATAATCTTAACCAAAAGCAAAGTATACTAGATGCGGCGTCCGTAAAAGCCATAGAAAATGCTCTTAACCAAAACAATATTGACGAATTGGTTGAAAAAGAATACACAACGGTTTTTGCGGATGAAAAATTGCTGGTAAAAACATTAAAAGAACACGGCTGTACGGATTTTAACCAATATCTTGACGGCGGCTGCAAGTGCAAAATAGGGGATTTAATTCTGGAATTTACCCGCGAAGTCGAAACAGCTCCTTACAAGATGAAAATCATCTGTGATAAAGACGCTTGTGAAGCAGAGATTTTTTCGGGCCTTAACAGCGAATACGGAGTTAATGTGCAGGAAGAAGTATATTTAAAAATAAAAGAACGGCTGGAAAATCAGAACCTGAAAATTGACGAAGAAGAAGTTCTGGAAGATAATTCCATAATGCTTACCATAAACATTGAAGGATAAAATATGGCTAAACAAATTAGAATAAAATTGCTGCCAAACGGCGAAATTCAAATGGAAACAGCAGGGATAAAAGGCAAAAAATGTCTTGATTATCTTCCGTTTATAGAGCAGCTTGCAGACGCAAAAGTGGTAAAACAGGAACTTACCCCCGAATATTATCAGGAAGAAAGCGTGAATTTAGAGCAAAATCAATACAATTACGAAAGATATGAGCCGTAAATTCAGACTCGTGTTCGAAAAGTCATGCCTTACCGCCGGTTATTTAGGTTAAAGAATGTCTTGACAATATATCAAAATTCTGATAAAATATTTATATAACAAGGAGGTTAAAATGCCAAACATCAGACCAAGTTCGGAATTGAGAAATAATTACGGGGAAATTTCCGAGTTTTGCCACAAATATAATGAGCCTGTTTATATCACCAGAAACGGTAAAGGCGATTTGGCTGTTTTGAGTATTGAAACTTATGAAGAATTAGTCGGGAAATTTGAGCTTTACAAACTTCTAAACGAAGGTTTGCAGGATGTAAAAAACGGAGCTTTGCAGCCACCCCCCACCGCTTATTAAAGATGAAACACTTGCTGTTCCGAAAATAAAGAAGCATAAAAGAAAACATAGTCATTATTCTTCGTGTGCTTTATATTAAACGGGACTGGAAGCATCTTTTGTAAAATATTTCGGAATTTTCCCGCCTTTAAACTATTTTTTAAGTATTCGGGTCATTATTAGTTTTAAATTTGGTTTTCCCCATTTTTTGTGAACAAAATTCGTCATAAAATCATTAACTACATCTCTGGCTTTAGCCTGAGCACCGAGTTTTCCGCCAATCCCGAATTCTTTCAGCGCCTTCTCATACACGTTTACACGTTCTGCTACAAATTCTCTACGCGCGAGCTTCTCCGGATTTCTGAAGAAATCGGCAAATGGTCTAAAGATCTTTTTTACCTTTTTGGGTCTTAGTTCTTCTAATGTAAAACCTTGGATCTTGGCTTCTGCTCGTACAAGTTGTATGGGATTATTCCTGTTATCAAGTGATCGTAGACTTTGCGTAAATTTTTTCGCGCCAGGGGTGTTTAAAGTTCCATCGCTGCTCCAAATAGGGTAAATGTTATACATGTTCATTCCTTTCGTTTAAAATTTGTTTCTACACACTTGCATCAAGAACACTGAATAGGAATTATTGCTGTAAAATTTGGCGGGGTATCCTGTCTTGTACCGTTTTATAAGGCATTATTCGTTATTTTGCAACTGTTTTAAAATTATTTTTACAATCCGTTACACTTCGTACTCTGCGTCATTTTGTTTGCGATTATCCCAATTTATTTTATTCCCTCTCCCTGCGGGAGGAGAGTGTTAACTTTTTATTGCTTTGTCATTGCGAGGACGAATGTAATGAGGACGAAGCAATCCAGTCAAAACCGTTGAATTTACTGGATTGCCGCGTCGGGCTTACGCCCTCCT
>JAISCP010000010.1 GCA_031265495.1 Heliobacteriaceae bacterium | reverse complement strand
CCTGTCATGCTGAACTTGTCTTGGATTATTCGCAGTTCGCAGAAGCGTGGTTCTGCTCACTTAGACGAGTTTCGGGCTTTGCCCTCCACTCTTGCGAAAATCCGCTGTTTCAGCATCTGTCCACCGATAAAAATATACAATCTCCGTAAGGTTTTCTTCCCTGTAAAGATAGACAGATGCCGGAGCAAAATTGAGAAGATAGTGCTATTTGCCAAGTGCCGGATCCTGAAACAGCGGATTTCGGCGGAGCTGAAAGCCCCATGTGAGGCCGGACGTTACTCCGGCCGAACGCCGATAATCCAAGACAAGTTCAGGATGACAGGATGGTTATACTTAATTAGTGTAGACTTCACCTTATTTCATTTTGTAAAACTTGATATCAGCGCAGTGAATGTTTTTATAAAAATAGGGAATAATAATATTAGGAAGACAATTGCATAAAACAACAGCCTAATCAGCTGCCGAGTGTTACAACTCCACCACTCGCAAATAAAAACGGTATCCGGTACTTTAAACTCAGGTGATACAATGGATACGGTAATTGCAAAGGAAGATTTTTCAAGATTAATTGAAACTATAGTGAATTTTTCGATTATAGGGGCATTGATATTATCTCAAAACTTATTTACTTATGCCAATGACGTAAGGCTTGCGCGGCTGAGTATTCCGATAGCTGTTGAAGATACCGGTCAGGCCCGTCTTCAAAACTTTGAAGACAGTATCCGAAAGAAATACCGGCAGGCAGTGATTTACGATGTTGACAGCGGGGTAAAGCATATTAAACTCACAAAATACTACAACGGTAAGCCTGTCCGCATTAACATTGTGGAAGCGGATTTAAAAATTGCTAAGGATTTAAAACTTACTCCGGCGCTTTCCTCCGCGCAAAACCTGCAAAGCAGGCGCACTATAAGCACAATTGCCAAAGATACAAATGCAGTCGTTGCATTAAACGGTACATTTTTTAAGCCTCAAACAGGCGTTCCGCTCGGAACTTTGATGATTAACAGAAAAATGTACACAGGTCCGATTTATGACAGAGCAGCTATGGGGATTTTTGAAAACGGGGAACTTGATATAACAAGGGTGCAGCTGAACGCTTCTGTTAAGTCTCATAAACAAACGATTAAAGTCGACAATATTAACCAGCCGAGAATGCTTTCTTCTTACGTACTGGTTTACACACCTGACTGGGGGAGCACAGCGCCGCCTTCGCCTGTTTATGGCAAACAGATTGCTGTTTCAGGCAGTAAAGTTACTGCGGTATCGGCCTCTCCGCTGGAAATTCCCAAAGACGGATATGTAATTGTCGGCCCTGCACAGGAATTAGACAAGATTAATACTGATAAAGAAGTTGAATTGAATATTACGACAACCCCTGAGTGGAAAAACGTTAAACATATTATAAGCGGCGGACCTTATCTGGTCAAAGACGGCGAGGTTTTTGTTGATATGAGCGCCCAGAAGCTTGCGGCAATCGGCGGACGCAATCCCCGCAGCGCAATCGGCTATACAGCGGAAGGAAATTTAATTATGGCTGCTGTTGACGGGCGTGAAGGAAGTTCTGTGGGAATGACTCTGACGGAGCTGGCAAACCTTATGAAATCAATCGGCTGTGTCGGAGCAATGAATCTTGACGGCGGCGGTTCGACAGTAATGTATGTTAACGGACAGGTCGTAAACCGGCCTCAGCAAACCGGAGGAATTCCGGTATCTAACGCAATAGTTTTGGCAAGGTAGTGTAACAATTTGTAACAATTGAAGATATTAACCGGTAAATTCCCCTTTTTTGAGTTTTTTGTTAGTTGTAATAAAGAATTTGAAAGGAAAAATATGAACAATAGTTACTCATTAGGAATACGGCCGAGCTTTGGTATGGCCTTGAAAAATACGGAGGTTTTGGCAGATATATTATCAAGGTCCCCTAAAGGTAAAAAAATCGCAAAGGGAATCCAAAAAATACGAAGTCGTCAGGCGAATAATCCCGTCG
Source organism: Heliobacteriaceae bacterium (assembly GCA_031265495.1). Classification (GTDB taxonomy): domain Bacteria; phylum Cyanobacteriota; class Vampirovibrionia; order Gastranaerophilales; family Gastranaerophilaceae; genus UBA947. The sequence goes on along the minus strand of JAISCP010000010.1, from coordinate 4,091 downwards.
ATATAAATATATACATATACGAGGCAAATAATTTTTCGAGAAACAGCTTATCCCAAAACAATAACCGATTTGCAGCTTCTGTAGAGGGTAAAGATTTTCCATTAGTATCCGGAAATATAGCAAAATACTTTGAGCTGACAAGAGGGCTCAGAAAAGCAGAAAAATACGCAGATGAGCTTAATAAAAGAGAAATGAAGGCTAAAGAAATCAAAGATATATTATTAGACAAGCAATAAACCGGCCTCAGCAAACCGGAGGAATTCCGGTATCTAGCGCAATAGTTCTGGCAAGATAGTGTAACTATTTGTAACAATTGAAGATATTAACCGGTAAAATTTTCCTTTTTGAGTTTTTTGTTAGTTGTAATAAACAATTTGGAAGGAAAAAATATGAGCACTGATTATTCATTAGGAATACGGCCGAGCTTTGGTATGGCCTTGAAAAATACGGAGGTTTTGGCAGATATAGTATCAAGGTCCCCTAAAGGTAAAAAAATCGCAGAGGAAATTCAACAAGTACAAAGTCGTCAGGCGAATAATCCTGTTGTTATAAGGATATTAAAAGAGCCTCACGACCGATTTGTAGCTTTTGTAATAGGTGATGCTTCCGAAGATATAAGACAATTTGAATTAATATCCGGAGATAAAGCACAGTACTTTAAGTTCACAAAAGCGCTCCAAAGAGCAGAAAAATACGCGGATAAGCTTGAAAAAAAAGACATGAAGGCTGAAAAAATAAAAAAACTATTCTTCTGATTGTATAAAAAGTAGGTTTTAACAATCCTATTCACTAATATCAATAAAACCTTCTCTTAAGCAGTGTGGACATTTATTTAATCCGGAGTAACCCTCCTCATCCTCTTTGAGTTTTATCTTTAAGTCGCTCTAATAACGTCATTCTTGCTTTCTGTTAAAATTTGCACAATATCAATTACAGAAAAATACCAATTCTGTCCTCATTCCACTGCGAACGCACCGGACTTTATTCAAATAATTTAATTTCATTACTCATGCTTCCGCCTCATGGCTATTATACTACAAAAACGCCCTCATAATTTCTTTTGGGTTTACAACGGAAATTCCGATAAATACGCCTCAAATCCGGCAATCTTTTCGGAAATTTTTATCTTGATTTCGTCTATTGCGGATTTTACCTGTTCTTCATTTTTAAGCTTCACTTTGCCAAAAAGTGAAGGGTATTTTATATTCGCAAAAAATAAAGTTCGGAACTCCTTCAATTGTTCATAATCCGCTAAATCAATAATTTTGTTAAGCTCGCACAGGTCGCCAAACAGTTCATTGACCTGTGCTTTTGCTTTTACGGGTTTATTTTTGTCAATTAATTTTTTGATTTTAGCAATATGTGTGCTGATTTTTTTATAATGCGCAAGGATTACGGCTTTTTTTCGGGGCAATTCTTTTTTAAAATACGCAATTGTCTGTTCGTAACCCAAACTTATAAGCTGCTTACGTTTTTCGCGGGGAAGATTAAAGTCCACAATAATAATATCTCCGGTGTTAAGCACAACATAATCAAATTTGTCTTTTTTCCCGTAAATATCTACAATAAAAGTTGTTGACATTGCGGTCATACAGCTGTAAATAGTGTTTGCAAAGTTAATGGCATTCATTTCATGTTCTTTTGTGTAACCCTCAAGGCGGAATTCAAGAACTCTTTCGTCCGGTAACAAAAAATTTTTGGAAAGCTTCCACATAGGCCAGCTTTTTTGCAAATCTCCGTCCACAAGTATTGCGTTATCATATTCAATCGGACGCATTAAACCCGGCATTGTACACGAAATCCGGATAGCTTTTGCTATTTCATAATCAGGAGTTTCAAATCGAGAGAATTCTTTACAGTCGTAATTTGACAGGTCGGTTGTGATTATTACAAGGTTTTTATCCAGATCGGCAAAAGTTACCGGGTTATTCTTACCTTGTACGTAACGCTTACCGTAATATTTGGACTCAATAAGCCCGCGTATCCATTTCAGGAAAACTTCTCCTTTGCTTAGTGCAAGTTTCGGACGGATTGACAACTCAACATCTTTGAATAAATCAAAATTTACTTTTAAAAACACTTTTTCTATTTCATCCGCGCTGTAACCCACTGCCGCAAGTACAGCTATAATTGAGCCGACAGAGGAGCCGCCGGATGTTTTTATTTGTATGTTCAATTCTTCAAGAGCCTTTATTACGCCGACATAAGCAATCCCGCGTACAGCGCCTCCGCCGAATAAACAGGTATATTTCATTTGGTTCATGCCTTAATTATACTATGATTAAAATTTTATAGCAGTATCAAACAGGCTATTTTTATAATACCCAATATCATCCGAAGGCAGTTTGTAAGTTTTACGTACTTTACCTGCCGGCAAAAATACGCCGAACACCTTGCCTTCATATACTAAATCCCACTTTGGAGACTCCTTGAGAATGCCGTAAACAGGGTAATATTGTTCAATAATCATTACGTCCGGCGTAAATTTATCCAAAACTTCATCCCAGCCCGGGTTTACAAGGTAAAACTTTTTCAGCAGCGGAATCATATAATCATAATAGACTTCCTCATACCGTCCGTCCATGTATATGAGGTTATCAGGGTAAAGCTTGTAAGACGCATAGCTTCCGAGTCCGAAATTTACAAGCAGATTGCCTTTAATCTCATTAATTTTAATAAATTCAACTTCTTTTACCGGGTAAGCGTTAAAATTAAGCGGCGGCGTCAAATCTTTTGCCAGAACGGAAAACAAAGCGCAAAACAACAGTATTGCATAAACCGCTGTGTCCTTCCAACGGGGGAAATTCCAATGTTTCGTCAGCGCATAAAAGTCTTCGCAGCAATAGCAGCACACGGCGATTACAAAGAACGGCAAAAGCTTAACATGAGCGACTGCCAGACACAGGGTGATTATCAAAACCATATACTTTGCTTTATCATGGTTTTTTAGCTTAAAAACAGCAATGCCTTCCAGCGCCAGCGAAAACAGCATAAACAATTTGAACGGAATTTGCCTGAACATTTGGCGCTTAGAGAACAATCCCCACCATTCGGCAACATCTGCCCGCTCCATAGTGTTTGCCGTCAGCAGAAATTTTATATAATCAAATCCCCAAGGGTTAATCAGCATTACTAAACAGGATACGGCAAAAGTTATAAGATATTTTTTAACGGGTTTACGGTCTAAAAGCTCCGCGAGAATGTAAATCAACATTAACCCGAACCCCGCAACGACACCTCCGTGAAGATTATTCCAAATAATTATAATAAACGGAACTGCCAGTAAAGGTTTGGTATTTCCTTTGCGCGAAAGCTCCAGAATATATATGAACAGTGTAAAAAACAAAAACGTAAACAAATGGCATCTTACCGGGTGGTTGAAGTTGGCAATAAGCACATAGAATGCAAAAAAATAAAACAGAATATTATATCGCGGAATTCCTGTTCTGAGCTCTGTTATTTTAGATACTATAAAGAATATTCCCCAAATAAGTACAGCTTGAAGAATAACTAAACTGTACGGTCCGAAAAACTTTAAAAACAGATAAAACACTGCGCCGGAAGCCCATTCATGGTCCCACCATGTATGCACAGGGGTATAAGACAAAAAATCAGCCTTCAGGACATGCCCGCCGTCAACTGCGCCCATGCCTGCAATCAGGCGCGCCCATAAGTCAAAATCGTAATTCGGCGCGGTAATTGAATATGCCAGAATAACCAAAAACAGTGTCGTGTAGAATAAAATCCGCTTTTTCATGCACTGATTTTAGCATAGTAAATAGTGAATAGTAAATAGTTTTGGTAATAATATACAAGTTTACATAAATATTCAGCAACCTGCGCGTCATCCTGAATTTATTTCAGGATCTGGCCATCGATAAAAATATACAATCTCTGTAAAGTTTTCTTCCTCGTACATACTGACAGATGCTGCAATAAAATTGAGCAGATAGTGTGATTTGTCATGTGCCGGATCCTGAAACAAGTTCCACAACTGTCCCGTTAAAATTTTCAAGTGGATAAAGCGTCATTCCGGGCTTGGAATCTATCAATTTCAATTAAACTGATAGACCCTGAATCAAGTTCAGGGT
>JAISCP010000009.1 GCA_031265495.1 Heliobacteriaceae bacterium | reverse complement strand
AACGCCGATAATCCAAGACAAGTTCAGGATGACAGGATGGTTGTTCGGCAACTGATAGTCTTTTTGATTTTATTGATAACGTCATTGCGAGGAGCTTGCACGGCAAGCGACGAAGCAATCCAGTCAAAAACATTGAATTTACTGGATTGCTTCGTCCTCATTACATTCGTCCTCGCAATGACGAATCAATAAGAAGTTAACACTGCCCTCAAGGGGAGGCTAATTCAACCCTTCAACCCTCTTTCCTATTCACCCAATCACTTATTCACTTATTCACCTAATTTGTAAACAAACATTTAAAAATGGAAAAGCATTTGACTCGTGATACAATTGAACCTATGAGTTCTAAAGAAATTAAATGGACAATATTTATTATCACGGTAATAGGTAATCTTATTGCCATGCTGGATTCAACCTCAGTCAACCTTGCTCTGTATCCCATATCCCGCGATTTAGGCGTTCCCATAACAGATGTTCAGTGGGTTATTGTCGCTTACATGCTGGTTTTAACCGTATTTCTGCCGTTCTTTGGCAAGCTCGGCGATATAATCCCTAAAAATAAACTTTTTACCTGCGGATTTCTGACCTTTGCATTTGGCGGAATATTAAACGCTATGGCGCCCAGCCTGCCTATGTTAATATTTTTCAGATGTATTCAGGCGCTGGGGGCTTCGGCTATGATTTCAAATTCCGCCGCAATTATTGCTTTAATCTTCAAAGACACAAATCGCGGCAAGGCTTTGGGCATTAACGGAACTGTAATTGCTGTCGGCGGCATGACAGGCCCTGCTTTAGGAGGGGTGCTGATAAACTATTTCGGCTGGAAAGCCATATTTTTGCCAAGCGTTCCGATAGCTCTTGCCGGAGCTTACTTTGCGTATAAATTACTGCCTTCGTATCTGCCGCATCAAAAAGGTTTTAAATTCGATTATCCGGGTTTCATTTATTTTTCCATAAGCTTGTTTGCGCTGCTTCTGGCGATTTCCGAAGGTTACAAGTGGGGCTGGACTTCCGTAAATATAATTATTCTCAGTATAATCACGCTGGTTTTCGGCGCTATGTTTTACTACCGCGACCATAAAATCAGTTATCCGCTGATAAATTTTGATACTTTTAAAATCAGGGCTTTTGCGCTGGGAAATCTTGCCGTGCTTACTTCTTATATTTGTATGTTCACAAACGGGGTTCTGCTTCCGATATTTCTGCTGGAGATAAAAGGCTTCAGTCCTGTACTTACAGGGCTTTTAATACTGCCTTATTCAATAAGCATGTCATTCACAGCGCCTTTAAGCGGACGTTTTGCCGGAAAACACGGCAGTAAAGAGATTACGAGAATAGGCCCGGTAATCATGATTTTTGCACTGCTTATATGCATGACTTTCGATGAAAACAGCAGGATACCTATTATTATTATAGCTTCGGCAATTATGGGATTTGGCAGCGGTTTGTTCCAATCGCCTTCCAACACTGCAATCATCACAAGCGTTAAGAAAACCGAACTCGGAATGGCAAGCGGAATTCTTGCGCTGTCCAGAAATCTCGGCAATATTATGGGAGTTGCGCTGACAATAAGTCTTTTCAGCAACTTCAGAAGCGACCTTTTAGAGCATGGCGTTAATTACAGCGCCGCCTTTTTACAATCATACCATTTCACAATGGGTATAGGTATTATTTTTGGTCTGATATGTCTGGCTTTTACTTTTTTCGCATATCGCGGCAAGCCTTCCTGAACCTGCGCTTTGCACAAATACCGAAAAGATTATGAAAAATATCCCCGCGTAAAACGGCGCGCTCAGCTGCTGCGCTTCCCCGAGAAAACAAATTGCCGTCAGAATTCCGTATAAAGGCTCAAGGTTTCCGCTCAAACTCACCGTGAATGCGGAAAGCGTTTTGAGCGCCTGTATATGCAGAATATACTGCCCTATTGTACAGAAAAACGCCAGTATTAATAAATATCCCCAGTCGCTGAACGCCGGTGTAATTGTCTGTACGGGATTAAAGTGCAGATATAGCGGTAAAATCGCACTCATAAACACTGCCGCGCCCAAAAACTCGTAAAATAACATGGTTGTTGAAGAATGCTCCCGCTCAACAATTTTGTTTGCAATAGTAAACACCGCCGCCAGTGCAGAAGCGATTACTCCCAGTATTATCCCGAACCGGAAGCCCGTGTCGAAATTAAATATAAGTAAAATTCCGGCAGCCGCAATCAGGCTGTATAGAATTTCTTTTGTATCGAACCTGCGTTTTGCCATTACAGGCTCAAAAATTGCCGTGAAAAACCCCGTAAGCGAATAACAGACCACTCCGACCGAAACATTGGAATATTTTATGCTTCCGTAGAAAAATAGAAAGTGAAGCGCCAGCAGCGCTCCCGTGCCGGAAATCTTTAAGAAACCGGTATTGTTTACTTTCGGAACCTTGTTTGCGAACAATAAAACCGCAAACAAAATCAAAAACGAAATCAACAGCCGATACCAGACAAGCAGGCCTTCATTAAGGCTTACGAGCTTCCCGAAAATCCCCGTAAATCCTGCCAGCACAACAGATAAATGTAATTTTAAAAAATCATATTTCATAATCCTGCAACATTATGGAATAATTTTAAAGAATGTCAAATAGGTGAATAGGAAAGAGGGTTGAAAGGTTGAATAGTTGAATAGTTGAAAGGTTAACTCCCTTCTCCCTCTGGGAGAAGGGAGTACGCAGTACCGGACGAGGGTTTTATTGATAACGTCATTGCGAGGCGCTTGCATGGCAAGCAACGAAGCAATCCAGAAAATCAACAGTCTTGACTGGATTGCTTCATCCTCATTCCAATCGTCCCCGCAATGACGAAACAGGTATGGAGGGCTTGAGGGATAGCTAAATGAGTTGAAAGGTTGAATAGTTGAAGGGTTGAAAGGCTGAGCTACCCTCCCCTTGAGGGAGGGTCGAAATTCCTTGCAGGAATTTCGGGGTGGGGTATAGGTTGAATGTTGAATAAATCTCGGGTAGAGCACAGTGTTTTGGGTGCCACGCTATGCCTGCCCTTCTGGGAGAAGGTGGTACGCAGTACCGGATGAGGGTTTTATAACGTCATTGCGAGGCGCTTGCATGGCAAGCAACGAAGCAATCCAGAAAATCAACAGTCTTGACTGGATTGCTTCGTCGGGCTAACGCCCTTCTCGCAATGACGGGACGGTTATGGTGTGAGAGGCTGTATTACAAATCCATAATTTCGTACATGTCTCTGTCGCGATGAGCAATGTTTATGTCTGCCTTGCCGCCGACTGCATCGATGTAGGTGTTTTCAGGCGCTCTGCCGATTACTTCAATGGTGTGATTTTCAGTTAGAGCGCTTCTGACGCCAAGATTGATTTTGTTGTAATTCGGGCCGAACATTACATTTGCATTCGGCTGTCCCATTTCAGCGCAGACCTGTTTTGCATAATTAATAATTGCGTTGGTTACTTCAGGAGCGGCGCCGAGTTTTCCGTTCGCCTCAAAGCTGTCAATTATAAATGTTAATTTGCCGTCGACTTTGGCAAAATAGCACATTGAGTTGCCCAAAGAGTTTCCGCCTTTGTCAACGATTTCTACTGCACGCACAAATGAATTCATCAAATGCTGCGGCGCGGCAAATGAATTTGAGCCTCCAACAGAAGTACAGCAGCCGACATGGTTTCCTAAGAAAATATTGCGGCCGACATTGTCATCGTTAGAAAGTCTTACGGATGCTGCGTCTTTTCTGTCTTTTACATCTTTAATATCATGAATATTTTTTTTGTGTAATTTGACGTGGTCTTTGAACAGTGCCGCAGCTCGGTTATCTGTTTTAAAAACAGGATTTTCCGCAATTTCACTTTCAAGTATTTCAATAATTTTGGTCAGTTGTTTATATGTAGCCGGATTCTTAAGAGAGGTAATCGTTGGATTCATTAACGCAAGCTCCTTGTACAAACCGGCTTGCTCAAACTTATTTTTTAAAGAAGCATAAACATCATGTCCAATTGAGGAAAAATCTGTATCAGTTAATTCAAGTCTTAGATTGTCTCCGACAGCCTTAATTACATCAGCCGCTTTTATTTCATATTCAAAATGATGCCTTGAGCTATTATCAAAACTAATCCATTTGTCGTAATCCAGTCCGTTTTCCCGGAACAGTAGGCGGGTTTGTTGGTTTTCAGGGATTAGCTCGCGGATTTCAGAAAGCTCTTTACCGGGGTTTTCTTTTATTAGTACGATTAATTCCTCAAAATTAGCTTTAAAATCGGTGTCATTTAATCCCCTAAATAATATAGCGAAGTATTTGGTATCAAATTTAAGATTAGACAATAGTTCCGGCGTGGTTTCTACTCCTAATTTCTTATACATTGCGCTATAAGTCTTGTCATTGAACGCTTTTGTATAATTATCGAGATTAATATGCGCTTCAACTTGCTGGGCAAGCGCTTTAAGCGCTTTGTCGTTAATACGCGCGCGGGTGAATTCCACAGGATTATCCTTTATTTGCTGAATTTGTGATTCGAACTGTTTTATATATCCCGCTTTTTGATCCGGCGGGATTTTGTCATTTGAGCGTGCATAGTCTATTTTCTGTTCCAAAGCAGCAATCTGCTCTGCGGCTGAAGACTGTTTGACAAATTTATCATTAAGCCGGGCTTCTTCAAGGAATTTGCGAATTTGAGGCTGTTTGTTCGCAGGCACATTGAATTCTGTTATAAACTGTTCAATCTGCCGGTCATAAGACTTTCCGTTTGAAAAAATATCTTCTGCGAGGTGAACTTGCGATTTGGTCATTTGGGGCGGCTTTATCAGGTTAATTATCTCTGTCAACTCGGCTTTGCTGACAGTATTGCCTATGCCTGCCACAACTCCGGCTTTTGAAATCTGCTGCTCAGGATGCGGCAGCTGTTCTAAGTTAGCCTTTAAAAGTGATAATAATTCTTCTGACTTAATAGAGTGTAAGTCTTTGCCAATATAGTGAACCACTTCCTCAAAGCCTTTGACTTTTCCTCCCATAGAATGCTTTATAGCTTTAGGGCCGAGTACTTTATATGCCATTATACCCTTTGGCGACAACAGCAGATTTTTGACTGCATCTTCAGTCATCATATCACCTTCGGAGTTTGTCAGTTTCACTCTGTTATCCTGCACGTATTTATATAAGTCCGCAAACTCTTTGTATTGTGACTCAGACATTTTTGCTAAAACAACAATAGCATCACCTCTTAGAACTGTATTAAAAATATTATCTTTACCGTTCAAAAGACTGCGTTTTCGTACCGCATTATAAGATTCTGTGCCTAATTTGGCCATTTCCGCTATATCAAGAGGTGAAATTTCATTGCCAAAACCGCTTACATCTCTATTTAGTAATGATAAAGCTTTAGCATATTGAGCGTCATCCAATTTGGCAAACTCAATAGCTTCATCGACGTTCAATTTTCTTGATTTTGCTGTCCCTTGCGAGTCATATGTCTCTCCGTTTGTCTCTTTTATAGAAATGTTTGGAATGTCTATATTAAGTAAATCCCGCGGCTGTATAGTATTCCAAGTTGGTTCATCAATATTAGCGAGTTGTTTTATGTCAGAAGCGTCATATTTCTTATTCTTGTGTTCATACTTAAGTTTGAGTAAACCTCGTTCGTTAATTTTAGCAATTTGCGCTTCGGTTAAACTGCTAAACTCCTTATATTTCAAATTTTTAAATGTATCTGTACTACGCTCGTGAGGTTCAGGAGTATATTCAAGTTTAGATAAAACATCAAGATTCAAATCTTGCCATTTGTAATTTACTAAATCTTCTAATGAAATGCTTTTGCAGATAGGTGTATTTAATACCCGGGCAATATATTTTTGCTGCTCAGGGGTCTGATTCTCGATAACAGCTATATCTCTGCCATTTACGCGTCCTTCTGCCACCGGTTTTAGTATTCCTAAGTTTTTTGCGCCTTCAAAATGATTGGGGCTTAACACAAGTAACTGAAATGTTTCGTCAAATTTTATATCAGGTACAAGCTTTAATATTTCAGGTAAACGTTCCATAGCAATATTATTTTCTTTTGCAAAGTTTAATGCGCCTAACCGATTAATATTTTCAGGGTCGTTTTTCATAATTTTATCAATTGCGTCAAGAATTTCCGGATTATTTTTGTATTCTTCAACTACTGCTTTAAAATCCGGTTCCGCGCTTTTTATTGTCGGAGATTCATTTGCCAGAGCTTCATATTTCCGCAATAATTTTTCAGCAGCTTCTTGCTTTGCTGCGGTTTCAGGCTTAACTTCCGGCTTTGCCTCCGGTTCAGCTTCAATTTTCACTTTTTGCTTTTGCTGCTCAAGCTTAGCAAGCTGCTTTTTCACATCAAGCTCCATGTAATGCGCGTCATTGCCGTTTTCAAAGTAGCCGGGTTCGGTTGTTTTTATCTCAAATCCGTACTTTTCATACATCTTAACCAAAACCTTGTTTTCTGCGTCCACATGCAAAGCCGCTTTTTTAAGGTTGTGGTCTTTGGCAATTTGTGTTATATGCTCCTGAATCTGCTTTAAAGCATCATAAGACGCACGGGTATTACGAAGCTCTTTGGGTACGCCGATACTGTTTATATACAATTCGCCATACGATGTTATGGGCTCTATTTGGAAATAACCCGTAACCTTACCTTCTTTGTTTTTAACAACATAAGTTGTCAGGCCGTCCGCTTCAATCTGCGCCTTAAATTGCCCGAAATCCGCTGCAGCCGGGTCGGTATCTTTGAACGCTTCCAAATCAATCTTGTGTACTTCTCTCAAGTCCGCCTCAGTTGCTTTAGTGACCGCTGAATTACCCTTATCGGCAACGTTACCGTCTTTGCCGGTATCTACAGTACTTTCTTGGGGTTTAACGTTAGTTTCAGCAGGGTTGTTGGTCTCATCCACGCCCTCTCGTATATGCTCAGGGTTGTATTGCTTTGCCAAGTTCCTGACTGTTGTGCGCAAAGTCGCAGGGATATCTCCAATATTGATTCCACCGCTAAGATATTTCTCCATATACTGCTGCTGTATTGCCGCTTTACCTTTTTCCGTTTTCCACGCAGCATCAAATTTAGGGTTATCCGTCTGACCTAACTGCTCTTTGGCGTGTTTTCTAAATGCATTATTTCTGGAGTTCACTCTCGCATGACCTAAACCCGCGCAGAATATTGCCGCATCATTCAGGCTTACATGCAAATCTCCCGACATAACAGTATTTGCCAGAACAAAACACCCTACGTCACTTACCCGCCCCGCGCCTATCGATATAACTTCCGCAGTTTTTGAACCCTCCTTGAACAAAACGCTCTCCAGCTTCTTCAAAGACTTATTCTGAATAGCCGCTCCCACTTTACCCGCGCCCATACCTACTCCCAGAATGCCTATATCCATTGCCGTTTCTTTCCATGCAGCAAAGATTTCTTCCTCGTCTGTCTTGGCTTTGGTGTATGCATTGCCGAGTTTTGCGGCATCTTTCACCGCCATAGTAGCCGTCAAAGCCTTGCTGCCAACAGAACACATTGTTGCTCCGACGCCCGAACCAAAGCCCGTGAATACCAAAATACCCCCAACTGCCATTACTGTCATTTCTGTACCCATAAGAAACGTTGATACGTTGTCAACAACACTGTAGTTATCATCGCGCATCTGTTCAACTATCTTTTTTACATGAGAATCTCCGAACGCTGTTTTATATGTACGTTCATATTTTTTTTGGCAATAATCCAGCGCTTTTTGGCGGTCATCTGTTTCTTGTTCATATCCTTTTGTCTTTAACAGTTCTGACATTATTTCCGTGTAATCTTCTGATGTTTTTATCTTATTTATGTCCAAAAAGTTATCCAGATAAATATCATGTTTGGCTGTCTCAAAAGAAAGAAGCTCGCTCAGAAAATTATTCCGCAAATGCGCAGACATATTCTCCTTAAATGTAAGCTCTACCTTACCGTTTTCGTCCATTTCCGCTTGTACAAAATCTTTATACCCGAGTTCTTCTATACCCCGGGTCATAGCATCAGCAGCCAAAGCTGAACTGCCGTAATAATCCGTAAATAAATCCGCAGCCGCATTACTTTTGCTGCTTTGACTGTAATTTGCTCTCATTCTGCCATGATTTTGCTCTGTGAATACCTGTTCCGCATACAAAATATTTTTTGCATCCTGCTTAAATTTGTTTACCTTATTGTACGCTAAAAGCGCAAGGCTCAATTCGATTTTAGACTGTTTGTACGCATCAATGTTTTCGGGCTTGAATGCAACTGCGCGCTCTATTCTAAACACTTCCTCAAAAGTAATAATTTCTTCTGCACTGTTTTGTGCGGAATGTAACTGCGATATATCTTCCGGGCCTTTCGCCTTCTTAACGGGGAAGTTTGGTGTAAGATTAGGTCCGTCGGTAGTTTGATAAATTTTAGGCTCTTGTGCGTCAAACCGGGCTTGTGAAGCATTCTTTTGAAGTTTTTGCATAAAGTTATTGTTCATTAAATCATTGATTGCAGCTGAGGTTTCTGTATCATTTAAATCGACATTATCCAGAAGAGTTTCAAACTCGGAAATATCCTGCATTACTGCTTCAAGAGGTCTTCTTGTTGTGCCGTCTTCTTCAAAATATATATCATAAAGTGCGTTTTGCAGGCTCCGGTGCAAGACTTCCGAGCTTAAACCGGGTATTTTTCCGTCCAAAATCTTTTGGGTATTTGACAAAAGCATCAAGTCTTTGAGTTCGTAATATTCGCGTTTGGTTAATTCTCCTTCTGACGCCAGACGCATAAGCGCAAGACCTTGCTGCTCACGAAGCACCAGTCGGCCTACGTTGTCCGTACCTAAATTACCGTCAATAAGGCTTTTTACCACAGCAAGCGGCGGAGCTACAAGCCAGTCAACCATAGTATTGGGATTCTCACGCTTCCAATTTTTTAAAGCATCATACCCTTTTTCAACACAGCCCATATTACCGGTTGTAGAATAGTAAAGCTCAGTTGTTGCATTTATATCCGCTCCTAAATCATCCTTAGTAAGTTCAATCATTTCTTCGCTGTCCGCCGGTTCGGGAGGCGCTACCTGTTCAGGAGGGTTTTGAGCCTGCTGTTTTTGTACAGAGACAGCAGCACGCGTTTTCTGCGCAGAAACTCCGTTGCTAAAATGCGTTTCATAGTCATTCTCTTCCTGACGCAGCTTCTCCAGTACCGGATTGGATACCACGGTATTATCCTGAACTGCAACTACGTATGTGTCTGTTGGTTCTAATGTGTTTTTCTGAACGCAAAGTCCCATATTTGATGAATCACCTGAAATCTTTCCGCTGAAAACGGTATTATCATACGAGCTTGTATGATTACCGCTCGGGCGGGTTTCAGTCTGTTTCGCCGATTCCTCTAAATTCTTAATCCAGGTTTGAGCTTCCTCTTGTGTCAAAGCCCCTTCTACTAACATAATTGAAATGACTTTTTCTTTGGGTAAATCTCTTAATTGTATATTATTACTAACGTATAACCTGATTTTTTCTTCTACGGATGTCATGCACACCTCTTTTTCTAACATTGTTTACGGCATATTTAGAAAAAACTTTATAGAAATCAGGTAAAAAAAAATATTTATGTCCGCAAAATCGCTGCAAAGCCCTTCACGTAAGCTCTTTCGGACTTTACATTCGTTTACAAACTGTCGTTTGGTGAATAGGTGATTAAGTGAATAGGTGAATTAGTTAATAGTAAACAGGAAAGAGGGAACAGCAAAGGATAGCCCGCCTTAACCTCTCTGTCATGCTGAAATCTATCATATCAGTGAATAAGTGATTGGGATTGGTAAAATCAAACCATAACCATCCTGTCATCCTGAACTTGTCTTGGATTATCGGCGTTCGGCCGGAGTAACGTCCGGCCTCACATGGGGCTTTCAGCCCCGCCGAAATCCGCTGTTTCAGGATCCGGCACTTTGTAAATAGCACTATCTTCTCAATCTTATTTCACCATCTATCTGCACGGGTAAGAAAACTTTACAGAAATCGTATATTTTTATCGGTGGACAGATCCTGAAACGAGTTCAGCATGACGGGAGAGAGTTCAGCCCCAGCCAATAAGAACATAGCAAAATAGTGTAAACTTGTATATTATTACCTTTATTTAATTAAGCTTTCCGTTTCGTTGAACATAACCATATAAAAGTCAGGGCTTGTCATATTCGGATTGCGTTTCATAAACTTCTCAAGGTCAAAATTAGCTAAATACTTATCTAATTTTTGTACAACTTTTTCGCGTTCGGCATGTTCTTCTTTGAGCTTGGCAATATAACTTTTAACCATATATGCAATTTCATCTTCCGTCAAAATCGGCTGGCCTCCGAGTCTTACCTCATCAGGTTCTTCCCCGTCAATAAGGCGTTTCTTCTTTTCCTTTTGTTCCTGCTCTTTTTGCTGTTTATTTTTATCGGAAGATGTAGAAGATGCAATTTTTTGGTTAAAAGGATTATTTACACTATTAAACATATCTTCTTTTACCACAAAGAAAACTTTATTTACTCCTCCGTTTAAATGAGATTACAGCGACATGTAATAATCTTTTAAAAGCTTTGTATCTTCCTCAATGTTCGGGGTTTCGCAGGTAAGCGCTCCTTTTACGCCCAAATTTTTCATTGCTTTCAGAAGCTCTTTGTAGTTCAGGTCTGCTTCGGCAAGGTTGAGGTGGTGTTTTTCGCCCTTTTCTCCGTAGGCTATTCCGGCGACATGTCCGTGAAAGTTCTCCAGTGCATAAGTTCCTATTTCCGTACCGATTTTTTCCAGAATTTTTGCAAACTCGTCATAAGTGTTAAATTTTCCGTTGGAGCGTGCGTGCAGGTGCGCAAAGTCTACACACGGAAGCACTTTGTCAAATTCTGTTGAAAGCCGGATAATTTCATCCAGGTCGCCCCACTGGGTGGGTTTGCCTGTGGTTTCCGGTCTAATCCAGACATTTATATTCTCTTTGTTAATAATCTCTATAATACGCGCTGTTTGCGCTTGAACTCTTTTATAAACTTCTTCTTTATCCTGTCCGAGATAGAATGCCGCATGATAGGTTATGCTGTATGCGCCGGTGTCTTTTGCAGCCTGCGCTGTTTCCACAATGTAGCGGATACTTGCCTCAACCTTTTCTTCTTCGCGGGCGTTGAGGTTTATGTAGTAAGGGCTGTGAGCTGTTAATAGGATGTTTTGTTCTGCTGCAAGTTTGCGCACAAGTTCTCTTGTGCCGCTGCTCATTCGAACCCCGTGGACAAACTCCATTTCCATGCCGTCCAGATCCATTTCTTTCAGGATTTTGAACGCTTCCGGGTAGCTTCCCTTTGTCCGGTGCGGCATGCCGGCAGTATTAAAGTTCAACCTGTCAAACATTCGGTCATGCTGAACTTGTTTCGGCATCTCTTTGTTATCAAACGAGTTTTGCAAGATACACCCCCATCCAAACCGCTGCCAGACATACTGCAACACTTAAAACAGCATAAGCCGTTGCCTGTATAAATTCGGCATGTTCAATCATTTCAAACAATTCCAGCGAAAATGTGCTGAAAGTCGTTAAGCCGCCGCAAAATCCCGCTGTAAGCGCGAATTTTACCGCCGGATTAATTTCGGGTTTAGCGGCAAGTTCAGGTGCAGTAAACAGCGCGAACAAAAATCCGATAAGCAGTCCGCCGGAAACATTTACCAAAAACGTTGCCGCCGGCAGATTGAGGCTGAAATTCTTTAAAAAGATTTCCCCAATCAAAAACCTGAGCGCGCACCCGGCTCCCCCGCCTATGAATACTGCTGTAATATTGTAAAACATATAATTATTTTACCATAAATTTGACGTCATGGTTCAAGGGAGAGTGTTAACTTTGCATTGATTTCTTTGCTTGCTCTCTCCATACGGGAGAGAGTACAAACACTTAGCGAAACCGCAGGTTGAGCTTAGTGTTTGGAGTGAGGGGGCAGGCATAGTACCAATGCCAATCATTTATTCACTGATATCAGGGTAACGAAAATTGAATTTTAATGTCGACACTGCCCAGATTTATTCGGTTTTGCGCCCCCTCACCTGAATTTCTAAATTCCCTGTGTTCATTAAGAAATTCATCCTCTCCCGTAGGGAGAGGTTCTGGACTGCCATGCCCTCTCAAGGGGAGGGAAAAGCCAAAAGAAAGTCTCGCCAAAGATGACAAGACTTATAAATATACATTTACCCCACAACTTTTATATCATGAATTATAAATGTTGTCAAGGTCTTCGCTTAAAGAATTTAAACAATTTATACCCGCCAAAAAAGGTAAGCCCGGCAGCAATAATTCCGAACAGCCATTTTTTCCATGACGGGGAAGCAAGAGGGTCTTTAAATTCCGGTTTTGCAAATTCGTCTTTTTCGGGCTGGCCCGGCATTTTAGGTGCATTAGGGTTAAACGGCGGAACAACGGCGGGATTTCCCGCATATCTCGGCGGTGTGTTCATAATACTTGCCGGCGCATCATAGTCAATTACGCCTTCTTGTGCTAACCTGTCTAAATTCGCGGCCCAGCCGGTGTTCATCATGATTTTTCTCCTACATATATTTAAAGGATTTTTATGCCTAAAGATTGCTTTTTTAATGCTTTTTTGTTAAATTGTATTAAGTTGGTAAATAGTGAATATTAAAAATTTTGATAAATATTTGATTATACTGTGGATTTTGTGCGGAACGGCTTTGCTTTTATACGCCGGTCATTATACTGAAGTGCTTATTGATTACGGCAGAGAGGTGTATTACCCGCAGAGAGTGCTGGAAGGCGGAGTCTTATATAAAGATTTGCTGAATATTTACGGGCCGTTTTCGTATCAGTTTAACGCTGTGCTGTATAAAGTCTTTGGGATTAATTTGAAATCTCTTTATATAAGCGGCGGAATTTGCTCAATGCTGCTGATAAGCGGAATTTACTTAACTGCAAAACATTTTCTGTCAGATTTTTTAAGTTTTTCACTGGCTTTTTTTGCAATTATAGCCGGTGTTATGTCCCCTAATATCATGAATTTTACTTTCCCCTACTCGTGGGCAATGCTGTACGGCACAACCTTTTTTACTTTTTCGTTTTTGTTTCTGCTTAAATATCCGGATAAATGTGATGTTAAATATTTGTATATAAGTTCTTTGCTTGCCGGCGGCAGCATTGCAAGCAAATATGAATTCCTTGCATATTCGTTTGTAATTTTGTTTTTTATTGTAAAAGCCGGCAGAAAACACGGGTTTGCGGCAACGGGATTTTTTTCCGTAATTCCGCTGGTTTCTTTCGGAATTCTTTTTTTACAGGGACTGAGGATAAGTGATTTAGTTTCCGCTTGTTTAATACTTAAAGCAATGGCCGGAAGTCACACATTAAAATACTTCTACACCCGCACTGGGGCATATTTCAGTCAGGAATCAATACCGTTTTTAATTTCAAACTTTATTCAAACTGCAGCGGCTTTTGGCGGTTTGATGCTGGCAGCGTTTTTATCGGGAAAAAATAAGATTGCAGCATGGCTTTTGGCGGTTTGTTCTTTGATATATATATTTTTTAAAACATCGTCTTTTATGCTTACATTTTTGCCGGCGCTGCTTGTTGTTTTTTCTGTTATGAGTTTCAGGAAACTGGCGGAAAATAAGAAAATATTATTACTGGTTGTAACAGCTTTATCGGTTAGCTTAAAGAGTATTTTCGGGTTAATATTCTCGGGCTACGGACTTTACTTTGTAACTTTTTTGTTAACGGCGTTTTTTGCCCTGCTGTTCCTGTACCTGCCGAAAAAGTATCAAAAAACCGCAGGATTTTATATTCTTTTCGTAAGCTGTATAGTTATGTCTTTGTATATGGTTGACAGATATCACTCAAATTATGAAATTAAGACTTCAAAAGGGATAATATATACCAATCCGGGTGATGCAAAGTCAATAAACGAATTAACCGGGTATTTGCAAACGCGGACAAAGCCTGAAGACACAGTGGTGATTTTCCCCGAAGGCATGATGATTAATTTTCTTGCCGGAAGAAAAGGGGATGATTTTTACAACTCGCTTTTGCCGCTTTATGTAGAAGTTTTTAAAGAGGATAAAATAACAGAACATTTTGAACGGACAAAACCTGAATATTTTGTACTGTCAAACCAGAGCATGAAGAATTATTATTTTGAATACATGTGTCAGGATTACGCTTTTTTCTTTTGTGAATATATTCAGCAAAATTACACAAGGGAAGCAACCATTGATAACAGCGTAAAATATCCCGGCACGTTAAGGTTTTTGGTTTACAGAAGGAATAAGTGACTAAGAGGTATGGAGGGCTGGAGGGATAGCTAAATTGGTTGAAAGGTTGAAGGGTTGAACGGTTTAATAAATTGGGGTAGAACCTGAGTAATGGGTGCAGGCTCAGCCTGCCCTTCTCCCTCTGGGAGAAGGTGGCACAAAGTGCCGGATGAGGGTTTTATAGGAATTAATATCAATAAGACCCTCACCCGCCCTACGGGCACCCTCTCCCAGAGGGAGAGGGAAAAGCCAAACTATTAGGTGAATAGGAAATAGAGTTGAAGGGTTGAAAATACTAGGTCGTGTCGATATTAAAATTCACTTAGTCACCTAATCCTCAAAAACAGAAAACCGACAAACTACACCAATGGCCCTTCATATTTTTTGTACAAGTTCATAATATCATCCGTGAATTTATGTCCGTTCATCATTCTTGCATAAACCTCTGCTACAAATTCAAGTGGTGAACTTGCAGCATATTTAGAAACTTTTGATGCAATAAATTGTTCTTCAGGACTTTTTATAAAATCTTGCGCATATTTACCGATACTTGTAATTTTGCCTGCATCATCATATATCACGTTCATTTCGTTGTAGCTTAAAATCGAATTTTTATGGTGGAACAGGTGTCCTTCTTCATGGAATAATGTATCAAATACTGACCGCTTAGCGGCAAGTATTGAGCTTGTGGGAATTTCTTTGGGAGCAAGTTTTTCACAAAGTGCATTATGCGCATCAGAAATATACTTAGTCAGCTTGTTATTATCAAGTGTCTTAAACTCAGAAAACTTTTTAAATTCGCCTTCGGGCATGTGTTTTTGGAGTAACTCAGGAAAACCTTTTTTAGAGTATAAGTCTTCTATAATTTTAATTGGTTGTTCTTTGCATAACCTGGAATAATTAGCGTAATCTTTTATATTTTGTGCTAAAGAAACAATATCCATTTTTGTAGTCTTTGAAATTGAAAACTTGTAACTATTGTTCATAATAGATGATAACTTTTGGAAATCATAAAACGGCAGCGAAGACATTTGAAATTTACCTTTTTCTGCATCAATCATTTTGAAATTAAGTGCATCAATATACTTTTGAATTATTTTATTCGCATTGTCAAAGTATTCTTTATTGACATAAAGATGTGAATTCATTCTCATACTGCTGTTTTCATAACTGCTCATACCGGCAATAGTGCCTTTACCAAGTGTATCTGAATTACATGCTAATACTTCATTAGGCATGTGGGCTTTACCCTTATAGTGATTACTTATCTTTGTCAATCCTTCATTAACCCAGTTCGCTAAGTCTAAATCATTGCCGGTATCGAATTTTTTTATTTTTAGATGTTTCTTAGCATAAGCGGCAGCTTCCTCCATTGTTTGCGCCGGATTAAAATCAATATGTTCGGCCAATTTAGTAACGGCCTTTAATCGTCCGCGTATTATAAACCCGACTGCAGTTAAACATGCCGCAGCGCCACCCAAAGCTAACCATATCTTTTGTTTTTTTGTTAACTTATTATCATTTTTCGCTTGATTGGGCTGCTGCAGAGACTGATTACCCGGCGTTGAAAAATTCTGTGCAAAATTATTGCCAAAATAAGGACCGCCTGAATAAGGGTTTTTATATAAATTATTTCCTACTGATTGAACTGTCATCTACCTTTTCACCATATAAATTATACATATATAAAAGCATGAAAGAATTTAAAAATTGCCAGTTTTTTATTTTATGCGTTTACAAAAGTTAATATTGTTTTAAAAATTCCGGCCGATTATTGTGAGGAGAGTTTCCACTCTTATACATAAGAGGATTATTACAGAAATGTTTATGATAATATCTTGTTATGCCTAAAATATCCGTTATAATACCTGTTTATAATGTTGAAGCATATCTTGCCGGGTGTCTTGACAGCATTTGCCGGCAATCACTTAAAGATATTGAAATAATTTGCGTCAATGACGGTTCAACGGATAAATCGCTTGCGGTTTTGCATGATTTTGCGCGCCGCGAACCCTCAATAAAAATAATAGATAAAGAAAACGGCGGTTCGGGTAAAGCCCGTAATACCGCTTTACAGCAGGCGTCCGGCGAATACGTATTCTTTGTTGACGGCGATGACTGGCTTGAAGAAAATGCGCTTGAGAAAATGTCAGCCGCCGCTGATAAAGATAATCTTGACATGCTGATTTTTGGCGGTTTTTCGTGCAAAGTTAAAAATAATAAGCTCAGAAAAAAACATGGCGGATATTCTTATAAAAAAATTCCTAAAAAATATTTCAATAAAGTTTTTTCTTTTATTGCCGAACCGGTTAAAACAGATATTTTTAGATTCCCCTCAACAGCATGGACTAAGCTTTACCAACGGAAATTTCTCCTGGAGAATAATATAAGATTTCAGGAAATGACGGTCGGAGAAGACCAGTTTCCGTTTTTTCACTCAATGATTAGCGCAGAGCGAATAGCTGTTTTGCCGCAAAATTTATACTGTTACCGTAAAAACCGCATTGGTTCGGCAATGACTGTTAAGAGGAAAAAAGATTTTTCTCCGGTTTATATTTTTTACGCAATAGAGGAACTTCTGCAAAATAAAGGTCTTTTAGAGGAGTACGGGGAAGTATTTATAAATAAATACTTATCAAAGGCATCGTCATGGCTCGGAAAATTTGACACCGACACAAAGCATGAATATTTTGAACTTTACACCGGACTTCTGGCGCATATAAAAAAAGAATATCCATCCGGCTGGTGGGTTTATTTCAATCCTGAATTATCCAATTCTTACGGAACGTTAAAATTAAAAATATTTTTAGCAAAAACATTCAAGTTTATGTTAGAATAATAGAAACCCGTGTCGGTGTGGCGGAATGGTAGACGCGCACGCTTGAGGGGCGTGTGGAGAAATCTGTAGGAGTTCAAGTCTCCTCATCGACAATTATTATAATTTTGTTCTAAATACTGATGTACACATTTTACAGAGTTCAATTATACTTTATCCGTAAGCCTTAACTATTGCATCATTAATAAGATGTGAAACTGAAACATCTTCTTCTTTCGCCTTTTTAATCAATTTTAAATGAGTTGATTTTGAAGTGCGAAAATTCAGACGACCGGTTGCATTTTCATTCTCAAGTTGTGGCTCGGGTATTGGAAAATTTTCCTCCAAGCAGCCTTCAATATGAACTTCAAGTGCAACTTTGATTTCAGACAACGCTTCTTCAGGGGTATCACCGCCTGAATAGCAAGAAAGTCCAATAACACGTGAAGAATAGCCGCCTTCGGGATGTTTGGTAATTTCAAACTGCCATGGCAGGTTCAGATAATAATTCAAGTCTTTTTTTATCTTTTCAGTCATTTTTAGTACCTCTTATTTTTTCACAAGCATTTAATACATCTTTAACAGCGGCGGGTGAAACAGGTCTGTGTTTCGCGATAGTTATATACATAAGTTGGTGATGAAATTTAAAATGTGAGCCTTTGCCCTCTTTCATCGTAAAACCCAAAGAAATTAATACTTTCTGACAGTCTTCAAATTTATGTCCGTAAGAGCTGGTTTTCATTTTTTCAATTATTTTATCAGTTTTACTCATATTGTCATTATATCACGCGATAAGCATTTTGTCAAGATATACGCATACAATATCCACGCAGCAAAATAGACTTTAATTTTTCAAAATATTATTATGTTGCCAGGATTGTTTATTTGTTGTATAATTTTGTTAACAAAGATTTTGAGTTGCATCCCTTCAAATACATTTTTTATAACTCAAAAGGAAACAGAATTCAGGTTTTGCTTCCGCTTTTACGAAAAATTGAATAATCCCCGCAGATAAAAACGGGAGCGTAAGCTCCCCGAAGTTTAGTTGTTGTCAAAATAAATTAAGACTGTTTGCAATAGTGTTTGACTATTAGTCTTACTCTTGCATTCTTTTGTCCGAGAATTCCGAATTTACCAAAGATTTTGCTTATAATCAGCTTTAACGTACCCGGTTTTATCCCTAATTTTGCGGCTATTTCCCTGTTTGTCGAGCCATGCGCAATCAGGTCTATAATCTTCAATTCCTGTCTTGAAAGTTCCATTTTTCCTCTCTGACTTTAAATTTTGTATTTAAGTCACCTTCTTAGTTCTTATTATAGAGTGTAAAACAACTATGTCAAGATATAAAATTCGTATTTAGAGCGTTTTAAATCATTAATTTATAAAGATTGTTTATATACTATTGGATTAGGGAGAGTGTAATGAATTTCAAACAAGCGTTCGGTCTACAACTTAAAAGAACAAGACAATTGCGGGATTTTACACAGGAAAAACTAGCTGAATTGGTAAATATTCATCCCCGTCAGATTTCAAAGCTGGAAACAGGAGAACATTTTCCGTCTTGGAGTACTCTCGGGAATTTATGTATTGCGCTGAATGCCCAGCCGTGCGAACTTTTCAGTTTTGAATTCGGGAATTCTTACGAGAGCATGGTCTGTAACTACAAAGCAACAATCAGAGGGAATGTTATTTACCTGCATGAAAATCGCGGTAGTATTCCTTTTTCGTACAGCGAGCTTGAAGAAGAAATGTTTGTTATGGCTAAAAATATTAAGCGTTCGGTGGTTGTTCAATATATGAATTCTGACGGCGCTTTTGCCAAAATAATAGAATACTTTCCGAATAAAACGTATAAAATTATAGATAAAGACAAAGAAGCGGAAATACAGATACTTTTAAATAAAATAAAAGAGCTTTCGCAAAACGGACAATATCTTAAATTTTTCAAACTTGCGATAAGTGCTGTTGAAGACTCTGAGGATTTGGATAAGCTGTCGGCATTTATTGACGGCATGAAGCTGGCCGGCAAGAAATAGTTTTAGGTAATAATATACAAATTTACATAAACATTCAACAACCTCCGGGTCATCCTTGTATAGGTTAAGTAATTCGGTGACAAAAATTGTAACAATTTTTAACAAAATAAAAAAATATAGGCAATTTTTATCTTTACATAACTTAAATTGTTTATGATGAAAGTGAATTTTCCTTTTAGCAACTATGTATATAAACCGTATTCAGGATGTCAGCGGCAATACAGCCCGCAGTACGATACGGTCAGCTTCGGCGCAATGAAAAAAAACCAATTCGACGGGTTTAATCTTTTATGCATAAACATGTATAAGTTCCCGCTTGAAAAATTTAAAACTGCTGATGATTTACAAAGTTCGGCACAAAAAGAATTAGACAAGAAACTGGATTTAGAACAGTATAAAACCAAAGACCCTGAAGACACGCAGGAGCGTCTTGGAATTCTTACGGAATGGAAACGCTATCTGACTGAGGAGAACGAGCTTTATGCCAATAACCCTGCTCTTACGATAATAGTCGCGGGCAGTATAGTAAGGGACCTTAAACCTGATAACCGCGAAATGCCTCCGGCCCTAAATCCCGGCGTACTCGCCAATACGGTTGAGCAAATAGAAAATATCTTAAAAGATAACGGAGAGTGCATTGTTGATTTCAATAAAATTTACCGGAATAATCTTAGGCTGTACGCAATGGGCAGCGATGAAACAAATACCGGCGAAACAGAAACGCGATGGATAATAATTCCTTCAAAAATCCATGACTCTGAACATTTTGAAGACAACGTAGAAAGACTAAAAGTCCTCTCCCACCGTTCCTGGTGTACAAAATCATACAGTGCAAAACCATATCTTTTAAAAAATGATTTCCATATTTACCTGGAGAATGGCAAACCAAAAGTCGGAATACGATTTAATGAAGGTATCATTGAGGAAATTCAAGGCGAACGCAATAACTCCCGTATTCCGCATCAGTATATAGAACAAATAGAAGACCATATTAATAACAGATACGAAACACATACCTCAATAAAATCCGGTATTGAAAAGGCAAAAAGAATAAAACAAAAGGTTGATGAATACAGACTAAAATTTGCAAATGCAATCATTCAAAAAGATTTTGATTCAATCTTAAATGAATTTGGAATAGAAGTAAGTTATGATGAGAATAATAAAAGAATTCTGTCAAAATATTGTCCTCCTGATGAGGATTTCAGTTATGCGGATTTGGGAATAAACGATAACAAACTTCTTAAAGATGTGGTTAAAATTGAAGGGGATGCAGACTTTTACAAGTCCCAAGTGACCGACCTAAGCACTTTACGATCTATCGGAGGGAAGGCATTATTTGCATTTTCCCAAGTAACCGACCTTAGCAATTTA
>JAISCP010000042.1 GCA_031265495.1 Heliobacteriaceae bacterium | reverse complement strand
TTTTTAGCCTTGCCGGTTTCTAGCATTTTGTGCCAATAGTGGCATCTGACAATCGCTTTGATTAAGCTGTCATTTGGCATCGGAGCTTGTTCTTTATCGCTCGGGATTATTAGAATATTTTTGCCAAGCTGTTTTGTCGTTGATATTTTAATGCTTTTATTTATCACGAGAGGGTTGTGGCTTTCGGATTTTATTTCAGCCGGAATCTCATCGCAGTATGCAAAGTTTTCGAGCATATTTTGGATCTGATTTTTGCACAAGCTGATCTCGATCCATTCCTTTGAGATCGTAACCTTATCAAGCATTCCTCTGATAAGTCGTGGGTTATTGTAGTCGAGTTTTTTAAGCCTTTCAAAAATGCTTCTCTGATCTGCCACATCAAGGTTTTTAATAAATTTCTGCATTTCTTTTTTGTTTCGTAAATATTCTCTAATGTTTTCAATAACAAATTTTTCAATCTCTCCGGCAGGGATTTTTGAAACACTTCCTGCCATAGTCTCTCTAAATCCAAATAGGGCTTGGCTGATATAATAACGGTATCTTATGCCCCTTGTTGTGCTGTGGCTCGGTGACATTCTGTTATTTTTATCATCGAATATTTTACTTGCCAAAAGCGAATTGGAGCCGGATTTTGTGTTGCAGTCTTTGTCCACCCTGTTTTCCAGCATAATCTTCTGCGCCTTGTTAAATACCTCTTCGTCAATAATAGCCTCGTGTTCACCTTTATAAATACTTTGTTTGTGAATAATTTTTCCGATATATGTTCTATTCGACAACATGTGGTACAACTGCCCTTTGGCAAAAGGCTTATCCGCTCTTGTTTTAATATTCTCTTTTTCTAAATGTGCCTTAAGCTTAGGGACACTTTCAAATTCCAAATATTGTTCAAAAATCTCTCTGACTTTTTCGGCTTGCTCCTCGTCAATAATGAGTTTCTTGTCCTCTCTTTTGTAACCGATCGGAACTGTCCCGCCCATCCACATTCCTTTTTTCTTGGATGCGGCAACTTTGTCCCTGATCCTTTCGCCTGTGACTTCACGTTCAAACTAAGTAAATGAAAGCAGGATGTTCAGGGTTAATCTGCCCATTGAGGTTGTGGTGTTAAAGTGTTGTGTTACTGATACAAACGAGGCTTCGTGTTCGTCAAATACTTCGACAATTTTTGCAAAGTCCATAAGGGAGCGGGTCAAGCGATCGACTTTATAGACCACAACAATATCTATTTTGTTATCTTTGACATCTTGCATTAATTCTTTGAATGCAGGTCTTTCCATTGTTCCACCTGAGTATCCGCCGTCATCGTAATGTTTTTCAATTAGAGTCCAACCTTCATGCTGTTGGGATTTTATGTAAGCCTCTGCCGCTTCTCTTTGGGCATCAAGGGAGTTAAATTCTAGCTCCAAACCTTCTTCGGTTGATTTTCTTGTGTAAATGGCGCATTTTATTTGTTTTTGTTTCATTGCTGTGCCTCCTTTGTTACTTGTATTAATCGCTTCCAATCGCAGACTAATCAAGTGTTTCAGGAGTGTTTTGTATCATTCGGACACATAGAATAATGTTATTTTGCCACCCCGAAAAATACTTTCCCATTCCAACGAGTGCCGGTGATTTCGTTTGCGATTGCTGATAAACTTTTATAGAATCTGCCTCGGTATTCAAAACCTTTTTCAAGCGTTGTCACTTCGTGTTTTTCGCCTCGGAACTCACGAATAAGTTTTGTTCCGGCTTGAATGCTGAAACCGTTTAACACTTGAACATCGCTGTCTTTGAGTTCACTTGCAGTACTGTATTTTGAAATTAGTTTGTTAATCAACCGCTGACTGCTTGTAGATAATCCCTTGGATTTATTCACCTGCTCCTGATAAATCAAGTGTTTAATCAAAAACGAACGGGACAAACCCTGTGCAGGAGCTTTTCCAAACATTTTAATCCAAGCATCTAGAAGTTTTTCTCGTGTAATGTTTTCATATTTATCTTTCATAAGTGCCTCCTTTGTTGTCCGTATTAATCGCTCTCAAAGGCAGATTAATCAAGCATTTTGAGGTCGTTTCGTATCATTCGGACACATAAAAAAGCCCCCGAATAATCGGGAGCAAATTCGTATAAAAAACTACAGATATTTTTTAAACTCAGCCTTAAATGTTTCCGCCATTTGGATTTGAGTTTTCGCGGCTTCTTCAAAATTCGCTTCACCTGTTATGTCGATTTCAAATTTTTGACGTATCCGGCTTGATTTTTTACCTTCAAGTTCCTGCCAGTCAAGCTTGCCGAGAGATTTTTCAATGGCTTTTTTGTTTTCCAAAAGCGAACGGAATAGGTCTTTATTGTCCGCAATCAAAAGTTCGCAAGCCGCATATTTATTTTTCGTATTGATTGTTGGAGTAATGCTGACCCCTGTTTTGCCTATTGATAATGTTTGCCAATGTTGAGCGGAAGGTTTTATTTGAAGATCTTGTCATAACAGACACCGGCTTTGATGTTGCAGAAATAGACGAAATTTTAATTGATAGCTATGGGGAGCAGAAAGAACCCCCGGACAAAGCTGATGAAATAGACGATTTAAGTAACATAGAAAAGAGGGTTAAGCCTGGTGACATATGGAGACTTGGTGACCACCTGCTCTTATGTGGTGATGCCCTCAGAAAGGAAAGTTATGAAGAACTTTTTAAATAGTGAAAAAGCACGTATAGTACTAGACACTGTGGACAAATATTAGTTTGATTAGTGCAATGGCGATAAAGCTCAAAAAGTGAATGTCAGACTTGTCAAAACGCAATGCCAGCCTACGGTTTTCCTTTAGTTTACCGAAAATTCTTTCAATGAAATTTCTTTTTTTGTAAAGTTCCTTATCGTATTGAATCTCTACCTTTCTGTTTGCTCTGCCGGGAATTACAGGGATATTATTCTG
>JAISCP010000114.1 GCA_031265495.1 Heliobacteriaceae bacterium | reverse complement strand
CTTGCTGCGAAAGCTTCTCGCAATGACGACTTAATGGAGCAGGCGAAAAGCATTGCAGGAAGGCGTTTTAAAGCCCCCCCCCCCCCCGAAAGTGGCTCTACACCTACCTTACAGCCTTTTTCGAATATTTTATCCATAATCTTACCCCCTTCTTTTCAATTATTGTATCAAATTTTAAATTAATTGGCAAGTACGGCAAAACAGCGCTCAAAAATGACACGTTACTCAGTAAGAGATGCAGCCGGAACTCCCGAAATAACTTTTGAAATAATAAAATCGGCAATTTGTTTTTCCAGACGAACCCCGAAGTGATTGTTAATCTCTCTGATAAAATAACACGGGCTTGTAACATTAATTTCAATAATCTGCCCGTCAATAACGTCCAATCCCGCAAGCGGCAGCCCCATCCGGTTAAGCTCCTTTGCTATCGGCGTGAATGCAGCTTTTTCCGTGTCTGACAAAACAGCTTTCATAATATTTTTATCGCAATGCTGGTTGAATTTGAAATCATTATTATCAGGAAGCTTCTGCACGCAATAGTCTAAAACTTCGCCGCCCAAAAATAAAACCCGTTTATCACCGAATTCGCCTTGCGGAATATACTTTTGCACCATTATGAGCGTGGTTTGGCTGTTGGTTATTGAATTAATTATTGCACGGGTGTTTTTGTCGCCGCGCTTAATATACATAACCCCCTTGCCAAAACATCCGTTTAAAGGTTTCAAAATAATTTCGTTATGTTCATCCAAAAATCCTAAAATATCATTTTGTGAAGAAGTAACAATATTTGCCGGCATTAAATCTTTGAACCTGACAGCATGCAGCTTTTCATTAAAATCTCTGACAGCGGAAGGGTTATTTAAGACAACTGTTTTTCGTGTGTCTACAAAATCAAATATATAGGTTGAATTAATATAATCCATATCAACCGGCGGGTCATGGCGGAACATTACAAGCTGAAAATCTTCTATTTGACGGCTTTGTTTATCTTCTTCGCAGAATATATTGCCGTCTTTTTCAAATGTCCGGCGGCAATCCGCATAAGCCGTGCCGGATTTCAAACTCAAATCATCAATTGTGGTAATACAAACCGTCTCGTTACGGTCTAAAAATTCTTTTATTAAAGAAAAATTAGTTACCAAATCGTTAAATTCAAAATGTTTCAACTCAATTCTGTCAATTATAAAAAGGATATTCATAAGGCTCCTTCGTGCGGGTTAAGAATAACAGCGGTCTTGTTATTGCTTTGAACAAGCCGTGTAAAGCGTTCCAAATCGGCTTTTATTTCAGGGAAGGTATCATAATGCATAGGGATTACTGTCTGCGCGCCCAGCCATTCCGCAGCAACCGCCGCATGGTCAACATCCATAGTGTAATTCCCGCCAACCGGCAGCAACGCTATGGCAGGCCGGTACAATTCCTTAATAATTTTCATTTCAGATGTTAAAGCCGTGTCTCCGGCATGAAAAACCTTTATCCCTTCAACATCAAATACAATACTTGCCGCAATGCCTCCGTAAGTTCCGTCAGGCAGAGAACTTGAATGAGCCGCCGGCAAAAACACCGCCCTGCCCCACTCGTAATCCAGCCAGCCGCCAAGATTAACAGCTCTTGTGCGCGCGCCTTCTCTTGCACAGTAGTTAGCAACTTCAAAAACAGCCGTAATATTTGCATTTTTGAATTTAGCAATCTCAACCGCCTGCCCGATATGGTCTGAATGCCCGTGAGTTATAAATATATCGGTAATATTCCGATTTTTCCAGTCATATTCGGGGGATACGAAAGGGTCAACAAGTATTGACTCTTTTCCTGTCTGAATTTCAAAAGCACTATGACCAATATATTTTAAGTCCATAAGTTTATTATTATACAAATTATGCTAAAATACAACTATGCACTACGACAATTACATGAAAGAATGTATTGAATTAGCGCTTCAAGGCGCCGGAAATGTGTCGCCTAACCCGCTTGCCGGCTGTGTTGTGCTGGATAAATACGGGGATAAAATTTCAACGGGTTATCATGAAAAATACGGAGGAAACCACGCGGAACGAAACGCTCTGCTTGATTGCAATGCAAAAGACGGAACGCTTATTGTGAACCTCGAACCCTGCTCGCATCACGGCAAAACCCCTCCATGCACGGATTTAATTATAGAAAAAGGCATTCAACGGGTAGTTATCGGAATGCGCGACCCCAATCCGCTTGTAAACGGGGTTCAAAAGCTTACGGATGCAGGAATTGAAGTTATTGAAGGGGTTCTGGAAGATGAATGCCGGAAATTAAATGAAGTTTTTATCAAAAATAAAACGCAGGGAAAAACTTTTGCGGCAATAAAAACCGCCTCGACTCTTGACGGAAAAATCGCAACAGCCTGCGGTTCTTCCAAATGGATTACCTCTGAAAAGGCGCGCGCTGAGGTGAAAAATATCCGCAAACGCTACGATGCAATTATGACAACTTCAGCCACAATTCTTGCGGACAATCCGGCTATGGAACATAAAACGAAAATTATTCTCGACCGCAGGCTGAAAACCGATTTAAATGCCCGAATATACAAGCAGGGTAAAATTTACGTTTTCCATGAAGCTGTTCCTCCGCCTTCTGCGGCGGAAAACATTGAATTTATTAAAATATCCGGCTTGGAACTTGTTTTCGGAAAGCTTTACGAACTCGGGATTATGAGCGTATTAATTGAAGCCGGCGGAAGGTTTAACGGCGAAGCTTTGAGTTATACGGATAAAATTTACCACTTTATTGCCCCGAAAGTTACGGGTGACAACAGCGCAAAATCCTGTTTTGATTACCGTAAAATAACCGACATCAACGAAAGTCTCAACTTCAAAATTGACAAAGCGGAATTTTTCGGGCCTGACTTGCTGATGACTATAAGGAGAGGCTGAAGGGTTTACCCTCCCCTTGAGGAGAGTGTTCATTTTGCATTGCTCTGTCATTGCGAGCGCAGCACTGTGCCGAACAAAATGATTAAGTATCATTTTGTGAGAGGAAAATCCAGTCAAAACTGTTGAATTTACTGGATTGCTTCGTTGCTTGCTGTGCAAGCTCTTCGCAATGACGGGACGAGAAAGAACTTCCTTCCTGTCATGCTGAACGGCTGGATTGACCTCCGGTGTTTCAGCATCTGCACAAAAGCACGCCATAACCTACACAATCCTGAAAGGCCGAATTCAGGTGTTTCAGGTTCTGACTATTGGTAAAAATATTCAATACCTTTAAGCTTTACTTCCCCGTACAGAAGGCAGATGCTGAAACAAGTTCAGGATGACAGAGAGGTTGTTGGCGGGGATGTTCTTTTATCTCTCAACCTTTCATCCTCGCTGCGCTCGAGATACAGGCTGGCTCATTGCCACCTTTCAGCTCTCTTTCCTATTCACTATTTACTATTAACTAACAGCTTTTTCCCGTGAAGCTTCGCGGCAGCGCCGTAAGGAAGTGTGATTTTGTCAGCGGCATGTGTTATCTTAAAGCCGCCGGTAACAGGGATTTGAAGACTCTCCGCAATTTCGGCAAATATTTCGTCCAGCCACACAGACAAATCAATATCAAGAAAATCACCCAAAACAATACCTTTGACATTACAACGGAACTGCTCAATGTTCAGCAGCTGGCTCATCAGCCTGTCGACTTTGTAGGCTGTTTCGTCCAAATCTTCCGTGAAAAATATAAACGGTTCATCAGGGATAAAATCCTGCCCGCAAAGTGAAGCTATGGTCATTAAATTCCCGCCCCAGAGAATTCCTTCCGCCTCACCCTCCCGGTAAATAACGCCGCCTTCAAATTCCAATTCGTCCGATGTCACGGCTTTGAAAAAGTTGTCCAGCGTAAACTGTGAAGGAGACTTTGCTCCGAAATCTCCCTGAATTAACGGACCGGAGTAAGTCATCAACCCTGCGCGTTTCAAAAATACAGCGGAAAGCGCGGATATGTCAGAGTAGCCGCAGAAGATTTTCGGGTTTTGGCGGATTATTGAGTAATCAATTTTATTAATTAAACGCACTGCGCCGTATCCGCCGCGCATACAAATTATGGCATGAATTTCAGGGGCCCGGAAAAGCCTTTGCAGTTCGGATACTCTTTTTTCATCGCTTCCTGCAAGATAACGGCACCGGTCATAGCAGTTTTCAGCAAGAACTACTTTGTAGCCGGAATTTTCAAGCAGTTTTTTCCCGCGTTCAACCGCCTCTTTATCTTCAACTGCTCCCGATGTTGCGGCAATCCCGATTGTACAGCCTTGTTTAAGTTTTTCCGGTCTTATTATATTCATGGTATAATTTTATCATGAAATACATACCGCTGTACAGAAAATATCGTCCGCAGATACTGGAAGAAATTGTCGGGCAGGAGCATATTAAGAAGGCTCTTGCCAATGCGATTTCTCTGGATAAAATTTCGCATGCATACTTGTTCACCGGCCCGCGCGGTACAGGAAAGACTTCCACTGCACGGATTTTGGCAAAATCTTTAAACTGCAAAAACGGCCCTGCGGTTGTTCCGTGCGGAACCTGCGAAAATTGTATTGATATAACAAATTCAACGCCTATGGATGTTATTGAGATTGACGCGGCAAGCAACAGAAAAGTTGAAGACGCGCAGAATATTCTTGAGAAAGTTATGTATGCGCCTATTAACAGCCGTTATAAAATATATATTATAGACGAGGTTCACATGCTCTCCACAACGGCGTTTAACGCGCTGCTGAAAACGCTTGAAGAACCTCCGAAAAATGTTATCTTTATTCTTGCAACCACTGAAGTACACAAAGTTCTTGATACAATAAAAAGCCGGTGCCAGAGGTTTGATTTCAAAAGGATTACGAGCGATGACATAGTAAAACACCTGAAATCAATTGCCAAGAAAGAAAATATTAATATAACGGATGACGCTCTGCTCGCAATCGCCAAAAACTCTGCGGGCGGAATGCGCGACAGTATTGCATTGCTTGACCAGCTGGCCGTTCTGGGCGGCGAAAATCCTGTTACAACGGATGATATTAATAATATTTTGGGACGTTTGTCATTTGACGTTTTGAGCGCTCTTTCGGATAAAATTATATCCTCAAACCCGCAGGAGGCAATTGAAGATTTGAACAACATTTATAATTCGGGTAATGAGCCTGTACAAATTTTGTCCGGCTTAACAGACTATTTCAAAAATCTCTTAATCGCTAAAACCTGCCGCGATGAACTTATTTACGAGCTTACCCAAACAGACGCCGGGCATATTAAGGTTCTGAAAGAACAGGCGGAAAAGGTTGAAGCTCATCAGATTGTTTCTTTGATTGATAAACTTGCCGGATACATTAAAGAAGTAAAATCGACCAATAACCCCAAGCTGTGGCTGGAAGTCGCCGTTATTGATATTGCCAATCTTGCTGAAAACACTTCGCTTGCCGGTCTTCAGGACAGACTCGCCAAATTGGAAAGTTCCGGCGTACAACAGCATGTTCCTCCGGTTTATACTGCGCCGGCAGTACAAACGCCCAAAACAGAAAATGTTCAGCTTCCTTCCGAAAAAAAAGAAAATACGCCGCAAAATCCTTCCGGTTTGGACGCTTTATGGGCAAAACTGCTTGATAATGTTCAAAGTCCTCCAACCCGCGCGCTTTTGAAACAGTGGGCAACGCCGTTGGAAATTTCGCCTGAAAATACTGTTTTAACGCTTAAAAATGAAATTTATCTTAAACAATTCATTGAAGGCAGCAAGAAGAAAATGCTTGAGGATGCAGTGGACAGTCTGTTTGGGCAGACAGGCTCCAAAGTGCTGGTAAAACTGCCGGATACTGTTGAGGCGCCTGAGGCTCCGCCCCCTGAGCCGGAACAAAAAGAGCAGGACGAACCCGGTGAACCGGAAGATATTGAGGGAATAAAGGAACAAGCTGCTTCCGCAAAAGAAATCGTTCCCGTAACGTCAGACCAGACGAATATGGTTTTAGACTTATTTGACGGAAAAATACTTGACATGCACAATTGCTAACACCCGCGTTGCGGATGTTTTTATCCTTGGTTGCACTTTATCTAATGGCAGCCTCTTCGCTGATTTCATGCATCAGGCTGTTAATTACACCCGGAGTGAACTGCATACATGAGTTCCAGACTAAAGTCTGTTTTGCCTCGTTTATTAGCGGGCTCGGGTAACCGCAGTTGCAGGTGCCTTTCAGCATATTAGTCGAACCGTCAATGCTTGGCTCAAAACTGCAGCAGCAGCTGCAAATCTTCAAAATGAAGTTGTATTCATATAACTTTGATTTTAATTCCTGCAATGCATCAACCATTCTTATGTGGCTTGATGTTATGAACCTCTTTTTCTTAAAAATAAACTGCACCTTTGCAAGCCCGTTTTCGGAAATGAATTCCAGTTTACACGGAAGTTCACGTCCGTCTGATGTTACAATCGCTTCAACCACAAGCTTTTCTGTACCCGAATCCTCTTTGTTTTTAACTTTATTCTTAATCGCCCGCACAGGAGGAAGGTTTTTAACTATGTGGCACAGAGAGTACACAGGATATAAAAATAAAAGACAAATTTCGAGCGGCTTCAATCTTGATTTAATTAAACTCATCCCAAACCCCAGCGCAAGCAGCAGAAAGGTAAACAGTACAATTTTAAAATCCACTATAAAATAATATTTATAAGAATGTTTAAGCAGCGCGGCATAAATAAAGACAAGCAGCCAGATATTCGGATACAGCAGAGACACGGTATGCTCGGCAAACACAAAATTTCTTGGCCGGATAATTTGAGTAAAGCAACTTCTGAACAGAGCCAGCCTTGTCGAAAGTTTTACTTTTTTGAATTCGTAATTTGTTGTATCCACAAAAGTTTGGATATTGGGGTTATAATAACACGGATACCCTATTTTTGAAAGTAAAAGGCTGTATTTCAGCTCGGAGTCAATATCTTTAAAGTCAACGGACGTAATCTTGTCAACAATATCTTTTTTAATAATAAATACGCCGGAATCCGCCTGAGAAGCCAGTCCGAACAGCGAACGGGCTTTTCTGATAAAATTCATGTGGTATTTTTGGTAAGCCGCCTTAATCTTGTCCACAGGCCCGAGCGTATCCGTAACTATTAGTGTTTCGCCGCTTACAACGCTGTGATTTATAAGCGCGGCATTTACCGTTGACAGAAAATTAACGGGAATATTCCTGTCGCCGTCAACGAACACATAAGAATCAATACTCTGGTCGCGTGACAATCTTTCCAGTAATACCGAAATTGCTTTATCTTTGCCGATAGTGCCCACATCTTTAATATTTATAACATGGATAAATTTTTCGCCGGCAAATATTTCCTCTGAATTGTCAATACAGTTGTCAAGGATTACGAAAATTTTCACGTGATTAATCGGGTAATCCTGAGACTTAATCTCCTTTATAAGATTTTCCAGAGAATTCCTGCTGTTGTGCGCGTAAATCACAATTGCCAGATTGTCCTTGTCTTCGTACTGGGAATATCTCTTTTCAATGGCAAATTTTTTATCGCTTAAATTTCTTGCTGCCAAAGCCAGAAAATAAACGGAATAAACTGCTGCATAGAAATACAGTATATTTAATATAATTTCCATAAGATACTTTTCCTTAATATATATTATAATAGAAATTCCTGAAAAGTAAAGGCAGCATGTCTGGCGTCTTTAATTCATCAAAATATTTATTCAACGCCACCTCGACGCCAGCGATTAAGTATTGTAACAGTTTTTACTTACAAAGTTCTACAATATATTTTGCCACTCCTTCGCCCATAGCAAAGCAGCTTGGCTGAACGCGCAAAGCGCCTTGAGCTAAAAAATCCGCGCTTAAACAACGCCCGGCAGCGAAAAGGTTGTCAAAATCCGCTGACATAAGGCTTTCAATCGGCAGCTGATACTCGCCGGATTCGTGCAGAGTTGATTTATCCCGCTCGCTGCTGTGCACGTCAACCGGGTAATCTGCTGTCACAACCGGATTTGTAAATTTTTTACCGGATTTCAAATCGTCAATTGTATAGACGTATTTACCCTTAATCCGCTGCGAAACCCTTACGCCAAGCATATCCGCAATATTTGATATATAAGCTTTTTCAAATCCGGGAAAGTATTCTTTGCAGAAATTAGACAGCCTGAGTATACTTTCACGAGCCGCTTGATAAATTTGCCGGCCCTCCGGCCCTTCGGCCTTCCGGTCTTCTATAACCCGCGGGCAGTTAAACGCAATTGTGGAAGGCATTCCGGCAGTTGTAAATATCTGAAAATAGTTCCTGTCGCGGTCTTCGAGTATATTTTTGGCCACAGCGTCGTCAAACAGGGGTTTTAAGGCCCATTCTTTATCGCTGTCCCACGTATAAGCCGTAGAAAGATGTGTAACACCGTCTATAAGTTCCACAGTAGTGACATTTCGGTCGGTATCAAAGTCTAAAAGCCATCTCCCGAAGGCTTCAACATCTACTCCGCTCATCATAAAACGCAGGCTTACAGGCTGCTGTTCCTGCAAGTTCCCCAAAAGCTCACAGCCGCAAAGTTTTGCAACTTCACAATTTCCGGTCGCATCAATTACGTATCTCGTTTCGATAGGTATGGATAATATTCCAAGAGGGTTTTGTATCTGCTCGTTAGATAACGATAATATTTGAGGTATGCAGCTATAAGGAGAGGAGGAGATGAATAACCTTGTTATCCGGCGGTTTTCGTACTCGGCTTTTTGTATCTCAGTATCCAAAAGCACATCCGCATTGGCTTTTGTCATCATTTTGTCAAGAACGATTTTTGTTAACTCAGGATTGAACCACCCCTGATTTTTCATATAAGTTACCTGCCCGCCAATAGAGCGCAATTCAGCGGTTAAATTATTAAAAAAATCAGTGTTAATCTGGTTTTGGCCGGCTTGCATTGCCGGAATTACAAGCCCGGAGGTGATTGAGCCTCCCAGGTGTATCCGTTTTTCAATCAGCAGTGTCTTTAAGCCGAGCCTGCCCGCAGTATACGCCGCTGCGCATCCGGCTGTTCCTCCGCCTGCTATTACTACATCGTACAACATAAACTCTCCTTAGAATATTCTCTCCTTATTTTACTATAAATATTTTTGTCAGACATCAGCACAAGCATGATTGTGGACAGAGAGGACGTGTTTGCGGCAATTAAAAACTCATGTAACTAATTACTTGACCTTGAGGCTTGTTTTATGTATTTTGAACCGGACATAAGAACGCTGTTTTCAACGTCTTTAATGTGCTGAGCTATTATAGCCTCGTTATCAAGCGATAAATTCTCATCCCTGTAAAATATACCTGCTTTTGTTTTTATAAGCCCTAAATCGTATTCTGAGAGGGGGGATTTTATCAACGCAGGATTTTTTGACGCAGCTGTACCGATTGATTTTCCATGCCGGACTGTTTTGCCCGTAAAAAATCCCGCTTCCAAAAACGCATGCCTTACACTTGCCGCATTTGAGTATGTCAGAATTATTCCGTTTTCATCAAGACGCTCATGCAGCAGTTTAAAAAAATCAACTGTCCACAAACACGGGCATTTGACAGGCGAAAACGCGTCCAGAAATATGTAATCATACACGGTATCCGACTTGGCAAGGGCAATTCGGGCGTCCTCCGTATGCAGCCTGAAGGTTAGATTGTTGTTTTTTAAGTATTTTAGGGTGTTTTTATAGCTTTTAGTTATATATTGATAATATATATTATGTAAGAAGGTCGATAAAAATTCAAATAGGATGTTTAACATCCTGCAAATGAAAAAAGAAAGGTAGGTGGTCGCTGTGCGTTCTCTCATTATAAAAATCCTCGAAATACTAGACTATATATATCACAAGTTGGTAGATTAGTCAAAAATGTAAAAAAGAGAGAAGTTTAAAAAATCCCCTTCCGGCGGAACGCCGGATACGCCAAACGCTGGAGGTTCTTCCCGGCTTTGCCGGGTTAGAACACTCCTAACAAAAGAAAGGAAAAGTAAATGAAAAGACGATACAAATTGTCAAAAAGACGTTCCAAACGACAGTTTCTAGAAAAATCTGTCAAATCAAACAAACTCAACAATAAAACCGTACAACGCGGGGGTATAACATTATGACAAACTTTATAACCCGCTACAACTACAAACCTGCGAAAGGAATTGTAAACAATGAGGAAAGTAAGACATATCAAGAGTGTAAGGACGACTGTGACATCAACGTCCTTTATCGGCGTTTCCTGGTTAAGGGTCTCACTCCTCCTAATGTTAAATCACTTGAAGCTAGATATGCCGATATTAGTGAGGCACGGAACTACGAGGACTTACTCAATATCCAAGAAGATGTCAAAGGCATGTTCGGAAGTCTTCCGTCTGAAATCCGCTCGGCTTGCGATTACAACGTTGACACGTTTATGGAGCTTATTAGCTCCAACTTTGACGACCCTGAACTCCAAAAGCTACAATCAGCTACCCTTGATAAGCTCGGAATGGTTGAACGAAAACAAGAACTCCAAAAACCAACTCCCGAGCCACTGCCTAAGCCAGACCCCGTGGACCCAAGCCCAGCCTCTGATACAGGCGATAAATCAAAAAATTAGCACATTAACTACTTGACTTAAATGTGCTACGTGACACCAGTCACAAAAAATACACAAAAAAGAAAGGATAAAAAAATGACAACCGAATTTAAAAATAAAGTTATTGAAATATTAATTTACGACTTTTCAGCTCGTATCAATGACTTACCCCTGTCCCAGTTATATGCTATGTACGCTACTTATCTCAAACTAAAAGAGGAGGCAACAAATGAAGTTTAAATCCATTATGAAACACAGTCTCGGCATGGTACCAACCGCTTTAAAACCCCGCAGTACCTTTGACCGCCGTAAAAGATACTCAACTACCCTAGATGCCGGCTACATCGCCCCTATTAGTTGCGAGGAGGTCTATCCCGGCGATGATGTAGACATCAAAACACACTGTGTTGCCCGCTTAAACACTCCTGTGGTACCCTTTATGAGTAATCTCAATCTCGACAAACATTGGTTTTTTGTGCCAATGCGTCTCGTCTGGGATAACGCCCAAAAATTCTGGGGCGAGCGCGAAAACCCGGATGACACCAACGATTACCTTGTCCCCAAACTAACCTTAACTGCTGCGCTATGTACAGCAGGTACCCCCGCATCCGGCGAGGATACCCCTGCCGTCCCTGCCGGTCTCGGCAACTACTTTGGCTTTAATATTAACCACGTTGGCCAATCCGTTAATGCTCTGCCATTTAGAGCCTACAACTTAATCTACAATGAGTGGTTTCGCCACGAAAAATTAATCGACAGTATCCCTGTGCAAAAAGGGGATAGTGGTGATGTTACCACAGATTACATTCTCCGCCGGCGCGCAAAAAGACGCGACTACTTTACATCCTGCCTGCCTGCCCCTCAACAAGGCCCTGCTGTAGATGTGCCTCTCGGTACTACTGCCCCTGTTATAGGTACTGGCTCTGCTGTTGGTTTAACGTCAAATTGGTCTGACGTTTATCAAATGTCTGTTTTAGCTAATTCTAATCCTGACTCTCTTGGCCTTAGTACTTATACCGGCTCATCCTTACCTTACAATGGTAATAACGTAAATACTCTGGGTAGCGGTCAATATC
Organism: Heliobacteriaceae bacterium; assembly: GCA_031265495.1. Taxonomy (GTDB): domain Bacteria; phylum Cyanobacteriota; class Vampirovibrionia; order Gastranaerophilales; family Gastranaerophilaceae; genus UBA947. The sequence continues at coordinate 9,322 of JAISCP010000114.1, read as the reverse complement.
TTGCTGTATCAGCAGACCCTGCAAAATCCGGGCTTATTGCTGATTTAACAGACGCTGCCGCGGCAACTATCAACCAATGGCGTCAAGCCTTTGCAATGCAACGCGTGGGTGAAAAGCTAATGAGAGGTGGCGACCGTTACACAGAGATACTCCGCTATATTTGGGGAGTAATATCTAATGACGCAAGACTACAGAGACCGGAGTTTTTAGGCTCCGAGTCCGATTACATCCAAGTCCATCAAATTGCTCAAATGTCCTCAACCGATACTACAACTCCTCAAGGTAACCTCGCTGCTTACTCTTATGGCGTCTATCCCGGCCAGCGTACAATCAAACGTGCCTTTGTCGAGCATGGCTATCTAATCTGTATGGCATCTATCCGCAGTGACCTTATGTATCAACAGGGTATATCCCGTGAGTGGACACGCCAAACAATGCACGACTTTTTACTGCCCCCTTACGTACACTTAGGCGAGCAAGCCGTACTAAACCGTGAGATATATGCAGACGGTACAGCAGATGACGACGCTGTCTTTGGCTATATGCCGCGCTACGACGAGCTACGCTATGGCCGTTCAATGGTTACTGGCAAACTTAATAGTGCTGACCCTAACACTTTAGACTTTTGGCACTTGGCTCAAAAATTCGAAACTCGGCCACTCCTCAATCAAACTTTCATAGAAGAAAATCCTCCCGTAGACCGCGTAATAGCTGTACAAGACGAGCCGCAATTTATGCTTGATTTTGCATTTATGCAGAAATGGACCCGCGTAATGCCAGTCTACTCTGACCCGGGTTACATAGACCACTTTTAGATATCTCCTAATACCGACTCTTCCTGCCGGCGCGGGGAGCTTAATTACTCCCCGGCCAGCATTTTTTTAAAATGAAAGGATATAACAATGAGCTTAACATCAATATTTAGTACTATAGGCAACGCCGCAAAATCTGCACTTGGTTTCGCCAAAGACAACGCATCCAGCCTTCTCGGCCTTGCCGGCAGTGCCGGACAAGGCGCAATGGGCTACTTTCTCAACAAACAGCAACAAAACTGGATGGAATCAATGTCCAGCACCGCGCATCAGCGCGAAGTGGCCGACTTACGTGCGGCCGGATTAAACCCTATACTCACGGCAACCGGCGGACAAGGCGCCAGTGCCGGTGCTCCCGGGAACATCCCTATGGTAGACAACCCTACAACCGTTTCAATGCAACACAGGCTAAGCAAACACCAGTCAAGCAACATTGACGCAGACACACGCGCAAAGCAAGCCCTCTGGGATAAAACTAATGAAGAGGCTCAAAACGCTCATCAACAAGGCATGATACTTAATTTCCAGCGGATGCAGGAGCAAATGCGTACAGCAATGTATCCTAACCTCCTCCAAGCAGAACTTAATGAGGCCTTATCCCGTATCAATTCAAACACAGCCAGCGCAATCAATGCGCCTATACACGCTAGGGCCGCACATACTAATGCGCAAATCAATAAAGATTTAAAAAATCTTGACGTTCAGTGGGCAAAAAATCACCCTATACTATATGGTATTAATAAAACTTTGGGCGGTGCTGGTTTAGGTGGGATAATCAAGTCCCGCTAATAATAGTACCCATTATTACACTTATTATTATAACTATCTGTAATCCTATCCATAGTGCCGTTGGTGCTAATACGCAAATTAATAAAATTTTAATCACCTTATCCATAAAGAAATTATACAAAAAACGAAAGGAAAGTCAAATGAAAAAAAAGTTAGAAAGAACACTAAAAATTATCCGCTCTTGGCGCAAGAAGTATCCCAACAGCATCTCCGGCCAGTCTTGGGAAAAATGTTTAACGTGTATGTTAGATGATACATTCGAAATTTCTGAAGTATCTAAATTTACTTTAACTTAAAAAGAAAGGTATATAACAATGTGCAACTGTCCAATAACCGGCTACAAGTTCGGTAAAACCAAAAACGGCAAAGACAATATAGTCTTTAAAAATCCCTATGAGGTAACCCCTCCCGGCGTTGTGTTACAACTCCCCTGCGGCCGTTGTATGGCCTGCAGAATGGAAAAAACCCGCCAATGGGGTTTACGTGCTGAACACGAAGCAAAATTCCACGAAGACAACTGCTTTATCACGCTTACCTACGCCCCTGAAAACATTCCCCCTTCCCTTGAAAAGAGACCTTTACAGCTCTTTCTCAAGCGGATGCGCAAGGTTATACATCCTAACAAAATAAAATATATCGCTTCCGGCGAACTCGGAGACAATTATGACAACCCTCATTATCACCTCTGTATATTCGGCTATTGGCCTACTGACGTCCGTAACTTATATGAACGTGACGGTAATCAATATTATATATCTGCCACTATTAACAACCTCTGGCCTTATGGCTTTACAATCGTAACAAATCTTAACTTCAACACCGCTCGCTATACTGCTAAATATGCTATAAAAAAAGAACTAGGTTCAAAAGAAAAAACCCGCCCTGCGGAATTCTTCGTATGCTCACAAGGAATAGGACAAGCCCACGTTGACAAATACAGCTATGATATGGCTGTAAAAGGCTCTACTTATGCCAACAACCACGGTTGTTCACTCCCTCGTTATTATAAACAAAAAATAAAAGATACATCTAATGGTGTATTGCTAGAAACAACACTCTATGCTATAAAGAAAAAGATATTAAAAATAAAAAGTAATATAACACCAGTTCAAAAATCCAGCCAACAATATGCAAACGAGATAATCCGCTCCCAAAAAATATAACGTGTCGATATCATGCGGCGATATTTCATGAGAGTATATATTATGTAAGAAGCCCCTTGTTTTACTCCCGGAGGTATCAGAACACCCGTTATTTTTATAGAACTCGCACAAACCTATCATATATTTGTCAAAATACGGCGCATATTTTTTATCGCTTAAAATTTCGGTTACGTCAATTTGATTTTTTAACAGCTCCAATAATATAATATTAATTTCTCTGTGCAATTTATATTTTGATTTACGCACAGGTTTTAAAAGTCTATTGATTTTTTCCTGTTGAATTATTTCGCACTTCCTTCTCCATGAAAAAGGTACAAAAAACGGAGACAGGTGCGCTAAAATGTTATCTGTATCTATCGCGTCGATATGTAGATTTTTGAAATATTTTTTTTCGCCGGATTTATCCCAAAAAAAATTTAAAAAAGCTTTTGTGTTATAACCAATTCCGAAACAAATATCCAAAAGTTTTATTTCTTCCGCAGGTTTAATTCCCGCAGGCAGAACAAATTTCTCATAGGCTTCCGTCAAAGCGCCATGAGTAGAATGGTATATATCGTCCGGGCCGAAAAGCCCCACAGAGCCGTCATTCGTGAAATATGGGTGGAATTCATACATATTCTTATTATATATCGTCAGTTATACAGGTCAAAATTATTATGTTTTTGTTATAATGAATCAAGATTGAGAGGAATGCATGAAAGTAAGTGTAAAAGTGCCGGCAACATCGGCGAATATAGGTCCCGGATTTGACTGTATGGGTCTGGCGCTGCCTATTTATAACATAGTTACGGTTGAAGAAACTGTTTTACCCGGCACGGGTATTGACATAAACATACTGTCCGGCGATTTGGACGACCTGTCCTTAGACCAGATACCGCTTGATGAAAACAGTATTATTTACAAGGCTATTGAAGTTTTATATAATTCAATAGGCCAGACGCCGAGTGAATTGCGGATTACGGTTAACACCAGTATTCCTCTGACAAAAGGGCTTGGCAGCAGCTCCTCAGTAATTGTCGGAGGCCTGATAGCCGCAAACGAGCTTCTGGGAAGACCCGCTGACAAGGCAGCCCTGCTCTCAATAGCCACAGAAATTGAAGGTCATCCCGATAACGTTACCCCTGCCATTGTAGGCGGGTTGGTGATAGCTTCGCAGGAAGACGATGGCAGCGTTATATACAGAAAAATTAACTGGCCGGATGAATGGCAGATAACCGTTTGTATCCCGGATTTTGAACTTTCAACTGATATTGCGCGCTCCGTTCTGCCGCAGGAAGTGCCTTTAAAAGATGCTATATTTAATGTTCAGCGTGTAGGACTGTTTATTGAAGCGGTAAATGCAAAAGATGCAGATCTTATGAAAGTTGCTTTAAAAGACCGGCTGCACCAGCCGTACCGGACTAAATTGGTACCGGGTTTGAGTGAAATTACGGAAAACCTCAGGCATGAAGATAATGTTCTGGGCTGTGTTTTAAGCGGCGCAGGTCCTTCGCTTCTGGTGTTCTCACACAAAAACAGCCTTGATAAAATTAAGTCCATTGTACGTGACACATGGTCACAGATGAATGTAAAAGCTGATATACGCACCCTTCCCGTTGAACAAAACGGCGCTGTTGTACTCCAGCAGGATGATTAAAGTTGCCATGAATTGTACAGTAGTGTATAATAAGTACATGGTCAAAGATGAAAAATATACAGAAAAAAGTATTGAAAATTTAATAGCTTACAGGGCTAATGTTGTTGCGATGCTGATTGTTACAGCAACAGGAACCACTGGGCTATTGTTTGTAGCGGCAAATATGACGGTTTTTAGTATATTGTTTCCGTTAGGGCTATGCTTTACATTTGCATTTATGGCGCAAGTCAATAACATAAATCGAGAAATCAATGATTTATTAAGGAGGTTAGCATGAATATAACACTATATGAAATATTAAAATACATAGCTATATTAATGTTTGGCGGCTTAATGTTATGGGGAATAGATTATATGTTTCGCCCTATAAAAGAAAGCTTTGGAGGAAATTGTAAGAAATAACAAAGTCATAAAAACGGCGCGGTTATTTCCTTCCTAAATCTTTTAGCTGATTGCCCTAACAGAGTGAATATTGTATAATGAATACATGGAAAGTTATTTGAAAGAAAGTATTCACGATTTAATACATTTGAGAACGAACGTGTTCAGTGTTGTTATTGTGCTTACCGGCGGGCTGTGCAGCCTGTTGTTCATGAATAGTCTTCCGTTATATGTCTTTATTTTTGCGGCGTTCGGTGCGTATTTGGATATTTTATTCATTGGAAATATACTTGAGTTGACTAACAAAATTGAAATATATAGAAAGGAATTTAAAAAATGAACGGAGAAATTGCTTATAGAATAGTCTTTGCTTTATTTATGTTTTATCTTGTATTGGAGTCATTCAATTTTTATCCCTGCAATCAAAACAAGATATTATACAGTCTAAGGTGGCGGCATAAAAACAAGATTACTGTTGATTAAAGCCATACAAAAAACTCCCGTAAAAGGGAGTTTCTTGTATATTTATTATTGAATTATTATCCCTGACCGCCGCCGGTGTATTCAGGAGCGAATTGTTTAACGCTCGCTTGTTCTTCTTTCTTACGAGCTTCGTATTCAGCTTCGGCGATTTTAACTCTGGATTCTAAGTTGTCTTTTTCTGCCTGTAAATCATCTTCCAAATCTTTAAGCGGCTGAAGCTGCATTTCTCTCAAGGTTTCAAAGTAGTCTGCGATTTCTGATTTTTTCTGCTCAAGCACCATACTCTGGTTTTGTTGCATCATCGAAAGTTGAGCCTGAACATCACCCATTCTGGAAGTGTACGCCATGCTGTCTGCCCGGTATTGTTCCGGATTTGTCGCAGCAAGATTCGAGTCAGGCATCGTTATGCCGCCCATCATGATCGTACGCCAATAAGAATTACCTTGTTGATGCTGAATTGCAACCGAGCGTACTTGAGTTTCAGCCATACGCTGTTGAGAGGTAATAAATTTGTCCATATTACCGGCGTCTCTGGTAGCTTTGCGCAAGCGGCTTTGAACAAACGTCATCTGCACTTGCAACTGTCGAACAAGCTTACCAGCCATTAATTTACCGTATGCGCCCGTTAGGAAACCCATGTCTCGTCCTTTGTGTTTTGTCCTCGTAAATATATAAAGTATATATTTACGTAAGGATTGCCCATTTAAAGAGCTTTGTTAACAATTCGTTACAATTGTAAAGCTGTTTTTGTTACTTAAAAAATAATTTGAAATTACATACAAAATATATAAAATTTTGGTAATAATATACAAGTTTACATAAACTTAGATAAACATTCAGCAGCCTACACGTCATCCTGAACTTGTTTCAGGATCTATCCACCGATAAAAATATACAATCTCTGTAAGGTCTTCTTCCCTGTAAAGATGGACAGATGCCGGAACAAAATTGAGAAGATAGTGCTATTTGTCATGTGCCAGATCCTGAAACAAGTTCAGGATGACATGATGGTTATGGTTGGTTTTTAACAGTCCTATTCACCTAATCACTTAATCACATATTCACTTAAAATCAATAAACTTGTTTATGCTAAAATTAAAGTATGTTTAAAAAGCTGCGCAAAACAGAAAATATTATTTTTCTAATACTTATAGCCGGGTTGTTATTTTTAATTCCTCAAATAACAGAGATTGTTTTAATGTTCTTTGCGGCTTACGTGATTGCATGTGCATTGAATCCTTTTGTTGCCGCGCTTCAAAAAAGAACAAGCCGGACGCTGGCTTCGGCATGTGTTGTTTCTCTGAGCGCTTTGTCCGTTGTTGCACTGTTTGCACCGATATTTTTTGTTGCGTTTAAAGAAATCAAGACTTTTATAACATTCTTTCCCGAAAAATTAGCCCAAATTGTTAAAAGTATTGTAAATTTCAAATTATTCGGGCAGGATATTGCGGATTTAATCAACCTTAATTCCGTAATAAACAGTTCCGCCGGGTTTACGGAAAGTGTTGTCAATCACTCATGGAACTTTACCGTGAATCTTTTCCAGTTTATTGTCATCATAATTGCCATGCTAATGATTGTTTACTATGTTTTGGTTGATAAAGATTACCTGAAGGATAAATTTATTGAATTTTTCCCCGCGGAAATAAAAGATAAAGCACGCGCTATTATTGATACAATAAGTTTACGTGTCGGCGGATATGTAAGAATTCAGATTCTTTCTATGGCGTCTGTGGGTTTTATGATGGCAATAGTTCTTGCGGTTTTAGGAGTTGATTACCCGATATTTCTGGGGCTGATTACCGGAACGCTCGACATAATCCCGCTTTTAGGGCCGGCAATTGCGCTTGCGCTTACATTGCTGGTTGCTTACCCGCTCGGAGCGGTAAAAATTATTCTGATAATCGTATCCTTTCTTGTGGTACAGCAGTTATCCAACTATATTGTGCGCCCTATACTTTTCGGAAGGTTTATGGCGCTGCACCCGTTAATGATTTTTTTGGCGTTGTTTATGGCTGAAAAATTTCTGGGTTTTTGGGGGGTAATTCTGTCTCCCGCAATCGCCGCAACAGTATGCGTTTTAATCGACGAGCTTTATCTGCGCCCCATTAATCATGAGAGTCTCAACTCATTGCCGCGTCATTGCGAGGAGGGCGCCGGCCCGACGAAGCAATCCAGTCAAGATTGTTGATTTTCGGGTTGTTTCGCTGTACCCGCAATGACGAAACAACGGAAAATTGATAATGAATTATACGGAAGATAATGAAAAATAACGAAAAATATTTATATAATAAAACTAATGACAAAAATGCCGGATTTAGCATGTGGATGGCTTTTCCTGGTGATTATGCATTTTCGCTTTCTTCAATCGGGTATTTGTGGATGTATAAGACTCTTGATGAAAGCCCGGAAATCAATGTAGAGCGGGTTTGCGCAGATACAAAAAACGTAAAATATAAAAATGCGGACTTAATCGGTTTTTCGTTCAGTTTTGACATGGATTTCCTGACTATATTCAGGATGCTTGAAAAGTACAAAATCCCTCTAAAGTCTTCCGAACGTACAAAAGAGCTGGTATTTGCGGGCGGTCCCGCGGTGAGCGCAAATCCGCTGCCTTACTCTGATTTCTTTGATTTCTTCATAATCGGAGACGGGGAAGAAGTCACTCTGAAAGCAGTGCAAGTCTGCAAAGAAAATAGAGATAAAAAAGAAGCGTTAAAAATTTTATCGGAAACAGAAGGCATTTACGTACCCGGAATCCTCACCCGAATTCATAAACCCGCCGACGGCTCGTTAAGGAATTCTACCCTCTCCCCAAAAGAGAGGGTAAAAAAAGTCACCAAACAGCTTGACAATTGTGTTTACACTCCGATATTGAGTGAAAACGCTTTTTTTAAAAATACATTCATCATAGAAATGGCGCGCGGATGTACAAACCGCTGCGGCTTTTGTATAGCGTCTTATATTAATCTTCCGCTGCGCTGCACGCCTTACGGGGAGTTAATCAAGACCATTGACTTCGGGCTTGAACATACGGATAAAATTGCGCTGCTGGGGGCGCAGGTAAGCGCGCATCCGCATTTTAACGATGTCTGTAAATACATTTATGAAAAAATTCAAAACGGCCGTAAAATTAAAATGAGTATTTCATCCCTGCGCGTAGACGCTGTTACGCCGGAAGTTATCAAAACTCTTGCCGCTGCCGGTCAAAAAACTTCCACGCTCGCAATAGAGGCGGGAAGTGAGCGGCTTCGCAAAGTAATTAACAAAAATATCACGGAAAAACAAATTCTTAACGCCGTTAAAATATGCCGCGAAAACGGACTTAAAGGGATTAAATTTTACGGTATGACAGGGCTGCCGACAGAAACTCAGGAAGATATTGAAGCAATCGTAAGACTTGCAGCGCGGATTAAAGCTGAAAATAAAGGATTTAATATTTCCTTTGGATTTTCAACATTTGTTCCTAAGGCGCATACGCCTTTCCAGTGGTGCGCGCGGCAAGACACAAAACTGCTTGAAGCAAAAGCAAATTACCTAAAAAAGGAACTGCATAAACTCGGAATAAGCGTCAGTGTTTCCAGCGCAAAATGGGATTACTATCAGGCTGTATTGTCGTTAGGCGGTGAAACTATGGGGGATTTTCTTATTGAAGTTTACAGAAACGGCGGCAAGCTCGGCGCTTTCAAGTCTGCGGCAAAAAAGTACAGCGTTGGGCTGCCCGAACTTTCTCTAAATTCTCCGTTGGCATGGGATTTTATTGAAATGCCGCCGGGTAAAGAATTCCTGATAAAAGAACACTGCCGGCTGCTGGGCTGTAACTAGGCGAATAGGAGGTATAGCTAAATTAGTAAACAGGAAAGAGGGAACAGCAAAGGATTGCCACAGCCCACCTTAACCTCCCTGTCATGCTGAACTTTCTTTTCCCTCTCCATACGGGAGGGCATTGTTAACTTTCTATTGCTTCGTCATTGCGAGGACGAATGAAATGAGGACGAAGCAATCCAGTAAATTCAACGTTTTTGACTGGATTGCTTCGCTGCGCTCGCAATGACAGA
>JAISCP010000068.1 GCA_031265495.1 Heliobacteriaceae bacterium | reverse complement strand
GCTGCGCTGCTTGAGAGCGTGCGTATTAAAAGGGCAGCGATTGAGGGGCGTGAGGTTTACGAGGTAACAATGCCTGACGGCAAGCGTGCGCTTGCGTCGAGCCCGCAGGAAGTCATAGGCTTTTGCAATGCGCTCTTGGTACAAAGCATTAAACCTGATACAAAGGCAGTTGAACAACCAGCTGATATTTCAAAGGCAGTTGCAACCGTAATTAATTCTCAATTACCTAAGGTTAAGTTTGATACTAAGACAGGTAAAGAACTTAATGAGACCGAAAAAACTAAGTGGGCGCAAAAGAATACAAATGAGTTAAAGCAGATTGTTAAAAATAGTCCTGAAAAGCTGGAGTTGTTAAAACAAGTTATATATTACAAAGATTTCAATTATTCTCTTGGAAGTATTAAAGACTTGCTGGCATTGTCTGAAAAAATTCCGGCTGAAATCATAAATAAATTCATATCAGACAAAGAATACCGGACAAGCCGCGGATTAAATGAAACAAATATGTTTCTTAAAAAGCTGTTAGACTTGGGTAGAGATTACGAGGAAAACGCTAACCTTCGCATAGATATGTGCAAGCAAAAAGTAAATAATCGACCACTATCATATGATGAAGTCAATGAGATTTGTCTTTTAAAAGCAATCAAAGAACATAAAGAGCTTTCGCCTGAGGATAAGCAAAATTTATCTTTATTAATTGAAAATTGTAAAAATGACATTGAAATTCTTGACGGACTTGAGAAAGTACTTAATTTAAAATCAGAGAAAAATAATGTTTTAGTCGGGGTAATCACGGATATAAGTTATGCATTGCGCCCTGATAGTATTGTTCCGTTAGAAGGGAGAATTGCATTAGCCAGAACATATATCCGCGAAGCTATAGCTGAAATTCCTAATGATAATATGGTTAATGCTGTTAATGCTATTGATAAAATCATTGACAGCATACCCGACAAGGAATTTAAAAACGTGTTAAGTACTATTAATAAGAAATATAATTCTGAAATGTCACCCTATTTTAAAGATTTCGCAAATCTCACGTTCAAATTGGAAAATATTAATGATCCGGTTATTATAAATAAAATAAAAGATAAATTGGAACAAATAGTTTCAGGGGATGGCTATTGGGAGATTGAGGCTATTTTTGAAAATTGTAATCAACTCGCAGACATATATCACAATTATAACGGAAATTACGGCAATGTGAACGGAGAGCTGCATAATGCTTTTAAAGAATTTCAAAAAAGATATATTCCTAAGACAAAGCTTGATAAATTAACTGATAAAATTACAAGTCAAACCCCTGCCTCAAAAACAGTAAAAAACTTATTGTCAAATTCACCTGACGGACAAAATTTCCGCCAGGATGCAAAACTGGAAGGTCTAAAAATCTACATAGAAGAGAACAAAGCTGATAAACAATTGACTAAAGAATTATATGATAAATACTATTTGTCAGAGTTACCTGAGAATACACGCGCAATTTGTGATAAAATCGCCAAAGAATTTGATACAAAACTATTCTTAATAGATTCTGCGGATACTGAATCCGCACAAAAAATCTATAATGAACTGAATTTATGGCACAAAGCAAGCGACGGAAACGCGGAATTACCGCCATATCTGGATTTATCCCGGCTGTCTTATGTAAAGTTCATAAAAAATGAGACGAGTGCAGCAGCCTTTGCATCTACAACTCAGAAAATATTGATTAATGGTCCTGAAAATATTGATTGGGCAATAAGGCATGAAACCCTGCACATAAACGATAAATTTAAAAGTGAAATTTTTGGGGTATTTAGCGGTCATGATTTTACGGAAGCCGGAAAAATATTAACCGAAAAAACCTGGAACAGAGACGAGTTTAGAAATGCCGGAATCCCTGAGGGGCATATTGATTATGCATATACAAACAGGGCGGAATTCATTGCCGTGGCTGCTGAAGGAAATTTTGCAAAATATTCACCTGAATTCAAAAAAGTTCTTGTTGAACTCGGAATGCCTGAATGGTGTTTTAGATTAACCGATGAAACGATGAGATGGATGGAAGAAATGCCGGAACCGTATCGAGAAAATTCCGGAGCAAAAATTATTAGCAATTCTCCAAAAATTGACTTAACAGATGAAACAATGAGATGGATGGAAGAAATCCCGGAACCGTATCGAGAAAATTCCGGAGCAGAAATTATCAGCAATTCTCCAAAAATTGACGAAAAGGTTTTGGCACGGCTTGATGAGTTTAATTTTACAACAGAAGCCAAAAGTCTAATTGAAAACTGTTTAAAACAGTCTGATACAGAAGCTCAAAATAAGACACTTGAAATGATAGACCATTTTAAAAATAAAGCGGAGAAAACTGCTCAGGAAAAAGATATCTTGAATTTAATTGACAAATGCAAAAATTCAGACGGAAGCATTAATCCTAAAGCTCTGGTATTTTTGAAAAATAATTTCAAATACGGGCTTGACGACTTTGCAGATGCAAAGCTTCAAATGCTGGATTCAACAAAAAATTCTAATGGTAGTTTTAATGATAGCGCTTTAGATGCTTTTCTCGGCTTGAGTAAATATATAACCAGATCAAACAGGAAAAAACTCATGAATTATTGCAAAAATGACAAAGGAGAGTTTATACCTGAAAGATTGGCGGAAATTAACAATGATACAAAGCTTAAAGGCGAAAATGATGATATGTATGCAGAGGTTTTTCTGGAAAAAGCTGAAGCTTGGAATGATTTTACATCAAAATATAAAGATGAAAACGGTAATATTTCTGCTGATAATCAAAGAATATTGACAGAAATTAAGGATAAGCATGACTATATTAAGATAATTGACAATGACGCAGCTATAGACCTTAAACATATTAGCAAAGAATATCTTCCTAAAATTGCCGAATTAGAAAACAGAGGATATGATTTTGAAGCAATAAGAAATTTTATTCTCAGCACAAAGGATTCTAACGGCAAAACGGATATAAGTAAGGTTGATTCCATTATAAAAGCTGGCTTGTCAACTGAATCCGGAATAAGAACCGAAACAGAAAGATTGATAAACTTAAGACAAAGACAAAATCCTACAGAAAATTGGGCTTCTTTATATGACGGAGTTCAAAGACAGTCATTAGAAAAACCTGAAAAATTAGGTCAACTTATGCAGCTTTTACACATTGAAGGGCGTACAAAACAACTTACAAGTAAGGAAATTTTTGACATATTATCTCCTTACCAAAGAAAAGATACCAATGTTGAAAACATTTTTAAATACAATCTGCTTAAAGATGTTGAGGGCAGAACTAATCCGCTTGAAATAAAAGAAGTAATCGAACTGTCACGTTTAAGTGAAAACATACTTCAAAACATACAAGACAGAGGATTATTGAAAGACATTACTGAGCGCGAGAACATGACATTTGAGGGGATTAATCCGTTTACAAAGCAGGTTGAATTAAAAAATGCAAATAAAAACTTAAGCGCTAACGATGTCAAATGGTTAGCCGAAATCAGTGATGAACGTTGGAATAATGCTAAAGAAAGAAATTTGTTGGGAGTTAATGTTAACGGAAAACCTTTAAGGGGAGCTGAAATGGTTATTCTTTCCAGCTTGAGTGATATAGAATACAAAAATGTTGTTGATAGAGGTTTATTGGCAAAGTGCAATACAGCAGTTTTTGGAGCCGGTTTATGCATTGATATTAGAGCGTTGCTGGAACTAGCTAAAATTAACAGTGATGAATGGAGTAATATAAGCAGAATAGGTCTCATAGATGAGAAAACAGGAGTTTTTAAGGTCATACCCGAGGTTGCAATGTCAATAAGCAGAATGCCTATAGAAAAGACTAACCGAATAACGGAATTCAACCTTCTAAAATATCTTGATGAGCCGGGTGCGGACAAACTCTTTGTGAGTCAGCATATTTTACATATTGCCAGAATGCGGGAAGATTTATGGCAAAATGTGTTGAAAAATGATTTGCTATCTGTGCAGATAAATGACCGCGGACAAACCAGAACACTAAACCTTTCGGAAGTAAACACCCTTTCACAATTAGACGCAGTACAATGGCAAAATGCAATTGACCGAAAACTATTTGACGTACTACATGATGCCGGCGATGTTGAAGCCGCTGCACGATTAGACAAAGCAACCTGGGATAGACTAATACAACGGGATTTGTTTAATATAGAAATTTCAAACAAGCGTAACAACGCAGGTTACATTCCTGTAAATAAAAGAGGTGATAAGCGGAATCTTAAAATTCACGAAGCTATTGAATTATCTAAATTAAATGATATTGAATTTAAGACAGCTCAGAATTTATTTGAAATCAACGGACGCGAAAATCAATTTGCTATTGAAGAAATAGCAATACTTGCAAAACAAGAGTCTGCCGTTTTGAATGCAATACAAGATAAAGGTTTGTTGGAATCTTATTTCACAAAACCGTCGGAAATTATTCTCTTGTCCCAACTTGAAGGCGAACATTGGTATAGAGCATCATCATTAATAAGCCAAAAGAAATTGCAGGCTGATGATATTATAAAAATATCAACTTTATCTGATGAACATTGGAATAACATCTCGCAGCGTCAGCTTTTAGGAAAATATAATAAAGCTGATGAGATTATACCTTATGCTCAGCTTGATAACGCAAGTTGGAATAATATTTCGTCAAGACAATTATTTGATTTGGTTCCTAATTACAGAGGCGAACTTATAGCTGAATTGATAACAGCAATGGCGGAATTACCTGAAAAGACTTTTGAAAAATTAAAAGAAATAAAAGAAAAAATGCAAACAGAAGATAGTAAAAATGAATTTTATGACTTGGCCCATATTCTTTTAAATCCTGATAAAATTGCAGAGCAGCATTTATCCCGAAGAATAGAGGCGCTTTCTTATCTTTCATCTTTAGATGAAGCATTCCGCATAGAGCTGGAACAGGCCGGTCTTAAAATAGGCGAAACAGAGCAATTACTATCGAGCTCTCTGGGCAAAAGAAGAGATGTTATTGATACTCCTGAAAAAACGAAATTTTTAAGTAATGTAATAGCAAACAATAAGCCGCAAGCGGAAACTGTATTAAAAGAATTTGATTTTTCACAATTCGGAAAAGAAGGCATTCCGCTGAAGTATAGCAGGGATAATTTTGTTAATGATATAAACAACCTCGTAAAGGATTTACCTATAGACCGGCAAAATAAACTGCTTAATTATTTTGGTTTAACATATAGCGAAAAAGGCATTGAGGGCTTATGGAACAACAAAAGCATTGATGATTCGGGATTCTCTCATAAAATGAAAGTAATCGCCGAAAAAGTAAAAACTAAAATCGAAGACTTTACTATAAAAAATGAAGTTGATGATTTAATTATTTATGACCCTGCTGCCGGAGAATTGCTAAACAGTTTGGTGAAAGGCTGTCCGGAGTTTACTTCAACAATCGGCAAACAACAGCATGGAACACATGCCTATTCTGTTGATATACATACACTGAAAGTCCTTCAATCCGCGGTTAATGACCCGCTCTATAAGTCTTTGTCCGATCAGGATAAAACTATCCTCAAGATGTCAATACTGCTTCATGATTTAGGCAAAACAGAAGGTGTAGTTGATACCGGTCATGCCAAACTAAGTTCTGATTATACATTTTCAATACTTGATAAATTTAATCTTCCGACAAGAGTGAAAGACAGAATTGTTGATATAGTTGACAATCATCACTGGTTTGAAAGCTTCAATAAAGGTTGGGTTTCAGCGGAAGAAGTCGCTGTCAGATGTAGAAGACCTGAAGATTTCATTATTTATCAAATTTTCTCAAAGTCGGACTTTGCTAATGTAAATGACAATTTCCATCTTAATATGACAGGTTGCAAAACACAGGCGGAATTTGATGAATTCATGTTTAATAAAATGCAGCCGATAAAAGAAAAAATGGATGTTATGCACTCAAAAGCTAATATTGTTTTAGACACTCAATTTACGCAAGCTGATAAGAAATTCCCGATTGAAAAGACAACTATTGACGGAAAAGAACTCAATTTGAGAGTATTAAATCTTGTAAGCGATAAAACAAATAACGATTTATTTGAATATGGTTTTGCTCCGGGAACAACCAAGAATTCTGCAAGATTCTCGGTACATATGGTTTCAGAAGATAAAATATTTTCAAAAATAGGAACAGTAAAGGCATTATTGAATAACCCTACAAACCAAAGCACCTGGTCAACATCTCTAATCAAACTTGAGAACAACAAAACTTACAGCAACAGAAAATTCGGTTTTATTCTTGATATTGATCAGGCAAATATCTCAGAAGCAAATTATGCAAATACAGGTTCAGGAGTGGAAAAATCTATAGGAACTTTCACCAAGATTCTATTTAACAATAATAACCCTGCAAGAACTTATGTTCGCGACAATTTCAAAGTGGAATTATCAAAACGGGGGTTTGAACTGAATGATAAGGAGTATGGCGCCTTAGCAGAATATCTGTATTCAAAAAAATACACAACCCAGATTAAGGATTTTACTATCGGAGACAAAACAATAAAAGCTCAAGACCTTATTGAAGCGTTGGAAATTTCCAGAGACAAGTTATTTGAAGGCGGAGACATACACAGTGAAATAGTTCCTATAAACCCGAGAGCAAAAGGATTAATCGCAAGAGCTTCAAGCTTGGAAGAATGTCCTAAAGATTTTATTAATTTCGCAGCCGAAAATAACCTTCCTATAATTTTAATAGGATATAAATAATCACGACTATTTCTAATAATAAAAAAAGGTAATAATATACAAGTTTACACTATTATGTTCCTTTGAACTTATGAGCAAATGCCTCTCCATCATTCTATCATATCAGCGTCATTCCGGGCTTGGAATCTATTTCAATTAAACTGATAGACCCTGAAACAAGTTCAGGATGACGTGACGCTCAACATAATGTTTTTATATTTAATGTCGACACTACCTAGTCAACAATCTTAACCCTGCCGTCGTCCTGAGGAATGTTAATCAGTTTGGCCTGCGATTTAATATATTTTACAAGGCATTCGTTTAAATCAAAAGTTTTTTCCATTTGATTTGTAGTGTTAAGCATGGAAAAACCGTCGTTGCCCTCAGCCATGTAATCGTTTATGCCTACACGGTAAAACTTATCCGTTCTCGGGTTGTTAACGTCAATGGGAATTTCTTTTCCTGATTTATCCGTAAATCTTGCCTCAAGAAGTTGCCCGTCTTTTGACAGAGAATATTTTAAGCCGGCTGTTTGAAGAATTCCGGGCTTGTTCCCTTTGGAAACAAGGGACTGACCTGCATATTTCAGCGCATCAATTACCTGTTTTTCGCTGTATTGAACTATGCCTATTTTGTTTTTGAACGGAATAATCTCATCAATTTTTCTGCTGTCAATATTTCCTTTCTCAAACCTGCCTCTGATATAGCCCGAACATAACAGCGAAATATCCGCACCCAAAGCGTTATGGATACAATCAACAAGAAAATTCGCATGTCCGTTCGGCTCAATCAAATCATTTCCGGGCGGAGGCGGAGCGGAATTAATTACTCCGAGTATCTCCGGTTTACCCAAAATACTTTCAAACAAATACCTTGCCGCTGCGTCGCGATGAAATTCACGGGTTGAAGATACATTATTCTGGGCTTTTGTTATTTCGCCGTTACTGTTGAATTCTACATTGAGATTTCCGAAATACTTGCCGTCCCGTCCTGCCTGAACAATTACCACAGGTTTTCCGGTTTTTGAGTACAGAAGGTTCTCTCCCGGCGTTATGCCTTTTATCAGGTCGTGCGAATGCCCGCCTATAATAATGTCAATTCCCTCAGTAGAAACGGCAATTTGTTTATCAAAATCATATCCGGCATGTGAAAGCAGTATTATTTTATCAATCCCTTGAGATTTAAGCTTGTCGACTTCCGCCTGAAGCTGCTCAACAGACTTGTTGAAATCACTGACTTCCATTTCCCGGTGCAAATCTCCCGAAGCGAGCCTGTTTAATAAATCTGTCGGAGAAAGCCCCACTATCCCGTATTTATGCCCGTTAATCTCTTCTATATAAGATTTTTCCACCATCTTATTATAAGGATTTTCCGGCTTAAATTTCACGTTGCATGCCAGCATCTTATACCTGACATCAGGGAACAGTCCGGCAAATCTGTTATGCATGTCATATTCATGGTTGCCCATGGCGGAAGCGGAAATTCCCATAATATTTTGGGCTGCAATCGCGGCTTTATTTACGAAGTAATATTCTCCAAGCAAAAAATCACCCGAAGATAATCTTAGTTTATCTGCCTGCGGCTGAATTTTGCCAAAAGTACGCAGCGCCGTAACTGTACGTTCCATGTTTATTAATTTGGCATGGTAATCATTAACATAAAAAATACTGGTTTGTACAGGCGCTATCATTTTATATCCCTTTAGCATTAAACCGCCTGAATGTTTTTTTTGCTATCGGATTTTTTAAATATTTACAAAAGTTAATGTTAGTAAATAGTAGTTAGTAAATAGTAAATAGGATTAGTAAAAACACACGATAACCGTCGCGTCATTGCGAGGAGCTTGCACGGCAAGCGACGAAGCAATCCAGTCAAAACAGTGAATTTACTGGATTGCCGCGTCGGGCTGACGCCCTCCTCGCAATGACAAAACAATGTAAAATGAACAATGCATCCGCAGGGGAGAGAGACAATAGGGTTGAATGATTAAAATCATACCGGTCTCTAACCCCCGGTCTTCGGCAAGGGTTTTATTGAAAATAACTCCTTATCAAAGAATTATTCAAACTTCATTGTTTGAACTTCCCAATGCTCTTTCAGTTCCGCAATTAACTCCGCGGCATCTCCGGGAACTTCCAGCAGTACAATGCCGCTGTTCAGACAAACATCCTTCTCGGAAGCATGCAGCCCAAGACGGGTTCTGATTTTACAGCCGTATTTTGTTAAAATACTCTGAAATTCCACAGCGGTTTCGTTTCTGTTGGCTAAAGCCACACCAATAATTGTAATCATAAGCACATCTCCTTTTTAATAATTATAACCCGAATATATCTCTACTCAAACGCTTCTATTTGTTTTTTCTTAATATTAAGCATGACAGCGTCCACAAGCTTTTCATAGGATTTCATACTTTCAATATTGGGAAACTCCTCTTTAAGCTGCGCCCTGACCATTGCTTCGAGTTTTCTTTCTTCGGCGCTTGACTGCAGCTCCTCAACACCGCTTATCAGACGGACATATTCCGGCGATAATTTGTCCGGGCTTTTGCCGGCGTACGTGAGCCAGCGCAGCTGAGGGCTTGCCGCATTGCGTAAAGTTTTAACAATTTTTAAATTTTTAAAACGGTCTGGCATAATTTGCTCCTGTTTTTGTATGTCTTGTATTATTCTAAAGTATCATAAAGAAAATAATTTACTATTTAACAAAAAGTATTTACAAAAGTTAACAGTTCCCGGAAAAACCTGCTATAACTTACTAAAATCTGCAAGATAGCCGTATTTTTCTTTTAACATTTCCAGAAGTGCGAGCCTGTTATTTTTAACTTTTTCGTCCTGGTCCATGACCAGAACATCCTCAAAGAATTTTACCACAACAGGATTGACCATTTCAAGCTCTGCCAGATATCTTTTGTAATCGGCATGTTTATGAATTCCTGAAATTTTTTCATAAAGCATGCTCTCCGCATCCTCTTTAAACAAAGATGTGTTCACCGTAACGTTAATTTCCTCTTTTAAAAGCTTTGAAACACGGTTTGCGCTCTCAAGCAGCTGCTTATTTGTAATTCCCGAAACAACTTTAACCCGTTCCAAGTAATCGTTCAGGTCAGCCAGCGGGTTGGAAGCGCAAGCCTCAAGCACATTTCTTTTATACGTGCCTTCCAAAAATATTATTAATCTCTGGACAAAAAACTCCGACACCTCAGCTGAAACATCTTTTTTTACAGGCAGCAGTTCAAGTGATTTTTCGATTAACTTATAAATATTCAGCTTTAAGGAGCGGTCAATAACCGTCCTTATAATCCCCAAAGCCGCACGGCGCACCCCGAGCGGGTCAGAAGAACCCGTAGGCTTTTTACCGTCAGCGAAAACCGCGCAAATATTATCAATTTTGTCCGCAATCCCGGCAATTTGACCTTCAATCCCGCCTGCGGTTTCACTCTCGGCGTTCAAAGGGAAATAGTGTTCCTTAATCCCCATGACAACTCTTTCGTCTTCTCCGGACACGCGCGCGTAATCCGCTCCGATAACCCCCTGAAGTTCAGTGAATTCAAACACAAGAGAGGTTGTTAAATCCGCTTTTGCAAGCAGAGCCGTACGCTGCACAAGCGGTAAGCTCTCACCGTCCGCAATATACCGGGATAATTCAATCAAGCGCTGTGTTTTATCATACATTGAACCCATGCCCTTTTGGAAAGTAATTCCTTTTAAGTCCTCAACATAATCCGCCAGCGGCTTTTTGGTGTTTTCATTATAGAAAAACACGGCGTCATCAAGTCTTGCTTTAATAACGCGCAGATTTCCGGCTTTGATATTTTCAAACTCATCACCTATGTAATTTGTCATGGTAATAAATTTGTTAATCAGTTTTCCGTCCTTATACAGCGCAAAATAACGCTGATGAACCGCCATAACCGTAACCGTAACTTCTTCCGGCAAATCGAGGTATTTCGGGTCAAATTCACATATTACGGGCGCCGGATACTCTGTAAGAAACGTAACTTCTTCCGGTAAATCATCCGTATAATAGGGTTCCGCTCCAATTTTTGCAGCCTCTGACTTTGTTTTATCAATTATAAGCTGTCTGCGCTCGTTTTGGTCAACAATAACGCATGCATTGCGCATAGTTTCAACATAATCATCAGGATGTCCGATTACAACCTTCTGCTGTGCAAACCGGTGTCCGCGCGAAATATTTGAAGATACTTTATCAATAATCTTTATTTTAACTTCTTCTCTGTCCAGAATTGAAACAACCCAACGGACAGGACGGGAGAATTTTTCTTCGTTATCCGCCCAGCGCATAAAATGCGGCCCCTGAAGCTTTGAAACAATCAACGGAACATTGCTTTTCAATAAATCAACCATAGACACGGCCTTGATAACAATTCTTGCGTGAAGGTAATTATCCTGTACAAACAAGTCAGAGGGTTCAACATTGTTTTTCTTACAAAAGCCCGCTCCGGCGGGGGTAAGGTTTCCGTTTTCATCGTAAGCAGCGGTTTTCAGCGGCCCCTTAACAATTTTTTCTTCATCTTTGCTTTCCGCATCAAGCCCCGAAACAATTACTGCAAGCCGGCGCGGCGTTGCGTAAACATCAATTTTTTCAAAATTAATTTTATTATTATTAAAAAAGTTCTCAAACCCGCGTTGAAGCTGCTCTGCCGCCATTGGTATAAACCTGTAAGGCAGCTCCTCTGTTCCCAATTCTAATAAGTATTTGCTCATAAAGTAATTATAACGCATTAATACTTCTTGTAAAGGATATTTTTTGATATAAAATAATAGTAAATAACTGCTTACCCTCCCCTTGAGGAGAGTGGAAACTTTTTATTGATGCGGCAATCCGAAATTGAAAGTTCCTCTCCATACGGGAGAGGAAGAATTTCTTAATGAACACATAGTGTGAATTTAGAAATTCAGGTGAGGGGGCGTAAAACAGAATAAATTTGGGGTAGAGCATGTATTACGAGTGCAGGCTCAGCCTGCCCCCTCACTCCAAACACTAAGCTCAACCTACGGTTTCGCCAAGTGTTTGTTCTCTCTCCCGCAGGGAGAGAGTAAGGTAAGAAATCAATAAAGAGTTATTATAAAGTTAATGAAAGGCGGCATTACGATAATCGTTAAACGCGTTCAACAAAACAAGCAAAGCAGTTATAGGAGCTAGTGACTAGAAACTAGAGACTAGCGCAATGCTAACCCCTAGTCTCTAACCCCTAGTCACTAATTCAACATTGACTTGAGGCGAACATAAAAAACAAAACAGGCAGGTAAAATAGTTGAAAGGTTGAATAGTTGAATGGTTGAAAGGTTTAAAACCGTTAAGCGCGTTCAACATAAAAAGCAAAACAGGTGCGAAGGGAAAAGTCCAAAGGCAGCACAAAAAGTTTCAAGAGAATACCCTGAGTGCGTAAAACCAAACAAAGCCGGTAACACGACAGTAAAATAAATAACAGATAAATAAATGAAAGGCGGCTCTGCGACAATCGTAAGCTGTATCAAAAAGAATGTCGGGACACTCAAAGTGGTCAACAATTAAACATAAAAAAGCAAAAGCGGATTCACAGCGCGCGGTTGTGTTTCAGAAGTACTCAAGAGAATTAATAGTTTCGGCGCGTCTTGGCGGCGCAGACCCTGCCGGAAATTTCCGCCTGCGAACCGCAATTGAAAAAGCAAAAGCCGCAGGACTTCCGAATGACAACATTAAACGCGCAATAGAAAAAGGCGCGGGCAGCGGCGGAGCCGAAAGTTATGAAGAATTAATTTACGAAGGCTATGCAGCCGGCGGAGTTGCGGTAGTGGTTGAAGCCATGACCGACAACCGCAACAGGACTGCGGGGGATATAAGAAGCTTCTTTTCAAAGTTCAACGGAAATCTTGGCGAAACCGGCTGTGTGGGCTGGATGTTTGAGCAGAAAGGCGTAATCCTTTTTGATAAAACCACAGATTTTGAAAAACTCTTTGAAGCCGCGATTAACCTTGACGCCGAAGATATTACGGAAGAAGACGAACATTACAAGGTTCTGGTCTCGCCGGCAAACTTCCAGAAAGTAGTTGAAGGGCTTGAAAAAGAAAATTTGCAAAGTATTTCCGCCGGGCTTGCCAGAATTCCGCAAAATACAATTGAAGTTGCCGATGAGAACACGGCCGGCCAAATCCTGAAACTTCTTGACAAACTGGAAGAACATGACGATGTTCAGAATGTTTATGCGAACTTTGATATTCCCGATGAAGTCATTGAGAGGCTGAATGTTTAAAGTAACCTGCAAAACCCTTGAAGATACAAAAAAACTGGCGCAAAAGTTTGCCAAAGCTGTACAAAACGGCTGTTTTGCAAGCCTTTACGGCGAAATAGGCGCCGGAAAAACAACTTTTGTAAAACTCGCGGCAGACGCGCTCGGAGTTAAAGAAAAAGTTACAAGCCCGAGCTTTGTAATCCTGAACGAATACCATACCGGCTCAATCCCTGTTTACCATTTTGACCTATACAGGCTTGAAAATGAAGGAGTAAGCACCATTTTGGATGAATTAAGGGAGTATTCGGAGGGCAGGAGCGTTACGTTTGTTGAATGGGCGGAGTTTTCACATGGAGAAATCCCGTTTAATCATATAAAAATAAATGTAACTTACAATGACGATGAGTCGCGGGTTTATTCGTTTGAAGGCTTGGAGCTGCAGGAATGATAACTCTGGGATTTGACACAGCGCTTGACAAAATGTATGTGGTTTTAAAGAAAAACGGCGTTATTCTTGCATCAAAAATCGTAGAAACCACAGAGTCAAAATATCATTCCGCTTTTTTGATTTCAACAATTAAAGAGGCATTAAGCGGCTCGGGATTAAGACCTCAGGATTTAGACCTGATTGCAGCGGACACCGGACCCGGAAGCTTCACGGGAATTCGCGCCTGTATAACAGCGGCGCGGGTCATGGCGCAGCAATTAGAGTCGGGTAAAAAGCCGATAAAAGCAATAGGCGTTTCCTCGTTAGAAATTCTTTCAAAACTCAACACAACCGGCATGCCAACTCTTGCTGCGCTTAACGCCGGAAAAAATTCGGCCTACCTTTGGCTCAACGGGAAAATTAAGGGCGCTGTTCCGCTTGAAGAAATAAATACCGATGGTTATTTCGTGGTTACGGATGATAAACTTCAGCATGTTTTGGGAGGAATTTCCTACCAGCAGGGCAATTACCAGCTGGGAGAAATTCTTGTTCAGACCGCAGAAGAAAAAAATGAAGCCGGTAACTGGCAAAACCTTTTACCGCTTTATATTCAACCGCCCGGCGTGCATGTTAAGTAAATATTTATGAAGGAATGCTTTTGTAAACTAACAAAATTTTTTATGCACAACTTTTTTATAAAGCATGAGAGTACAAAGTGTTCAAACTGCGAATAATATTAAACAGCTTTACCCGGCTCCGCGTATTTCTTTCGGGAGCAACGGCAACAGCAAAGGTCTTCGCGGGTTATATTCGTATAATATGCCCTGTATGTACAGCTCAACAATCATGATTGACCCGCAGGTAATCAGCAAATTTTACAAAGAGAATACTTTTGCCGGGCCGCTGGAAAATGTAGTTAGAAATATAGAACCCCACGAAAGTAATATGCAAATAGCTGAAAAATATATTTTTAACATGATTAAAAAAGGCGCAAAAACTCATTCGCAAAGCAATTTAAAACAATTTCTTACAAGAAATCTCAAACCGCATTACGAAGGCATCTTAAAAAGTAAACAGTATTCCCTTTTAGATATGATAGATAAAGAAGCCCTGAGGCTTCCGCCGGAAGCAAAGAGAAAATTTGATAAATTAATGAACTTTACAATTGATAAAATAGAAAACAGACAGATAGTTATACCGTTTTACAGAGGGGAATTTAAAATGAAACTGGAAAAAAACCTTCGCCAAATTCCTGAAAATTATGATTTAGCGGATGAAATTTTAAAAATGTGTGAAGATTTTCCTCATTACAAAGAACCCGGCGCACAAGAGGCTCAGGCGAATATTTTTCAGAAAATTAAAAAAGAAATTGAAAACAATATTAGTGAAGGAAAAATTCGTAACAATACAGAATTAACCGAGTTGCTTAACAAATCCGAAAGAAGAATTAATTTTGACCCCATTGCCGAAACTTTCAGTAATAAAAATTTCTTTTATGATTTAAATACCCTCCTCGCTGATGTTAGCGATATACCGTTAAAACTTAAATTAACAGGCTTGGCGCAGCAGCTCCCGAAATCAAGTACAAATTTTGCTTCCAGAATTGTGAAACTCGCAAACAAATCCTCAGGACAAATAGGTATTGAATTACTTCAGCCTTCAGCGGGCACCATTGAACACATAAAACCAAAATTTTTCGGCGGGGAAAATTCAATATATAATTATGGTCTTGCCTGTTCAAGATTTAATTCGGAACGTTCATGTACGCCGCTGTATGAACACTTGGTTAAAACACCGAACGCGGCAAATAATATTCAGCAATTTATAGATAAACTTATTGAGCTGTCAAAACGGAAGATATTGAAAAAGCTCAGTATTCCCGAAGACTATATTGAGAGACTCAGTTATACAATACGGAAAGAATCCGGCGGAATATTTATCCCTAATCTCTCAAAGCTGAAAGGTTATATCAGGGGTTAGGTCGAAATTCCTGAAAGGAATTTCGGGGTAGGTATAGAGGGCTGGAAGGATTGAGGGATGGCTAAATTAGTTAATAGTAAACAGGAAAGAGGGAACAGCAAAGAATTGTCACAGCCCGCCATAGCCTCCCTGTCATGCTGAACGACCGGATTGACCTCCGGTGTTTCAGCATCTGCACATGACAAATCCTATTCACTATTCACTAAAAACTATTCACTAATAACCATGTAACTAATTGCTCAACATGTACAGCAATGACGGGGGCTTTGTTAACTTTTGTAAATGCAGGCTCGTTTAACTAGCAATTTTTATTTTTAGTGTTCTTATTACAAGTGTATAAAAAATTGTAGGAGGTAAAAATGACTTTAGGTGTTCAAGCAATAGATGGAATCCGTAAGGCGACATCGATTTTGGGCGACAAAGCCGCTATGCACAAAGTATGGAAGAACGGGAATACGGTTTCCGTAAAAAGCGGAGAATTCCGTGACATTTATGGAGACAAAGTTAAGGGCACTATAATCCAAGTGCATAACCCTGTGGGAAAATTGATTGGTGGTAAGCGGAAAGAAGTAAAACTATACCCCGCTTCTGGTAAATTTAAGACTAGTTATTTCTTTAAAATAAGCGATGACCGGGTTTTAAGGCCGAATCATTCCGATGTACTAACGCGGATTGCACCAACCAAGAATTCCGGGGTAAGATATTTTAAGAACAATAACCTGACAGAAGACATACCAGCGGCTGATGTCCAATCTGCTCTCGAAAATATGAGATATGAAGATGTTACAACTCCAGATAAATGGTGGCAGCCCAAAACTTTTGCAAGGCTATTTGGGGAAATTGATTTATTGAAAGGAATTAGAAATTGATTTATTGAAAGGAATTATTTAATGCCCGAAGAATCTTTATAACATACTATTTCTGATTTTTTCCTTAGTCCTGTCTATATTTTTGATTTTTCTTTCAGCGCTGCTTATCTGTTTTTGCAATGCCCTACGCTCTGCTTTTATCACAGTATATTTTGCGTCAATGTCGGAAAACTTGGTTTTAAAATTCAAAAGCTCGTCTCTTACTTCAATTTGAGCGCTGTCTAACTCTAAAATAGCATTTTGTAAATTTGAGCTGCCAATGCCGGTAGTTTCGTTTTTAGCTTTAGCCGGCTCATCAAAGTTCAGCGGGGCAAATGAATTTTCGGCTGCCGGAACCATGCCGGAGCATGCAAGTAAAAACGCCAGTGAAAGTGCACAATTTCTTAATTTTTTTCTCATGTTCTCAATCTCCTTAGATTTTTATTAAATAATCCACATTACATTATACAACTATTCGCCGGCAAAAAACAAGATACTTCACATAATTTAATAATTAAAAATATGTGCTTGATTTTTATTTTTCTTTATATTAGCATGTAAATTACGGCGCAAGAGGTGTTGTAGAAATTACATCTAAGCTTTAGAGCCGAAACTTACTTATATAATTTCTGATTGTTAAAAATTGTGAAATTTAATAAATAAAAATGCTTGACAACAGAAATTGAAGGTATAAGATAGTTGATACCGTGAAGGGCTCCAAAATGATTATTTTTAATCTGCCTTTTTAACCAGCCCCTGAGCCATAAGCAAGTATGCTTTCGGATTAGGTGTGTAAAGCCGAACATTGACAATAGAATAGCTGAAAACGAATAATTAAATTTATTAAACAATACTTGTTAATTCAATTAAAAAATGATAACGGAACAAGAACTATTAACGCGTTTTAACACACGTTAGTGTTCAACTTATATTGAGCTAAATCCGGTTGGTTAGCCCCAATCGGGACGATATAAACTTTCTGACAATGGAGAGTTTGATCCTGGCTCAGGACGAACGCTGGCGGCGTGCTTCATACATGCAAGTCGAACGAGAAGCGTACTTCGGTACGCAGACAGTGGCGGACGGGTGAGTAATATGTAGGAAATCTGCCCTTGAGAGGGGGACAACAGAGGGAAACTTCTGCTAATACCCCATATGAGCTTAGTTGTAATACTAATCTTGAAAACTCCGGTGCTCAAGGATGAGCCTGCATCTGATTAGCTTGTTGGCGGGGTAATGGCCCACCAAGGCGACGATCAGTAGCTGGTTTGAGAGGATGATCAGCCACAATGGGACTGAGACACGGCCCATACTCCTACGGGAGGCAGCAGTAGGGAATTTTGCGCAATGGGCGAAAGCCTGACGCAGCAACGCCGCGTGAATGTTAAGCCCTTCGGGGTGTAAAGTTCTGTCAGCGGGGACGAAACTTGACGGTACCCGCAGAGGAAGCACCGGCTAACTCCGTGCCAGCAGCCGCGGTAATACGGAGGGTGCAAGCGTTGTCCGGAATCATTGGGCGTAAAGAGTTCGTAGGTGGCATGTTAAGTCTGGCGTTAAATCCCGAAGCTCAACTTCGGTCCGGCGCCGGATACTGGCAAGCTTGAATGCGGTAGAGGTAAAGGGAATTCCTGGTGTAGCGGTGAAATGCGTAGATATCAGGAGGAACATCGGTGGCGAAAGCGCTTTGCCGGGCCATTATTGACACTGAGGAACGAAAGCCGGGGTAGCAAATGGGATTAGATACCCCAGTAGTCCCGGCCGTAAACGATGGATACTAGGTGTTGCGGGTATCGACCCCTGCAGTGCCGCAGCTAACGCGTTAAGTATCCCGCCTGGGGAGTACGCACGCAAGTGTGAAACTCAAAGGAATTGACGGGGACCCGCACAAGCGGTGGAACATGTGGTTTAATTCGAAGCAACGCGAAGAACCTTACCAGGGCTTGACATCTGAAGAATGCTGTGGAAACATAGCAGTGCCTTCGGGAGCTTCAAGACAGGTGGTGCACGGTTGTCGTCAGCTCGTGTCGTGAGATGTTGGGTTAAGTCCCGCAACGAGCGCAACCCTCGTCGTTAGTTGCATGCAGCGGTATACTTCTGCATTGCTCTCTAGCGAGACTGCCGGTGATAAACCGGAGGAAGGTGGGGACGACGTCAAATCATCATGCCCCTTATGCTCTGGGCTACACACGTGTTACAATGGCCGGTACAACGAGTCGCCAACTCGCAAGAGTGAGCAAATCTCTTAAAACCGGTCTCAGTTCGGATTGCACTCTGCAACTCGAGTGCATGAAGTCGGAATCGCTAGTAAACGCAGATCAGCACGCTGCGTTGAATACGTTCCCGGGTCTTGTACACACCGCCCGTCACACCATGGAAGTCGACCACGCCCGAAGTACGTGAGCTAACC
>JAISCP010000031.1 GCA_031265495.1 Heliobacteriaceae bacterium | reverse complement strand
TTGTTCTCTTTTTCAAGTTTTGCTACTCTGGTTTGAACCGCCGCCGCGTCATCCTGAACTCGTTTCAGGATCCGGCACTGTTCCTTCACGCTAACAACTGCTGCATCTATTTTCTTGTCTAACTCCTTTACCGCATTGACTAATGCATAGAGAATATCCTCTGTGCGAACAGCCAAAAATCCCTCATAACCCTTGCTTACCGCGTCAGGGAATATCTTTTGTAAATCCTGCGCAATCACGCCGACCCGGGGAGTCTTTTCTTTGTCGTCTTTAAGGGTGTAATTGAACACTTTTATCTGTTTAATCTTTTCAAGCCCGCCGGTATTTTCGCCTTTAATATTTTTCAGGCGTTTATCAGAGGTAACCAGTGTTGTGCCTGCGCCAATATAAAGGTTGCCGGGTATATAAACTTTACTGTCGCTTACACCTATCCACACTTGATTTGTGTTGCTGGTTGCATCACCTGAACCATCTGCCGGGCCTGAATTGTATCCCAGACAGGTCTTGTTTGAACCGCTTGTTACATAGTAACATGCATCCCGACCGATAGAGGTATTAAAACTACCGACGGTGTTAAAGGCGCCTGCACCGGCACCGGTAAAGACATTAGAACTACCGGTGGTGTTATAGTAGCCTACCCAATGACCCGTAAAGGTATTAGAACCACCGGTGGTGTTATAGTAGCCTGCCCAGCTGCCCGTAAAGGTATTAGAACTGCCCTCAGTGGTTTCATTGCCGGCAGTATAACCAATAAAGGTATTGTAATCACCGATGGTGTTAGAATTGCCTGCAAAATAACCTACCGCTGTATTATATGATGCCTGATGATAATAACCATCAGGTATTCCGAAATTTGCTAATGCGCCTATACCGAAAGAAGTATTACGGTATAGGCCTTTATTAGCCGGTATACTTCCAAAATGTATGCTTGAACTGTCTATGTACAAACCTGCAAGAGCAGCTGTCCCGTCTTTAAATAAAATATAATTTGGAGTGTTAGCGCCTTTATTTAATATCAGACGGGCATTGTCATCAATGGCTTTAGTGGCGGCTCCTATTATTACGCTTTCAGCATTGCCTGTGCCGTAATATATGCCCGGCCCGTTTGTTGTCAGCTCTGCCCACAATGACTCACCGCCGCCTGAGCCGCCGGCAGACATATTGCTTTTCATCCGCCGTGTCATCAACGGCGCAAATGCCGCCAGTATTATTGTCATTACCAGCAGAACTATCATCATCTCCGCAAGAGTGAAGGCTTTTGCTCTTAGGCCCTCTCCCCGCGGGAGAGGGCGCAAACACTTGGCGAAACCACAGGTTGAGCTTAGTGCTTGGGGTGAGGCGGCGGGCAGGCATACTGCCCCCTTCACCTGAATTTCTAAATTCCCTGTGTTCATTAAAAAATTCTTCCTCTCCCGTATGGAGAGGAAATTATTGAGTTACTGAAGTGAGCTCGGAAGGACAGGTTTCTTATCTAAGGGCTGAAAGCCTTGCCGGAAGCAGTTAGAAAGCCCCCCCCCCCCCCCCGAAAGTGGTGCTGTGCCTGCATTACAGCCGTTTTTAAATACTTCTCTCATAACCATTCCTCCTTCTTTAGTTATCACAGCAGAATTATACAATTATTTAGTCAAATCTTGTCAAATATTAAAAGCTTGTAAAAACTTTTTCACCATGCATAATAATTTTATTATGCCAAATACACTTGTTTATGAACTGGAAAACAAAATTTATATTAATTTAACCAACCGCTGTACAAACGACTGTATTTTTTGCCTTCGCAACGATAAAGATGATGTATATGGCAGTAATTTGCAACTGGAAAATGAAAACTTCACTGCGCAGGATGTTATTGAACAATTAACTGAAAAGTTAAAAGCCGAACAAAACCCTTCGGACGAAATAGTCTTCTGCGGCTACGGAGAACCTACTTTGAAACTTTCTGTGCTAAAAGAAGTTGCACAGTATATAAAAGAAAATTATCCCGGTAAAAAAATAAGAATTAACACAAACGGGCATGCAAATTTTATTCACAAAAGAAATGTTGTTCCCGAGTTAAAGGGGCTGGTTGACGAGATTTCCGTAAGCCTCAACGCACCGACGCCGGAACAATATGATGAACTTTCCAAACCCAAATTTAAAGACGCTTATGATGAAGTGATAAGCTTTATTCAAAGCTGCTCGGATAACGGAATAACAACTACGGCAAGTGTTGTGGAAGGTTACAAAGGACTTGGGCTTAACCTCGAAGACTGCCGGAAAACATCGGAAAAACACGGGGCTAAGCTGAGAATTAGAAAATGGATAGAAAACGGTTATTAGTAAAGGAGAGATGACATGAATATTCTTAACAAAATTATGAAACCACAGTCAATAGCGGTAATCGGAGCTTCCGCAAAAGACGGAACTGTCGGTTCCGAGATTATGAAAAGATTGACCGAGTATAAATTTCAGGGAGAAATTTATCCGATTAATCCCAAATGCGGCGAAATGTACGGGCTTCCGGTTCACACAAGCGTTCTTGAGGTTTCTGGCGAAATAGACCTGGCGGTTATTGTCGTAAATTCAAAATTTGTACTTGATACAGTTGACCAATGCAATGAAAAAGGCATTAAAGGTCTGGTAATCATTTCCGCAGGCTTCAAAGAAGTCGGCGGCGAAGGAGCGGAACTTGAAAAACAATTGACGGCAAAAATTAAAGAATACGGCATGAGAATAGTAGGGCCGAACAGCGTCGGCATAATCAACACAAACCAATCTATGGACGCAAGTTTTGCACAAGCGCTTCCGGTAAAAGGCGATGTTGCTTTCAGCTCTCAATCCGGCGCGCTCGGCTGCGGGATTTTGAATATTTTGAAAGACCTGAATATTGGATTTTCCCAATTTGTTTCAGCCGGAAATCAGGCTGACATCAATGCCGAAGACCTCCTTGAATACTGGGAAAATGACGAAAACACAAAACAGATTATGCTGTATCTTGAAGGCATTGTAAACCCGTCAAACTTTAGAAAAATTGCATCAAGAATTTCTAAGAAAAAACCTGTTGTAGCCCTAAAATCAGGACGCTCCGCAGCCGGCGCTTCGGCAGCTTCTTCCCACACAGGTTCTCTTGCGGGCGCAGACAAAGCTGCTGACGCACTCTTGAAACAATCCGGCGTAATACGCGAACTCGAATTAAAAGATTTATTCGGTACGGCACAGGCTTTTGCAAACTCGCCGCTTCCGAAAGGAAATCGTGTTGCAATACTTACAAATTCCGGCGGTCCGGGTATTATGGCAACTGACGCGTTGTGTGAATACGGCATGGAAATAGCTAAGCTCAGCCCTTCAACAACCGAATACCTGAAAAGCTATCTGCCGGCGGCGGCTTCGGTCAAAAATCCTGTTGATATGATTGCGTCAGCTACGGCAGAGCAGTATCAAAAGTCTCTTGAAGCCTGTCTGAAAGACGAAAATGTTGATATGGTAATGGTTATTTACCTGCTGTTGATGGGCGAAACTGATGTTAACATGGCAAAAGCGATTATGGACATGTGCGCCCAATACCCTGATAAGCCCGTTATCGGCGTGTTTATGACAACAGCGGATTTCTTTAACAAGCTGTCCGGATTTGAAACCGTTAACATGCCTTTCTACCCTTATGCGGAAGAAGGCGCAAGAGCAATGAAAAGACTTCTTCAATATGCGGACTGGGTTAATAAACCGCAGGGCAAAATCCCTGTTTATGACGTTGATAAAGCAAAAGTTGAAAAAATCATAGCAAATTCCGCTGCGGAAGGCAGAGACCAGCTTACAACGCTTGAAAGCATTGATGTGCTTCAGGCTTACGGAATCCGCGCCTGCAAATACGGTTTGGCAACAAGTATTGAGCAGGTTAAGGAACTGGGCAATTCAATCGGATATCCGGTCGTAATGAAAATGACTTCCAAAACAACTTCCCACAAAACAGATGTCGGCGGCGTTGTCGTTAACATCCGTTCCGAAGAACAGCTTGAAAATGAATACAATGCTCTTTTGAAAAGGCTTGAAGACAAAGGTCTGCTTGAAGGGCTTGAAGGTGTAATTATTCAGGAAATGGTGAAAGGCAGCCGTGAAATGGTTTGCGGAATTGCGACTGACCCGCAGTACGGCCCTATGATGATGTTCGGGCTTGGCGGGGTGTTCATTGAGGTCATGAAAGATGTAACTTTCAGGCTTGCGCCGCTTACTGACGATGAAGCTCTGGAAATGATTAAATCCGTAAAAGCTTACCATCTGCTTGAGGGCGCAAGAGGTACAAAACCGGCGCAGATTGAGCAAATTCAGGAAACCCTGCTTAGATTATCACAGCTTGTTAACGACTTTAAGTTCATTGACGAATTAGACATAAATCCGCTGCTAATCAGCGAAGCGACCGGCGAAGGCGTTGCTGTGGACGGCAGAATTAAAGTCCGTCTTGAGGAAGCCAAACTGTCGCTAAGCTGCACCTGCAGTTCCTGCTGCTGCTAATTACCCTCCCCTTGAGGAGAGTGTTAATTTTCTATTGCTCTGTCATTGCTGTACATGTATTTGTTACGTCATCCCGCCTCCGTCCCGTCATCCTGAACTTGTCTTGGATTATTCGCAGTTCGCAGAAGCGTGGTTCTGCTCACTTAGACGAGTTTCGGGCTTTGCCCTCCACTCTTGCGAAAATCCGCTGTTTCAGGATCCGGCACATGGTAAAATCAAACCAACAACCCTTTTCAATATCTGCACGGGAAAGAAAATTTTACAGAAGTTGAATATTTTTGCTATTGGCCAGATCCTGAAACAAGTTCAGGATTGTATAGTTTAGGTAAATCGGTGACAAAAATGTTTTTTTCTTAACATAATAAAAGAAAAGGAGAAAAGCAATGCACACAAAAACAATTGAAAACCTAACAACTATTACAAAGAATTAC
>JAISCP010000020.1 GCA_031265495.1 Heliobacteriaceae bacterium | reverse complement strand
TTTTTACTAATAATTATGAGTATGAGAGATTACGGACGAAAACGCCGGAAAAACCCGAACCAATTCGCATTCCGGATAACCTCGTGATTTTAACGGGACAGTTGTGGAACTTGTTTCAGGATCCGGCACATAGTAAAGTCAGACCAACAGCCCTTTTCAATACCTACTACTACCCCACCCCGAAATCTGCGGCAAATGCGTTCGCTTCGCTCGCGCCTGCTGCCGCAGAGATTTCGACCTACCTCTCGCAGAACGATACTCAATCGTTCTGCTCGGCAGAGTCTCAAGGGGAGGGTAAACCCTTCAACTAAAAAGCCATACCTCTTAATCACCTATTCACTAATATTGACATTGTTATGTCTTCGTAGTAATTAACGGTTATGCCTGTTTATCATGATAAATTATTCAAAAATCCTGCTGCTGTGATTAAAGCTTTCAACAGCCGTGAATTTGTACAAGCTTTTGATATGATTGAAAAATACCGCAAAACTCACTGCCTGCTGGGTTATATAAGATATGAGGCAAAGGATGTTTTTGCCGGACGTGAAGTAAATTCTTCATTGCCGCTTTTATATTTTGAAGTTTTTAAAGAATTTGAGAAATACGTGCCGTCGCATAGCAGCCGGTTTTCTTTAAACCCTGTGCCGTCGCCGGATTTTGAGCGGTATTCAAAGGCGATAGAAAGGATAAAAGAAGAAATCGCCTGCGGAAATACCTATGAAGTTAATTATACGTTCGATTTTGATGTGAGCCTTAACAGCAGTAATTCCGGCTGCAGTGACTCTGAATTATACGCTTATCTTCTGGGCAAACAGAAAACGCCGTACAATATGTTTATGAAAAATGAGTATGAAACAGTGCTTTCTTTTTCGCCGGAATTGTTCTTTGAAGTTGAAAATAATCATATTGTAACGCAGCCAATGAAAGGTACTGCGGCAGCGGACAAAAATGCGGATGATTTTTTGAAAAATGATGTTAAAAACCGTGCTGAAAACGTAATGATAGTGGACTTGCTGCGCAATGATTTAGGACGGATTGCGAAAACCGGTTCTGTTAAAGTTACGAAGCTTTTTGAAATTGAAACACATCCGACATTTCATACAATGATTTCACGGATTGAGGCTGATTTGCCTGAAGGTATAAAGCTTTTTGATATTTTCAAAGCGATTTTTCCCTGCGGTTCTGTTACCGGCGCGCCGAAAATCAGCACTATGAAGATAATTGATGAAGTCGAACAGGGTTCAAGAGGGATTTACTGCGGCGCCATAGGTTTTTTAAGCCCCGAAAAAGCCACTTTTAGCGTTCCGATAAGGATTTTACAGCGCGCAGCCGGTGTTCCGCCGGAATCGTGCTGCGCCGGCGGCACGAGCAGGGCGGAACATTGCAAAAACGTTGGCTTCAGATACCGTGTCGGCGGTGCGGTTGTATGGGATTCGAACGCAAGGGATGAGTGGATAGAAGCTTTTACCAAGACGAAGTTCCTTAATGATGACTTTAAACTTGTTGAAACGGTTAAAATCGACAGCGGCGATTTGGCGGAACATCTTGATCGTATGGAAAATTCAGCGCATTATTACGGCTTTCCTTTTGACAAACCGGCTGTTTTGAACATGGCCGGAAGTTTTGGCAGCGGCATAATACGTATTTTGCTTGATAAAGAAGGCCGCTTTGAGGTTGAACGCAAAGAGCTTGAAAAGTGTACGCCGGACAGGGTAAGGCTTTCAGCTTTGAGCGTAAACAGCCGGGATGAGTTTTTGTATCATAAAACTACTTACCGTCCTTATTATAACGTTGATTACAGCAGATTTTACGATGAGATATTCTGTAACGAGAAAGGCGAACTGACGGAAGGTTCAAGAACAAATATTGTACTGGAAATTGACGGTGAATTTTACACTCCGCCGGTGGAATGCGGGCTTCTGAACGGGATTTACCGCCAAAAACTGCTTAATGAGGGCAAATGTACGGAAAAAATTCTTTATAAAGAAGATTTGTACAAAGCTCAGGGGATTTATTGCGTAAATTCGGTTCGCGGGATGAAGAAGGCGGCGTATGATTTTAATTGATAACTATGACTCGTTTACCTATAATATTGTTCAATACCTGCGTGAGCTGGGTGTGGAGCCGGTAATTTTTGAGAATGATAAAATTACGATTGAGGAATTAAGCCGGCTGAATTTTGACAGGATTATTATTTCACCGGGTGCGGGAACACCGGACAATGCCGGAATTTCAACGGGAGTTATAGAAGCTTTTTACAAGGCAAAGAAAATTCTGGGTGTATGTCTCGGGCATCAGTGTATAGCGCAGTTTTTCGGGGCAAAAGTGGTTCGCGCCGCCGAACCTGTGCACGGAAAGACTTCCCGAATTTTCTTTGATGAAAAATGCCGGCTTTTTTGCGGGATACCGCAGGGTTTTGAGGCAGTGCGCTATCATTCGCTGGCGGCGGAGGGAATTGGAGGGGACTTAATTCCTGTTGCACAGACAAAAGACTGGGTTAACATGGCGATTATGCACAAAAAATATCCGGTTTACGGGGTTCAATTTCATCCTGAAGGCATTTTAACAGAGTACGGAAAAGTTTTACTTGCCAATTTTTGTAAAATTTGATAGGATAATTGAAGAAGGAGGAATGGTTATGAAAAAAGTATTTAAAAACAGCTGTAATGCAGGTGTAGAGCCACTTTCGGGGAGGGGGGCTTTTTAACGGCTTCCTGCAAGGCTTTCTGCCTTTAGATAAGAAACCTGTCCTTTTGAGCTCGTTTCAGAAACTCTATGATTTCCTCTCTATACGGGAGAGGAAGAATTTCTTAATGAACACAGGGAATTTAGAAATTCAGTTGAAGGGGCGCAAAACCGAATAAATCTTGGTTGGAACACATGTCATGGGTGCAGCCTGCCCGCCCCCTCACCGCAAACACTAAGCTCAACCTGCGGTTTCGCCAAGTGTTTGCGCCCTCTCCCGCGGGGAGAGGGCCAAAGAGCAAAAGCCTTTACCTTAGCAGAGGTTTTGATAACCCTTGCTGTAATAGGTATAGTAGCGGCATTGACTATGCCGGCATTGATAGCGAATTATCAAAAAAAGGTCACTGCTATTCGGGTAAAACATTTTTATTCAATGTTTTCGCAAGCTATAAGGCTTTCTGAAGCAGAGAACGGTGAATACAAAAATTGGGATTTTCCGACAAGCACTAACGGTGTAAATATTACAGACGCAGATGGTACTTCAAGGAATTATTGTAATAAAAGCAATCGGTACATGTGTACTGCATTGATAATGCTTGACGGCTGGGAAATCAAAGACGATTATCCGTGGTAGTTTGTTAGTGAATGTCGACACTGCCTAGTCTCTATCCCTTATTTATGATACAATTTATCTTATGAAAGGTTAAAAAAAAATGAAAGCTGTTATATTTGATAAAGAATTAAAATACACGCAGGATTATAAAAAACCTGTTCCCCAAGCCGGCGAAGCGCTCGTAAAAGTGACTACGGCAGGAATTTGCAATACTGATTACGAGATTACGAAAGGCTATATGGGCTATGCCGGAGTTCTGGGGCATGAGGGGGTCGGGATTGTCGAAGAAGTTAACGGCAAAGACCAATCGCTTCTGGGCAAGCGTGTGGTACCGGAAATAAGCTATGGTTGTAAAAAACCGGACTGCATCCGGTGCGCTCAAAAAATGTACCGCCATTGCCCTGCACGGCATACACTCGGAATAGTGCAGAAAGACGGCTGTTTCGCCGAATATTTTACCATGCCGGTTGAAGTTTTGTTTGAGGTTCCGGACAATGTAACCGATGAGCAGGCTGTTTTTACCGAGCCGCTTGCGGCTGCGCTTGAGATTAACGAGCAACTTCATATAAAACCTTACCAAAAAACTCTTGTTCTGGGAGACGGCAAACTCGGGCTTATTACAGCGCTTGCGCTGAATGCACAGAATATCAATGTAACTCTTGCCGGCAAACATCAAAATAAACTTGATATAGCTAAAAAACAGGGCGTGGACACAACGCTTCTCGGTGAATTGGAAATCAGAAAAGAGTGGGATGTTGTTGTTGAGGCAACAGGTTCAATTTCCGGGTTTGAAACTGCAATTGCGCTTACCGTACCGCGCGGGGTTCTTGTTTTAAAAAGCACTGTTGCGGGTGAAAAGCCTATGAATCTTGCGCCGGTTGTAATTGATGAAATTACGGTGCTGGGCTCGCGCTGCGGGCAGTTTCCGGCGGCGCTGCGCATGCTTAAAAGTCAAAAAATAGATTTCTCCCCGCTTATTTCCGGGATTTATGACGCAAAAGACGCTGTTAAAGCGTTTGAAAAGAACAAAGAAAAAGATACTTTGAAAATTCTTTTGAAATTTTAGTTTAAATCCTGTAATCCGGTAAATTCAATGTTTTTGACCGGATTGCTTCATCGCTTTCTTACCTTGCGTACTCTCTCCATGCGGGAGAGAGTACAAACACTTAGCGAAACCGTAGGTTGAGCTTAGTGTTTGGAGTGAGGGGGCAGGTTGTATGACAAACAAGGCAAGCTATTCCGTAGTTTGACAGACATGTACTCTACCCAAGATTTATTCTGTTTTGCGCCCCCTCACCTGAATTTCTAAATTCACACTTTGTGTTCATTAAGAAATTCTTCCTCTCCCGTATGGAGAGGCTTTGAATTACCGTATCAACGCAAAGTTGACACTTCTCTCAAGGAGAGGGTAATCTAACCATTCAACCTTTCAACGCTATTTACTATTTACTAAGCACTATTTACTAATTTTCAACATATGCTGTCAGTTTGTTAATATCCTTATTCCATGAGCCGTACCAGTTGCGCAAAATTACATCCGCAGGCGAAATTCCATCCATAGTATATTCTTTTATGTGCTCAAGGTATTTGTAGTCAACGGAGCCGGAAAGCGCTTTTTCAGCTATGCGTAAAATCTCTTTGGCAATTTCACAAACCTCGTATTTTTTCAGCTTGAAATCCATAGCGCTTCTGGGAACGTTAAACCTGAATTCCGCAAAGTCCTTTGCGCTGAATACCGATAACAATTCTTCCGCGTCAGCCAGCGCTGTTTCGTTATACATAATACCCTTATAAATTGCCGCAATTGAGTATTGAAGCCCATGCCCCGCGCAGTCATGGTTTCGGATTTCTATAAAGTTTCGCAGGCGTACTTCAGGAAAATACAGATTAGCGTGCAGAATAAAATCGTCAAGTTCGGCCTCGATTCCGTTCCACCCGTAATTCATAAATTCCTCAAAATTTATTTTTCCGTTAACCGGCGCTGCGGCCTCACCCCTGTTTATAAAAATAAGCGGCGTTTTCATAACCCTGTCTATGTACTCATTGAACGAAAATTCCCCCTCAAGTCCGCCTGCAAACCCGCAGCGGTCATTATCAGTGTTAAGCCAGCTCAGGGCGCGGAAACTCTTGTAACCCGTATCAGCGCCGCCGCGTATGGGAGAATTGGCAAACATCGCCGTCATAAACGGAGATAGTTTGTTTGCAATGCTGAATTTTCTCACAGCGTCCGGCTCATCGCAAAAATCTATACAAACCTGAAGTCCGGCGGTTTCGCGCATCATTACATCCGAAAGAATTCCCCAAAGATACTTAGCCATAAGGTGATACCTTCTTTTGGGGATAATTTTTATATTCTTATGTGTAGAAACGGGAGAAATCCCGTAGTTAAGCATCTTAAGCCCCAGTCTTTCCAACACGGGTTTAAGTTTTTTATCAAATGAAGTTATTTTTTTTTCCGCATCGCAAATGTTTGTTTCGGGCTTTAAACTCAGTTCAAGCTGCGCGCCGGGTTCAAGGGTAATTGCGTCATGCTCCTGTTTCAGCCCGATAATATTGTAATCATCGGTAATGTAATCCCAATTGTCCTCTTTGGCAAAAATTCTCAGCAGACTGCAAACGCTCAAATCATAATCCGCAGCCGTATTTGTTTCCGAAGAAATAAGAAGTCTTTCATATTCAATGCCTATGTTTTTCTCACGCTTGCAGCCGCTTGTAAAAATGTCCGTAATATCTTTGGGGCTTAACTTTTCTTTTGTTTTGCTCATACAATCCTCAGTTTTATTATAACATATTTAAAATATCAAATAAGAACTTTTAAAACACCTGCCTGTCTGTGTTATTATCATGTATAATATGGACTACTTCAACAGGGCAAAATATTTTAAAACAAAAAAGCGTCTGGGGCAGAATTTTCTTATTGATGAAGAAGTCATCCGCGCCATAATCGGTTTTGCGGACATTCAGCCGGAAGATACCGTAATAGAAATCGGTCCGGGGGCGGGGTTTGTAACCGAACATCTGGTGAAATACGCAAAAGAGGTTATTGCAATAGAGCTTGACGAAGATGCGGTTAAAGAACTGGAAAAACTTAAAGCCCCGAACTTAAAAATTATTCATAAAGATATTCTCAAAACGGATTTGTCGGAATTATGCGAGGGTAAAGCTAAAATTGTTGCGAATATTCCGTATTATATCACTGCTCCGATTATTGCGCATCTTCTGGGAGAAACAGACGATTTGGACAACAAGAACCGGAACAAGATTACGGAAATTATTCTGATGGTTCAGGAGGAGGTTGCGCGGCGGATGACCGCGTCTGCAAACTCGCCTTCCAAGCAGTACGGATTGTTAACTGTTCTTTCACAGTTTTGGGCTGATGTGGAGATAGTTAAATTTGTCGGACGAAAATCATTTTATCCTGCTCCCAAAGTTAACTCCGCGCTTGTAAGGCTTGTTATCCGGGAAAACCCAAGACTAAAACTTACGGACTATGCGCATTTCAGAAAAACTGTCAAAGCGGCGTTTTCGCAGCGCAGAAAGAATATTAAAAACTGCCTTGCAGCAGGCGGGTTTGCAAAAGAAAGAATTCAATCAGCCCTCGCTTCGCTCGGGCTTGATGAGAGTATACGGGGAGAAAAGCTTTCAATAGAGCAGTTCGGAGAGCTGTCAGAAGCGCTAAACCATCCCCCCCTCGAAATTCCTGTAAGGAATTTCGGTCCCCCCTCAAGGGGGGGACAACTAGGAGGTCCGACATCTCCTGTTTCGGGGTGGGGTACATGACACAACCTAAATATAATAAAAACAATATATCCAATGCCAGAAAATTGAGAAATAACCCTACTGATGCTGAAAATAAACTTTGGCTTTATCTCAGAAAAAACCGGTTGAACGGTGTAAAATTCAGGCGCCAGCAGCCTATTGGGCCATATATTGCAGACTTTATGAGCGCCGATAAAAGACTAATCATTGAACTTGACGGCGGTCAGCATAATGATGAAAAAAAAATTACTTATGACCAAAGACGCGATTCTTTCCTGAAAAATCAAGGATATGAGGTTTTACGCATTTGGAATAATGAAATATTTGATAATATTGACGGAGTTTTGCAATATATCAGCAGTTACATCAACCCCACCCCGAAATTCCCTGCGGGAATTTCGACCCTCCCTCAAGGGGAGGGTAGTTCAACCATTCAACCATTCAACCATTCAACTCCTAATGTTGTCCCCCCCTTGAGGGGGGACCGAAATTCCCGCAGGGAATTTCGAGAGGGGGATAAAAGTAAAGCAAATTATTCCTCCGGCTGCCCCGCCACAAAATCAGAAGTTTCAACTATCCCTGAAGAGGAAAGTATTAAAATCGCCTGTCCGGCAAAAATTAATTTGACCTTGAAGGTTCTCGACAAACGCAGCGACGGATTTCATAATATAGAAAGTATTATGCAGACAATTGATTTATTTGATTATCTGACTATTTCCGCGCAGGAAAGCAGCCGGTGTGAAATCAACCTTTCCGGCACAAGCAGTGAAATTCCGTATGATGAAAAAAACCTTGTTTATAAAGCAGCCGTTTTATTTTTTGAGCGGACAAATATTTCCGGTTATAAAATACACATTCATATAGAGAAAAATATTCCGGTTTCGGCAGGTCTTGCCGGGGGAAGCGTCGACGCTGCCGGAACTCTGTACGGCTTAAATAAACTTTCAGGCAGTCCGTTATCCGATGTACAGCTGCATGAGCTGTGCGCTAAACTCGGGTCAGACCTCAATTTCTGCCTTGAGGGCGGCCGCAGGCTTGCCTGCGGCCGCGGAGAAATCCTTAAACCGCTTGAGTTTGAGGATTTCTCCGTTTCCCTTATTAAACCTCTTGATTTGGGTATCAGCGCCAAAGAAGCTTACAATAAGCTGGAGGATAAGAGGCTTAAAGGATTACAGGCCTCCGGAACTCTGAATGACCTTGAATGGGCTGTTACAGACGCCTATCCGCAGCTGCAAAAAATCAAACAGCTTTACCCTGATGCGCTTATGTCGGGTTCGGGTTCAGCGTTCTTTGTGACGGGAAGCGAGTTCAAACCGCTTGAAAACTGCTGGGTTAAGAATGGCCTGAAAGCTTTTCCATGCGGGGTTCGGGAAGTATAAAAAGGGGACTTATATACTTAACTAGCCAAGTCACCCTGAACTTGTTTCAGGGTCTATCAGTTTAATTGAAATTGATAGATTCCGGGTCAAGCCCGGAATGACAATATGGTTTATATTGGCTAGTTATGTATATAGATCCCATAAAAAGACCTCGAAAGAGGTCTTTTCTAATATTATTTTTGTTGTGCCTTTTGCATTTCTCTGTCGCGTTCCGCGCGGTCGTAATACATCTGGCTGTTGTTGCCGTGACAGTCTTGCCAGAAGTACACCGGAACTTTTTCCTGTGTTACGGGATTTGTATATGTTCCTTTGTACGGAACAGACGGTGCATATTTCGTTGCTTTTAATGTAACCTGTGCATCACAATTGACATTAAGCTGGCGTCCGTCACGGAGCTCCATTGTTTTCCGTAAATTCATTTCCGGCGGCTGTGTGTTCAGCTTGAAGTTAGTAATACCGTGTGAAAGTTTTAACTGGTTAACAATATCCATTGTATCTTTGTGGCTGCCTGTACCGTATTTTGCCTGTACAATTCCGTACCAGAACTCGCCGCGTTTAGGTTTATACTTGCAAATTTCAGATTCATCAAATCTTAATGAAAAATTTTCTTTAGGAGTTAATTTACAATCATCATCCGGACGTATAGGCGGCTGTGTGCAGTTATAATCTTTTATATACTTATCCGCATGTTCAATCAGTTTTTGCATTTTTGTATGTTCTTCCCAATCGCCGTTATCCATAGCTACTTTCTGTCTGCGTAAAGCTTCTGCCCTCAAGGATATTGCCTGGTCGCAATCACAAATCACCGGCAGCAGCATATCGTCGATTGGCTGCGTGTAACAGTTGTTATCAATCAGATAAGAATCTGCCTGTTGAAGCCGTCTGGCATACAATAAATATTCAGAGCTGTTCTTAGGCAGCTCTTTCATTTTAGTCAGAGCTTCTTTTTGTCTGCCTTCCGCGTCATCACAATCCTTAAACACAATAGGACAATCAAGCTGTCCGAATTTTTGTATTGATGCATCCCGTCTTTTAATAACGGCCTGCAGTTGCGGATTATCGGAAGGTACGTTGTGTTTCTTATAATTTTCAAGAAGTAAGTTATTATTTTCGATTTCTAAGCTCAGTCCTTCACAATCATTAGGAAGAATTTCTTCACATGGATTTACAGCTTTCTTAAATCTTAATTCGTTGGCTCTTGCAGCGTAATCAGGCGCCAAATCATCCTGGCAGTTTTTGTTCATTGTTAATAAACCATATCCGAGACCCACTGCCGCCCCGGTAATTACACCGGGTAAAAGTAAATTTCTTCCCGGTATATAAACTCCCTTTGTAACAACTTGTACTGTTCTTTGTGCTACTTCATTAGTTATTACGCCGTTAACATTTACACTTATAGGTATATCTACAACTTTATCTACATATTCCGGTTTTATTATAGTGGGACGAGTACTTGCGACAGCTCCTCCGCCGGCTCCGATTGCTCCGCCTGTCAGCGTATTTACAGCTACATAAACAGCTTTCTTCAAGCCCGGTCTTGTAGCCTTAAAACCAAATTCCCTGTAAATACCTGCCGCAGTGCTTTCACTGGTTTTTAACTCTTGGGCTGCACGCGCGCGTTCATCAAAGTTTGCATTTTTGTTGTATGTCAGTCTGTAATCCGAATGGGCAATATCTAAGAGAGTTTCTGTTGACTTTTTCATGTCGATTTTGCCATTTTCGTCCAAAAATTTATCTTTGTTTTGTTCCGAGCTTATAACAGCGTCCTGCTTTTTGCTCAGACGTTCAAAGTGCTGTCTGTATTGAGAATTAGAGGCTTTGTGCATTCCCTTATCTGCTTTTAACTGTGCTTTATCGCCTTGTCTGTAAGTCAATGTTGCTTCTTGCTCAGCCTGTCTTTTAGCATTGTCAATAAGAAGTTTAACCTCCCTGTTAATCTGTTTTTCGGTAAGGTAAGGTTTTTCGGTATTGATTGCGTGTGTATATATGAATTTGAGATTTTTTTCAGCCTGTTTTCTTACGCTTTTTTCAACATGCTCTAAGTCTCTGATATTTTCATTTATTTTATCGATTTCTTGATCAGTGTAATGGTAAACATTTTGGGCAACAGGAACCTCATCGGAAGTTTGCGCCCAAGAAGTTCCGACAGATGTTACTTTTTCATTGGAAGCGGTTTCAAAGATACTTTCAGATGAACTATCCTCTGTTATTACTGTACTTTCGTTTTGTTGTGACTCGGCAGGTAATATCTGCCGTATCGGTTCAATAGCCATTTTGTTTTCCCCTTTTAGAATTACCTCGTAAGCTATACGATATCCCCTATACTTTTATAAAAAAAATTCCCGGGCAATAATTGCCTGTTTAATGAATATTGAGACTTTTTTATTTTTGTAAAAGCTCTGGTATCAATAGTTTTTGAGGTTTTAAATTTATTTTACATTTCTTAATATTGAGTAATAAAACGAATTCTATGCACAAAAGTAACGCAAATGACAATAATCTGCGATTACAAATTTTACAATTATTTTCTGTAAGGTTTTTTTACCTGTGCAGATAGATGCTGAAATAAAATTGAGAAAATAATACGATTTGCCATGTGCCAGATCCTGAAACAAATTCAGGATGACTTCTTAAAAAATCATGTAACTAATTGCTTGACATGTACAGTAATGACGGATAGTAATTCAACCGTTCAACCCTATTTCATTGCGGGAAACAGGTATTTTACACCGTTATCCGCACGCCAGCGGATGTAGCCCGTTTTCGGCACTCTGTCCATATCATAAACGCTCACAAGCGCCCAGTTGCCGCGTATTGCATTTAAATTAATCTTTTGCGGATGGTTAAGCCTGCCCACAACCTGCGAAAACTCGTCCGGCGCACTGTGCAAATCGCTTGCAGCCGCAGGAACCCCGCCTAAAAGATTAAGCCCGTATTTATTTCCGTACATGTTAAAGAAATTAATCCAGCTTGAAAACCTGTAAGGGTCGCTTTTTTTAATC
The DNA here is from genome assembly GCA_031265495.1 of Heliobacteriaceae bacterium. GTDB lineage: Bacteria > Cyanobacteriota > Vampirovibrionia > Gastranaerophilales > Gastranaerophilaceae > UBA947. The sequence goes on along the minus strand of JAISCP010000020.1, from coordinate 3,032 downwards.
CAGCCCTTATCGCCTGCCGCATTATTATAAATCACTTCCACCCAGTTGTCGTTTTCATCGGATACAGCCAGAAACGCAAGATTTTTCTCAGGCATATAAACCACAAACAATTCAGCCGCTTCAACGGTTTCGGGAACAATCCCGCCGCAGCTCCAGTGGATACTTTGAATAATCTGTGCGTCATCCTGCGGTTTTTTATACAGAATAATTTCATCCTCCGCCTGATAAAGTCCCAGTGTATCCGGGTTTGACGCACTCACATGCGAAGGAATTACGTCTGACGCAAACGAACGCGCAAACAGTAAGCATAATACTAACAATATTAATCGTTTTAACATTTTACCCCCTGAACGTAACGCCCGCATAAGTTTTTTGAAGTTTATCCCTAATGCTTTTCATTTGACTGTCAATAATTTCATCGGTTAAAGTAGCGTTCTCGTCCTGCATTTTTATGCGAAATGCAAGACTTTTGAAGCCTTGTTCAATATTTTCGCCCTGATAAACGTCAAAAATTTCGCTTCCCTTGAAAATATTTTGTGCAGCCGCGCCTTTGATAACTTTTTGAATATCATCGCAGCTCACATCTTCACTAATCACAAACGCCAAATCGCGGCGGACTTCCGGGAATTGCGGAAGCTTCTTAAAGCGCGGCACCGTTTCTTTTACAATAGAAATTAATGCGCCCAAATCAAGTTTAAAAAAGTAAGCATCTTGATTTAGTTTCAACCTGTCTCTCAAAAGCGGATGAATTTGCCCGAAATATCCGGCAGGCTCTGATTTTTGGCCGAGAAACGCTGCGGCTGCGCTTTTGTACGGATGAAGCATTGAAGTTTCCGGCGAAGAATTTTCAAGCGGAACAAATTTAACGCGTTTTGAGACTCCAAGTTCGTCGAACAATTTTTCAAAAACGCCTTTCACAGTGTAAAAATCAGGCTGAATTTTGTTTTGCCATTTTGAATTTTCAATTTCACCGGTAATCACGCCTGCAAGAACTGTATTCTCAACAACGCCGGTATTTTTTACGGCTGCTTCACGCTCTTTAAAGTATGTTTTACCGATTTCATACGCCCAAAAATTCTTCTGACCGTTATCGCAGTTGTATTTCATACAATTTAGAACGCTTGCGGCAAGAGTTTGGCGCAGCATTGTGTAATCTTCGCTTGCACAGTTAAGAACTTCGACAACCCGTGTTTCATCATACGAAATCATAAACTTATCCAGAAGCGGCTTGCCGATGAGGGAGCTTGTCTGAATTTCGTTAAAGCCGGATGAGAGCATAATCTCATGAATTTTTTTCATCAGGCGTTCTTCAGCGGAAATATCCGGCATTTGTATTTTGTTAGGCAAAGACGGCGCTATTTTGTCGTAGCCGTTTATACGAGCAGCTTCTTCAATTAAATCAATTTCGCGGACAACATCGTACGCACGGAAAGACGGAACTTTGAATTTTGCGGCGCTGTCATTGCCGCCGAGTTTCTCAAACCCGAGCCGCTCCAAAATGTTATCGCAGCGTTCCGGCGCAATCTGCATGCCTAAAATTCTTTTTACCTGAGAATATCTGAAAGTAATATCTGTTTCCGGCAGTTTATTATTTCCGGCTTCAACCACGCCTGAAATTTTTGCGCCGGCAAGTTCGGCTAAAAGCTGCATAGCACGAATTAATGCAGGCTTAACCGCCTCAATATCCACGCCGCGCTCAAATCTTGCACAGGCTTCCGAGCGGTACCCTACAGAACGGGACGATTTCCGGTTGCCTGCGGGAGTAAAATACGCAGCTTCAAGGGCAAGAGCCGTTGTATTTTCGTCAACTTCGGAGTTTTCGCCCCCGAAAACTCCGGCAAGACAAACGCCTTCCTTTTGGGTTGCAATCAAAACGCTGTCTTTGCAAAGCTTGCGCTCAACACCGTCAAGAGTGGTAATTTTTTCTCCTTCTTTTGCACGGCGGACGCATAAGTATCCGTCTAATTTGTTCAAATCAAATGCATGCAGCGGAATTCCGTATTCCAGAAGTACATAATTCGTAATATCAACAACGTTATTTATCGCACGAATTCCCGCAGAAACAAGCCTTTTTTTCATCCATTCGGGAGACGGCTTAATTTTTATATCCTTCAAAATACCCAGAGAATAATACTTGCAAACATCATGGTCAAGGATTTCGACTTTAAAACCGTTGAAGGGTTGAAGGATTGAAGGATTGAAGGGCTGAATTTTCAACGGTCTGTCAAAAATTGCGCTCAATTCTCTTGCAATGCCGATAACCGACATTTGGTCGCCGCGGTTTGCGGTTGGCGCGGCATGAAGAATGTAATCCTCATCAAATCCCAGAAGCTCTTTTAAATTTTCCCCGACACCGACTTCAGGCAGAAATTTATTCAGAATAAAAATCCCGTCCTGCTCATCAGGCACTCCCAGTTCACCTGCGGAACAAAGCATTCCCTGTGACTCAACGCCGCGTATTACGGCAGGGCTGAGAGTGAAAGGCTCGCCTGTTTTCCTGTCCAGAACCTGAGACCCTGTTGACGCATAAGGTACAATCTGTCCGGGCGCAATATTTTGCGCTCCGCAGACAACCGTTTTCATGCCGCCGGCGGTTTTTACGGTCACAAGGTGCAGTCTGTCCGAATTCGGATGATTGTCGATTTTTTCAATCTCCGCAGTTGTTATGTTCGTGAATTTTGCTTTAACTTCTTCAATTTCTTCAACTTCCAGTCCGCTCACAGTGAGCTCATGTGCAATCTGTCTGACATCCAAATCCGACAAATCCACAAATTCATTCAACCAGTTTAATGATACCTGCATGATACAACCTTTCCTGTCTGTAGAAATTTTACAACAAAATTATTCTTACCGCAAGGGAGTTGTAAGTTAGTTGAAAGGTTGAATAGTTGAAAGGTTTACCCTCCCCTTGAGGAGAGTGTTAACTTTTTATTGCTTTGTCATTGCGAGGACGAATGTAATGAGGACACTCTGCCGAGCAAAACGATTAATTATCGTTTTGTGAGAGGAAAATCCAGTCAAAAACGTTGAAT
>JAISCP010000018.1 GCA_031265495.1 Heliobacteriaceae bacterium | reverse complement strand
CCTTGTCTTGACATATAATCTTAGCAAGTTCAATATTTTTTTCATTGGTGCAGTCCAAAATAGCATCTATCTCATCCTTTGGTAATTGGTTTTTTTCAAGCTCTTTTTTTAATTCGGCTTTAGCTTCTCTAAATTCTTCCGGCGTCATTTTTTCGCCCGTAGTTTTTGTTTCGGTGTTTCTTGACGGGTTCGCATCATCCGGTTTTGTAATTGTTTCGGTGTCTCTTCTCACACCCGCATCTTCCGGTTTCGGAGTTGTTGTATCATTTGGTTTTGAAACATCCGCGTCAGATGCCTTCAATTTTTCATGAAGAATCCCCCGCAGCGTAAACAACTCAGAAGACATTTTGTCCAAATCCGCTTTACTTAATTCAGGATGCGCTTTCTTCAATTGCGACCTTATCGCACCCAGCTCCGCTTCTTTTTGACCCGCTAAAAATCCCTTGTGCGCCAATCCACCTATTAACGCTCCGTTTAAAGACATTATCCCGTCCATTAAGCTTAAATCCTCACCCCGAATTGCGTATGTAGCCAGAATATCTGTCGTAAGTTCCGTGCCGAACCCCCACAGGTTCGCTGCCTTATCTATTGATTTAAATGCATTGCTTATATCTGCCGGTAACTTCCCGTTTCTTGATAATGCTATTAATTCGTCTACACTTTTTCCGCTTGCTTGCACAAGTTTACCCAAACCGCGGCCGGTTAAAAAAGCACGCACTTCATTGCCCACAATACTTGACCCCATCCCCAAAGCCAACCACATTGCACTTTCCCCAACCCGCATTCCGTATGCTCCAAAGTCTTGGTCGCCTGTGGCTGTTTCCAATAAAGCCTGAGGCTGGGTAATCTGAAATCCCATTAAAAACTTCTGTACTCCCGGTAACTTACAAGCATTTGTTATTGCATTAGCATACTTCACTCCCGTACCCAGCATCTGAGCGCCTTTTACAAGAACTCCCGTTCCGCCAACCATCATAGCAACCATTGTTAAAATGTTTACTCCCATGTCTACGTAGGCTACGCCTTTTTCCTGTGAATTCATATACTGTAATGACATCTCTTTTAAGTCCTTACCGCCGTAAGCCTTTTTAAAGGCAGCCTCGTATGTACTTTTATACTCGTTATACTTCTTTTCAGCCATTTGCTCAATATCTTTACTGCTCGCATTCTCAGAGTACTCAATCCCAAGAGCTTTTGCATAAGTTTTGTTAAGACGTAATTCCAGCTCGTTAAGCATTAATTGCGTCTGCTCCTGGGTAATCGGTACTGTTATACCCTTTTTCGTAGTCCTGTATATTCCCAACTCTCCTTTTTCATCTTTGTATACCTGAAAATTCCCGCCGTATTCTTTAATAAGAGGATTATCTTTGTTGGCTTCTTCTACGTTTTTCAAAATCTCGTTTATTTCATCTTTATTTTTTATGCCCAAAACACTCAATGTGTTTAAAACAGCTTTTTCTCCTGCGCGTGAAGTGTTATTGTGCACATTGTTTGCATAGCTGGCACCCAGATTATCTTTTAAGCTTTTTATCAGATCTGTTGTTGACTGAACCTGTACCATTACATTTGCTTTTTCCTCGCAATCTTTAATATTAGCTTCGGAAAACTCAACCCCGCGTCTTTTCTTGAATGTTTCCGCAAACGTAACACTTACAGGCTGGCCGGAATAGCTTGTATAGTCCAGCAAGCCTTTTGCTGCCATTTCAAACATAAATATATCTTCTTTGGTATCGCTTATTGCTCGTTGAACATTTGATTTTGCGTATTCGGTATTAAAACATTCTTTCCATAAATTAACAGCATAAGCCACAGCGCCGTCTTTTTCATACTGTATAAACATATTTTTATTAGCATCTGAGGTCATATCGTTTAAAAACTTCATAGCTGTTTGTTCGCTTTCGCTGTATAAAGAAGGGTTGAACTGAAATTTTGAATTAAGGGATTTTTTTTCAAAACCTGTGGTATTAGACGTATCCAAACAGCTTGCTACCGGGAATATGGTATTAACCGAAGCCCTGTTTGAGTGTTCAACAAAAGTTTTTTGATTTGCAAGAAGTTTGCTTAATTCGTCGGGAGTAAGCTTTTCTAACTCTTCGCGTTTCTTCTTTGCCGCTTCATCTGTTAAGCCTAACGAAGCTATATACAAGCCAATCGGGTCCATTTTGTTGCCTCTTTACACTATCACATGTATGTTTACGGCATATTTAGAAAAAACTTTATGGAAATCAGATAAAAAATAAATATTTATATTCACAAAATGGCTGTAAAGCTTTTTCTGTGAGGTTTTAGAGGCTTTACAAATATTAACAAACATGCTATTTTGAGAAAACAGAAGTTATCTCAAACATTCCTCTCCGTACGGGAGTGTTAACTTTGCATTGCTCTGTCATTGCGAGCGCAGCGAAGCAATCCAGTCAAAAACGTTGAATTTACTGGATTGCTTCGTCCTCATTACATTCGTCCTCGCAATGACAAAGCAATAAAAAGTTACCAATGCCGGGAGCGGATGTCTCAACCCTTCAGCTGATTTGGCAGGGTTACGGTGAATGCCGAACCTTTGCCCGGTTCGCTTTTGACGTTGATTGTACCGTTGTGAAGCTTTACAAGCTCTTTTGTAATCGTCAGGCCTAAACCCGTTGAGTTCGTATTGCTGCCAAGCTGTTCAAATTTTTTGAAAATTTTGCTGTGGTGCTTCTTGTCAATACCTATACCGTTGTCAATAACGCTAATGGTAATATTATCCGCATTTTTTTCGGCGGTTATTTTAACTGTGCCGCCTTCATCGGAAAACTTTACCGCGTTGCTTGCCAGATTGAACAAAATCTGGTGTATCTTCTGGTAATCCGCGTAAATTTCAAAATCTTTCATCTTGCTTAGCGTTTTTATGTTTTTCTTTTGTGCAAGCGGGTTTATAATGTTTAAAATTTCATTCACGGATTGTTTGAGTGAAAAGCTTGACGGGTTCAGCTTCATTGCATGCGCTTCCAGCTTTGACATATCAAGAATTCCGTTAATCATCCCCAGAAGATGCAGACCGGAAACCCTTATGTCATTTACATACTCTTTTTGTTTGGGGTTCAGCGCTCCGGCGAAATCTCCGTCCAGCAGTTCGGAAAATCCTATAATAGCGTTCAGCGGGGTACGCAGTTCGTGTGAAATATTTGCCAGAAACCCGTTTTTTACTTTCTCCGCATCAAGAACTTTCCGAAACCCTTTCTGCAAAGCGTTCACCTGCATATTAAGTATTCCGGTAATCTCTATATCTTTAAGGATATTTGAAATTACGCCTGCGCATGTTTTGAAGATTTTTGCTTCATCGCTGTTGAACTTGCTTTGGCGGGTAATGATAATTTGTCCGAACCGTGTATTTTTAATTTTCAGCTCCTCGCTTAAAGACCACTTTCCCGGATTTTTTTGGGGGTTATAGGAGTATTCCGGTCTGCCGCTTACCGGCTCGTTCATGTAGTAAATATATGCGCAGTCAAAGTTAATAATTTCTTTTAAGATTTCAAAAACCTGTCCGCAGTTGTCTTCCGGCGGCCGGATTAAAAAAAAATTATTAATCAGTTCCACAGCTTTTTCATACATTTTGTATGTATCCTACGTAAGGCAGGTTCCTGTAATTTCCGTTATAATCCAGACCGTACCCGATTACAAACTTATCATCGACTTCAAAACAAAAGTAATCCGGTTCAATATCGTTAACTCTTGCTGTTTTTTTATCCAGAAACGAACAGAATTTTGTTGATTTTGTCTTGAAATTACACCCTATGAAGTCCAGCAGAAATTTTGCCGTAAGCCCCGTGTCTATAATATCTTCGATTATAAGAACATTTTTGCCGTTCAAATCCGGCAGCGCAATATCAACGGCATGAACTTTTCCTGATGAAGCCGTGTTTGCGCCGTAGCTGGAAAGCCGTATAAATTCCGTTTTAACGGGCATGTTAAAATGTCTTATCAAATCAGCGGCAAAAACCACCGCGCCTTTTAGCACCACAATTACGTAAACTTCTCTGCCGTTGTAGAATTTGTTCATTTCCTCTGCAAGTTCCGCAACTCTGTTTTGAATTTCTTCTTCACCGAATAAAGTTTTTATTTTCATAATACCCCGATTTTAACACAATCCTGATTTTTATGCGAAGGGTGCCGGTTGAGTACCTGTACCCCTTTTTTGCCTGCCAGTATCCACAAGCCTTTTGTCAGAGAACAAGTTTTGCCGGATTTTGAGTTCTTATTTTCTTCAATAAAATTCAGGATATAATTTATTTTTGTACGGTCATAGTCGATTTCGTTGTCAATAAAAATTTGGTAGATTAAGCGGCTTTTGAGCGCTGCAGAGCGCTCATGGAAATTTTTATAAGGCTCCTTGAGCGCGGATATATATTCGTCAATAAGGCAGTTATCGTAAGACGCCACCTGTGATAATGAATTCAGGGATTTTACGGCGTCAGGGTTAATTTTCCTTAATGCCGGAAGAATTTCTTTGCGGATTAAGTTGCGCTTGTACTTTGTGTCGTTGTTTGAGCTGTCATTGTTGGGTTTGAGGTTATTCCTGCGGCAGTATTCTTCGATTTCTCCGCGCGTTACGCCCAGCAGAGGGCGGTAAAAAATTCCTCTTTTTTCCTTAATGCCTTCCAGACCTTTTGTTCCCGTGCCTTTGATAATCCGGTATAAAACGGTTTCCGCGTTGTCATCGTAATTGTGGGCGGTAAGAATGCAGTCTGTCCGGTATTTTTGGGCGCAGCGTTCAAAAAAAGCATAGCGCGCTTCGCGTGCGGCGGTTTCTGTACGGGCAACGCTGCTGTCAAGTGTTTCCGTATAAAATTCTATATCTCTGTCAGCGCAAAATTGCTCGCAATTTTGCGCCTCTTTTAAACTTTCTTCCGCGCGCCAGTTGTGGTTAAGATGGATTGCCGCCGGCTTTACGCCGAGTTTTGTTAATACATCCAGAAGGCACATAGAATCCCAGCCGCCGGAAAATGCAGCCAGAATACGCTTTTCGCGTAAACGGTATTTATCAAGAAAAAGTTCAATTTTGTTGATGAATGGTTCACTATTCACTGTTCACGACTCACTTTATTGATGCCTTCTTTTATCTCCACTGCGTCCGCTCCGAGCTGCGCAAGCGCTTTCATGGCAAGCGAATCCGGCTCGTTTATAAGCGCAAGCAGTATATGGGCGGATTCTATTTTGGGCTTCTTTTCGAGTTTGGCAAGCTTCCATGCCGCCTCAAGCGCTTTTTTGGCGCGCTTTGTAAAAATAATTTCCTTTGCGCCGTACTCGTCCCCGAAGCCTGTCAAATTTTCCACAACTATACGGGCATCCTTAATATTTACTCCTAAATCATTCAGTACGACCGCTCCGGTTCCGCTGCCTTCGCATATAATCCCCAGCAGAAACATTTCCGTGCCGACAATATTATGCCCGAGCCGGCGCGCTTCTTCTTTTGCAAAGCGTAAAATAGTAAGTGTTTCAGGCATTTGTTTTTCAATGGGTTTGATTATGCTGTGCGCCAAATCATCATCGGTTACGTTAAGTTCTCTGAATATATTGTAAGCAAGCCCGCGTTTTGTTTTGAGAAGCCCCAGTACAATGTGTTCGGGCAAAACCGAAGATGAACCGAGTTCTTTTGCGGTTTGAAGCGCGGTGTTCATTACGGCGAAAGCGTTTGGCGTGAAAATAACCTGCTTCCCTTCATATTCCGCCTGACGGGATTTGGTTTGAGACAGTTTTTCGTCAAAAAGCTTATCCGTAATCCCGTAATCCGCAAGGATTTTTGCCAGTCCTGAGTTTCCGTCTTCAAGAATTGAAGCTATAACCTGTTCTGTGCCGAGTATTTCATAATTTGATGCGGAAAGTTTTGCAACGGCGCGTTCAAAGACTTTAGAGGATTCTTCGCTGTCAAAGATTGTATCCGCCGGCTGCAAAAAGTCAGAGTCTTTATGTTCGTCAATCTCCGGGTGGGAAAGCCTTTTTATTTTCTTTTGTACGAGTTTTTCCAGAATTTCTTTGGATTTTTGTACATCAAATCCGTATTTTTCAAGAATTTTAACCGGTGTTTTTTTGCCGCTGATTAGCGCAAGAAAAAGGTGTTCGTATAAAATTGCCGTATTCCCTGATTTACCGGCCAAATCAAGAGTTTCTTTCAGCAGTTCTTTTGTTTCGTTGTGAAAAGGCGCAGGAACGGAATTGCCGCCGGTTTCTTCCGCTGTTTCCGCCGCAATAACCTGCCGGTCAATGCCGCAGGACTTGAAAATTTTGAGAGAAATCCCTTTTGCCTCGCTCACAAGCGCAAGTAAAATATGTTCGGGTCTGACGCTGTTTTTAGCGGCTTCTTGTGCGCGGCTTACCACATTTATCGCTTTTTCCGTGAACCGTTCAAACAATTTTATTCCTCTTCAAGACTCTCAATGTATGCGGCTACTTTTTCAAATTCACTGTCATCGGTAATTGTCTCAAACAGGTAGTCCTCGTCATTTTTTGTTAACCGCATAAGTACAAGTTCTTCCTCTTCTTCAGGGTCTGCTTCAACAGGGAGCAAAAGCGCATACTCTTGTCCGTCGACTTCAACTATATCAAATAATTCAAATTTGATAATGTTGCCCTGTTCATCAATTGTTTCAATAATCTGTTGTTCTTCATTTTCCATAATTTCTCCTTTTTATTTTTTTGCAGGATTGTCCGCTCTTGACAGGTATTGTTCCAGTATAATACAAGCGCTTTCAATATCAACCCGTGATTTATCTTTTCGGAAGTCAATTTTTCTTTGCCGCAGGTTTTCTTCTGCGGTTTGGGAAGTCAGTCTTTCATCTTCATATATTACTTCAAAACCTTCAATTTGTGAAGCGAAGTTCATGCAGTCCGCTGCCTGAGCGCCGTGCGTTCCGTCCATATTGAGAGGAAGACCGGCTACAATCTTTTTAACATTATTTTCTTCTGCAATCCGTTGGATTTTTTCCGGCGCTTCAAAACTGCGCTCAATACAGCCGAAGCCGTTCGCCGTTACCAGAAGATAGTCGCTCAGCGCTATTCCTATACGCTTTGTACCTATATCAAGCCCCATAACCCTATACATCTTTTACCCACTTTTGCTCTATTTTTTCTATAATATCATCTGCGTTCACTCCGCTGTGGCGGAGGCTTGTATAATATTCATAGATACTTTTTCTGAGAATATTTTTCAGTAATTCATCCGTATATTCTTTGTCTTTGTATAAGCTGTAAAGCGCCTGCGCCGTTTCTTCTTCGCCTTCAAGGCCTTTCAGGTGCGCTGTTGTCAAAAGCCGTTGAGTCCAAAGCTGTTTTTCTTCCGTGTAAAAAATTTTATCAAGATTTTCATCAATTGCCTTATCAAAATCCGTATCAGCGTTCAAGCCGGCAAGAAACTCTTTAAATTCGCCGCTGTAATCCGCGTCAAGGAACCAGTGTTCCATGAAATCAGAACACAGTATTTTTTCAAAGAGCGCTGCATTCAGCGGAATTTCCCGCTGTCGGTTTTGTATTTCCTCAGGTTCTATATCCGCTAAAATGTTTCTCCAGCAGACATATTCGTAAGGCAGGCTGCCGGAAGAAATTTTTTCGGCGCGAAGCAGAATTGCCTTCAAAATTTCGGGGGAAACCTCAGGAACTTTTTCGTTCCGGTAGAACCTGTCTATAATTGTATTGCATTCAAATTTTGAAATCTCGTTGAACCCGAAACAGTCGCGTATTCCGCAAGAATCATTTATAACCGCCGCCGCAAACTGAACTTTGCCGCCTGTTTTCATTCTGGAAAATATAACCGCCTGATTGCCGTAACCGTCAGGGTAGGTTATGCAAAACCGGTAAGGTTTGGAATCTTTCATAAGCTCCCTGTAAAATTCCGTTGAATTGTCTTCACGAATTCCCGCCATTTTCAGTATGGAAAGATTTTTTTTGATAAGCGGGTTTTCGCCTAAAAAGTCTTTGCTTGCGCTAAGCGCATGGAAAGCCAGCCGCGATTTGGATTCGCCCAGAAGCGAGAGCGCAAGCTTTCCGGTTTCGCTGTCAGGCTGCGACAAAAACACCGGTATAAGAATATTGGCAAGTTCGTCTTTTGTGTAATCATTGCTTAAAGAGTTCAGCAGCGTTATTTTATCTTCCTGCCCGAGCGAACTTATGAAATCAAGAAAATCTATTTGGACTTCCGGGTTCGCAATTGCGCGGCAAAGCAGGCGGCGGGTATCTTCGTCAACAAGTTCCGCCGTGTTCAGGTATTCATCGTAGTCCTCGTAAGACCAGTCCGAATTAAGCTCGCGCAGCAAATCCAGCGCCGCGATTTTTACCCCTGCCGCAGTCATGCTGTTTTTGACGTAAACCCACAGATGCTCCGTTAATTCTTCTTTTTCACCGTATCTTTTAAGCAGGTATTTGATAATTTCCGCATTGCCGTCATTTATATTGTTAAATTCTTTAAATAAAAGCTTTACAATAATTTTTTTGTCAGTCTGCGCGTCAAGTGTCCTAAAATGAACTTCATAACTGTCAAGGTCTTTAACTGTGCCGAGTTTTGAAATTACACCAAGAATTTCCGCCTTTATTTCAAAAGCATTTAATTGATTTAACCGCCTGATATTTTCGAGCATTTATCTTGTTTTCCCCCAGAATGCGTCAAGAATATGCTGCGCTTCTGCAGAAGGCATTCTGTCGTTGAGTATCAGATACTGAACCGCAATCATTGCGCATTCGGAGCAGATGTTCACACCGGGGCCTTTAACCATCTTCAATACCTGCGTGTTAGGCCTGTTGCAAAAGCTGCAAAAAACAGCCTCATCCGTCTTTTTAGCCTCTTTTTTACCGCGTTTTGAACCCAATTTTACTACTTTATCTGACATTTTTGCTCCTCTTTTGTAAACTACTTGCCATATACTAATAATCTATTTTATAATAATAACATGAAAAAAACACTTTTACTAATAAGTATATTGGTTATTTCGGTTGCTTCCACCGCGTGTATTAATAATTTTGCGGTTCAGGAGCTTAACAATAAAGCAAGATTGTATTTGGAAAAAGGAGATTACCAGGAAGCTATTGCACGGCTGAAATCCAGTCTGGATTTGGATAATACTTCTTTTGAAACTTATTACAATCTGGCTGCGGCTTACAGCAAGACGGAAGATTACGTCAATGCGGCTAAATCCTACGCGCAGGCGGTGAAGCTTAATCCTGAATTTGCGGACGCATATTATTCGCTTGCGGTCAGTGAGCAAAATCTTGTGAAATTAATTACGGACGGGTTTGCAAAACTTAATGAACAAGGCCAGATTATTTACCTGCCCGAAAGAGAGGAATCGGACGATTCTGCGGGAATGCCGTACGCGCAGAGAAAACTGGTGAATGACCTGCTAAAGCAGGCTGTCGCCGATTACCAAACTTACCTTAACAAATCTCCGAATGCACAGGACAGACAGGAAGTTGAAAACGAAATTTTGCACCTGAAAGAAATAAGCACCCGCTATATTATAGACGAGGCGCTGTCAAAACGACTATGATACTCAGTTCTCCGGGTGAAACAGCTTTTTATATTTTCGGTTTCCCTGTTTATTTTTACGGAATTACTATGGCTGCGGCGGTTTTGGTCTGCATTGTGACGGCTTATTTTTTGTACGGAAGATTTTACGGAAAAAAGAATGCGGAGTATATTATTGATTTTTCGCCGTATCTGATAGTAATCGGTATTTTGGGCGCAAGACTTTATTACTGCCTGTTGAATTTCGGTTATTACGCGGCGCGTCCGTTGGAAATCCTCGACATAAGACAGGGCGGATTGTCTGTTCACGGAATGATTATTGTGTGTATTGCGGCTCTGTGGGGATTTGCTAAATTCTACAAAATACCGGTTTTAAAACTCATGGATGTTTTTGCCTGCGGCACTGTTCTGGGGCAGTCAATCGGACGCTGGGGAAACTTCTTTAACTCGGAAGCTTTCGGAGCACCGGCTGATTTTGCGCTGAAACTGTTCATCCCGATAGAAAAACGTCCGTATATGTATTTGGATAATGAGTATTTTCATCCGGCGTTTTTGTATGAAAGCGTTTTGGATTTTTTAATTTTTATACTGCTGCTTCTGTTATTCAGGCGGCTGTCAAAACACGCGGGCATGACGGCTTGTTTTTACCTGATTTTATATTCAGCGGCAAGGATTTTTGTGGAACACTTCCGGCTGGACAGTGTTTTGAACATTGGCGGGTTTCCTGCGGCACAGGTTGTGTCTGCCGTGATTATTACCGCTGCGCTTATATCAATGCCGTTCATTTATAAAAGCGGACAGCAATATAGTTGAAAGGTTGAATAGTTAGCTTACCCTCCCCTTGAGGAGAGTAAACCATTCAACCCTTCAACTATTCAACCTTTCAACTATATTTACATTTTCCATGTAAGCCCAAATTGCAGGGCAACACCGGTTCTGCCGCCGTTGCGCAGAGTTACCTGTACATAAGACATCAGCCGGTCTTTAAATGTCTTGGTTGCCCCAAGCCCGTATTCAATAAACCCATGCCGCATGCTTATATCAGGCAGATTAATATTTCCCGCGCTTCCGTTGAGTTTGTCATTAATATTATACATGTATAAAGTTGTCAGATATAAACTCCAGGTTTCACGCCCGTAAATTATATTCAAGCCCGGAGCTACGTTTATACCGTTTAAAAATCCCGAGTTCATGGACATTGCGCCGAAATCCGAACCCCAGCTTTGTCCGCCGAAAATATTGTATGAAGCAAGCACGCTCGGCTGGATAATAATATTGCGCGCAGGATGAAAATTATACGCCCCCTTAACGGCAGTTCCGGCAAACCAGTTGGCTGTGCGGTCCGTAAAGCCTTCTACGGACATTTCGTTATTATACCCGCCGCCGTAAGCAAGAACGGAACCTATAAAATCCCCGTGCGAAAAACTTCCCATGAAACCGCCCTGACCGCCGTTTTGATACATTCCGACCCCGCTGTACGTCTGGTGTCCGCCGTTGTAGCTTATGTATGCGCTTGGAAGGAATTTCCAGCCTTTTTTAAGCGTAATTACGGGGAAATCCGCGCCCAGTATAGAACCGTATATATTATTATCCACATTCAAATCATGTGTCATGGATAATTTTTCAAAGTTAGCATAGGTTTTAAACCATAAGCCGCCTTCGTTTCGGGTAAACTGGTAAGGCGCAAACAGAGGCGTACCTGCGGCGTAACGGTTTTGCATATTGCGTGCGGTTAATTCGTTGCTGTCCAGATAAACATGGTCAAATAACATGTTATTGACGGTCAGCTGGCTGTTATACATTGCCAGAGTGGCCGCCTGACCGCGAAAAATCTGTTTATTAAGAGCGGAGGACAGCAGCCTCAGCACATACAGCCCGCCTCCTTCCGAATACAGCCTGTAAACGCCTATCGGAGTGTTTACCTCATTATCGTCCGCCTCAAATGTTACGGCGTCTGAAATACTGCCGCCGTTAAAAACAATAAAAGGTATTTCTGCGTCAACCGGTGCGGAGGTAAGATTAAAACTTGCCACATCAATGTTTCCCGAGCCGTTTATACCGCCCGCGAATACGTAATTATCCGAAGTCCTGCCTCTTGCGTCAATATCTATTGCAAAATCAGTGCTGCCGCTGACATTCATATCTCCCGAAAAAGTGTTATTTGAAATTACCCCGTCCGCTGCGTTTATACCGGCATTATTTACGGAAAAGTTTCCGCCGCTGCCGGTCAGGTTAAGCGTATTTCCGCCGGAGTTCAGAACAGAGCTGTCGACTGTTATATTACCGCCGGTGACAGCGTTTCCGAGCGTAATATTTGAGTTATTGGTTATAAAAAGATTTCCGCCGCTCTGGCTGTACATGCCGGTTCTTGTAAGCCCGTCGGTTACAATATTTCCGTCATTAAGGGCTACGCTGCCGTTCCAGACATCGCCTGCGTCAAGGTTTAACGTGCCGCCGTCAACATTAACAACGCCGTCTATGTTAATGTTTGCGCCTGTTGCAACATCGTCATTCGCATTGTTTAAGTTAAGCGTACCCGTAACGTTGAGGTTTCCGCCCGTTACCCGTAACTGCGATGACGGGTCTTTTTCCGCGCTGTCCGTCCAGTTTAAAACTCCGCCGTTCACCGTGCTGCTTCCGCCTAAAAATACTCCTGCGGCGTTTGTTGTTCCGTCTGTCTGGGTGAATGTTCCGGTAAATCCCGAATTATCACCGCCTAAAGTAAATGTCCCCGCGCCTTCTTTTGTAATAATTCCTTCTCCTGAAATCCCGCCGTTAATTATAACGGAACCGACATCGCCGTTAACGTCAAGTGTTCCGTCGTTGTAAATATCATTCCCCTGCGCGCCTGCGCTGTTGTTTGTAAAAACAATATTTCCGCTCTGATTTGACGTAAGTTCCGCAGTACCGGAATTATAAACCGCACCGCCGTTTGTATCCGCAGTGTTTCCGTTAAAAACCGCGCCGCCCGCAATGGTTATTTCTCCGGTATTGTAAACCGCGCCGCCGTTATCTGCGGTGTTGCCCTCAAAAGCAGCGTTAAAGATAAGAAGACTTCCGCCTTCATGGTCAATTGCTCCTCCGTCTGTGCCCGCGCTGTTATTTGTAAAAATCGTATTCGCAGCCGTCAAATCTCCCGCTGTCTGGTATATACTGCCTCCGCCGCCGCTTACAGCGTTGTTTTGAACAATCAGGTTATTAAGAACCGCCTCAGAGCCGTCATCCGTCAGGCTTAAAACAGCCCCCGAAACACCGGAAGCATTCTGTACAGTCAGGTTTTCAAGAGTAAATTCCGCGCTTCCTTCGTCAGAACCTTCCATTTTAAACAGCGAACCGCTGCCGCCGCCGGTTAACTCCCCCGACAAAACCGTATCCTGAGGATTACCGGTTTGCCCGTAAACAGAAAAGGTTCCGCCGTCCATATTATGCAGGCCGTCCGAATTTTGATAAACTGTTCCGCTGTTTACCTGAAATGACCTTGTTGCAGTAATATCCACATCATCGGGATTAAGAGTTGTACTGCGCATATTCACCTTATCCAGAGTCAAATCGGTAGAAATAACAGGCGCAGGATTATCCGGCGTTGAGGGGTTGGAACCGCTGAAAATAATCCCCTGATTGTCCGGCGTCTTTGTTATTACGTATTCATAATTCGTTGTTGCGGAGTACTGTTCCGCAGGAATATTGCTGTTAAAAGTTATCGGGCCGGACAATACCTGTACTGTTCCCGTGAGCGGATTGCCGCTGCTGTCGTAAATAGAAATATTATTGATACCTGTTGTTCCGCCGCCCGCGTTAACGGTTAAAGTATCTGAAACAATCGTACCTGTACTGTTTGCAGCTTTAAAATTTATGTTTGTATCAGATACCGTAAGGTTGGAGAATGTATAATTTTCCATGTCCGCTGATGAGCCGGCTAAATCCAGAGCGGTATTACTCAAAAGGTACGAAGTTGTGCCGGTATAATCAGTGACGCCGAGAGTTAACGCTGCATTTGTAAAAGTAACAATATTATCCGTACCGCCGTTGCTCAGGTCAGAAGTAAGGTTATACCGCGCATACCCTGCTGTTCCCGCCGAGCTTCCGGGCAGTCCGCTTAAAAAGTTCATAAGAACATCATTTCCCTGAAGATTTATGCCGGCTGAAGTAAGATTTGGAGCTGTATTAAGGGTTGTTAAGGAAGTATTCGTTGAAACATGGTCAAGCACTGCGCCGTCATATAAATTTGCATTGTAATATATGTTATTCTGAGGCGATGAGACATACAGCGTACTGTCCGTTATGTTATTCTGTCCGCTGAACATAACTCCTTCAACCTCTGTTATTCCGCCGGTTGAGTTGAAAACTCCGGTAAACCCCGAACTGTCGCTTGTACCCGTAAGCTCAAGCGTACCGCTGCCGGATTTATTAATGGTTCCCAATCCCGCAATCCCGCCGTCCATAGTAAGAACGCCCGAATTCCCGTTAACATTAATCACGCCTTTGGAGTTTGCCTGATAAATATCGTTTCCGAGATTGACCGCCGTGTTTCCCGTAAAATTTATATTGCCCGCGTCCGTTGTCAAATTGATTAACCCCTGATTATCGTTGTAAATTGCTCCGCCGTTTGAAGCTGAATTGTTTGTAAAATTAGTTCCGCCGGTTATGTTTAACGCAGCTTCCGCTTCCGCCTGCGCGCTGTTGTTGTTAGCGTAGTTGTAAACCGCGCCGCCGCTCGCCGCACGGTTTCCCGTAAAATCTCCCGATAAATTACTCACAACCGTTGACTGCCCCCTGCCCGTGTTAATATAAACCGCGCCGCCGCTGCTTCCTGCGGAATTGTTTTCGAATGTTCCCGTAATGTTAAAATCGCTTGAGCCTGCGTAAGGGGAATTTCCGGTTACGCCCGTAAAAGCTGAAACTGCGCCGCCGTTATTGGCTGCGCTGTTGCCTGTGAATGTACCGCTGATATTAAAAGTGTTCACGCCAGCTCCGCCGATAACCTCGTTTTCAACCGCGCCGCTGTTTTGCGCACTGTTATTGTTAAAAATTCCGTCTATATTGAATACATTTGCGCCGCCGTAAGGGTTAAAAACCTGATTGAAAATTGCTCCGCCGCTGCCGTTTAACGCCGTATTGCCGCTGAATGTTCCGCCCGTAACAGTAAATGTATTGTTCGGGCTTCCGTTGTTGCTGTTATTATATATAGCGCCGCCATTGCCGCTTACAGCTGTGTTTCCCGTAAAATCAGAGTTTGTTACGCTAAAAGCAACATTCACTCCGGCGGAAGAATTATCGGAAGAATTGTAAACCGCGCCGCCGTTTAACGCGGAGTTCTGAGTAAAAACCGAACCGGTAATTTCGTAATCCGCGCCGGCAGTATTCGCAACCTGCGCGTGAATATAACTCCCGCCGCCGTTACCGGAAGAATTTGCATTGTTAAGAAAAGTAACGTTTGTTATGCTGTATGTATTTGTGCCGTTTCCGTTCCCGCTCATCTCGACTGCTCCGTTTGAAGCATTATATAAAGTCAGGTTAGAAATTGATGCATTCAGGCTGTCCGGCCAGTTTGGGATAAATCTTAACGCGCCGCCGTTAACAGTGAGCGTTTCAGAACCCGTGCTCCCGCTCACAGCAAGGCTATTCATTCTGTTATTAAGTCCGCCGGTTAAACTTATGTTATTCATAACAGTTATTTGGCTTACACCTGAATTATTAAAAGCAGACACAAAATCCGCAGGCGTTGAAACATCCGCAGCCTGTACAGCAGGTGAATGCAGGAGCAGTATTAACAGTATAAATCCTCTGAATCTCATAATAAGTTAAGACTGCCATGCAAGTTCGGCATAAACAACCTGCCCGGTCAGGCAATATGCGAATAGGGTTGAATAGTTGAAGTTTAATTTTAACTAAGGCTAAATTCACTAAAAGCTTCAGGCCGGTTTCTCGGTGGTTGGTTTGTTCTTGCAGCATCCTTTGCAACGTCATGCTTAATCATTTTGTTACATAAATACGGCACCGTGAACCCGAGCAGGGCGGACACAATCGCTATGTTGCCCCAGTAAATTCCCGCTGCGGCTTTTTGAGTGCCTTTGGTAAGCTTTCTGTCTTTGACAAGCGCGTTAATCTCCTCAATCGGGCGTGTTTTCGGGAAAATCTTGCGCAAGAATGACGGATTTTCGCTGTTGTTTGTAATTTTTGTTTTAAAAATTTTGTCGCTCAAACCGGCAAGAAGTCCGCCGACTACGATATCCCCGCCGAAAAATACAGGCTCTGTAATGCTAAGCCTTATTGCCCAGTCTTTAAACTCGGTCTTATTTCGTGATGCAATCAACAGCCCGCCGCAATTCATTATTACGCCCAAAAGCATTGCCAGCCGCGACATGTAAATCCCTTTTCTGTAATCAAACAAATGCGCGTGCTTTGCCATAAATCCCTTATTTGCCATTAACCCTTTTCGCAGCATCATTGGAATAGCAGTTGAAATTGCCGCAACACCGAGAGCAAACCCGACAGCGCGCTGTTTTTTCGTGCGCTCGTAATGGCTTGCGCGGTTTGTGATTAAGCCGCTGTCCGCCATTTCAAGTTCCGCACTGAAACCGCTTTTACCCGTGCGTTTTTTGGTCATGTAATTGTTCAAAAATCCCAGCGAACCAAGCGTATACCCGGTAATCAACAAATCCGCACAAAGCACGTTTGTTTTGGCTTTGATTAACTTTTTGCGCAAGGCTTCATCGGCGTTGGGCAGGGCAAGTTTTGTTTTTTCAAGGTCTTTTAATGAAGCGTTTGAAATATGAAGCAGTTTGTGGCTGTTAAGCCCGCGCGCCATAATCCTGTTCAAAGCCGGAACAATCAACACAGGCGCCGCAAACGCAAGGGCTGCAAAAATCAGTATATTTGCGGTTCTTTCTTTTTTCTCCTCTTTATTATTTGATTGAAACATCCACGGAAAAATCCCGCCGACATTAATTATTGCGCGGTTTAAAATCATATTTTTTTCAACATTGCCGCTGGCAGCGTAAAAATTCCCGAAGTTCTGTTTATATTGTGAATTAATTTGCATATCATACTAAAAGCCGTAAATTTGAATTTTTGCCGGTATGAAAGGTTTATGCGATGGTATTGATAACAAATTATTGTTTCGTCATTGCGAGGAGCTTGCACAGCAAGCGACGAAGCAATCCAGTAAAATCAAAACTTAGCGAAGTCCCATCATAACAGGATGAGGGCGCGACGGCATGGCAATCCGGTAGAATCAATATTTTGACTGGATTGCTTCGTCGGGCTAACGCCCTTCTCGCAATGACGGAACGGTTATGGTATGCCTTTTTACTAATCCTATTCACTATTAACCCCTATTTACTTTATCGCTTCTTAACAATAGTTAACAAACCGGCAAAAAAATGTTTGGTGTTTTTTTATAAATAGTGTACTATTAAAATGAAATGTTGAGGAAGTGTATGAATTATTTATCCAAATCAAATCTTGTACAACTTAGCGTAAAAACAATTGACCGCGCTTTACCGGATTTAAAAAATATAAATGAATCCAAAGCCGCCGCAATTGCAAAATGGCTTACGGAATGGATTGAAGAAGACTTAAAAACC
The DNA here is from genome assembly GCA_031265495.1 of Heliobacteriaceae bacterium. GTDB lineage: Bacteria > Cyanobacteriota > Vampirovibrionia > Gastranaerophilales > Gastranaerophilaceae > UBA947. The sequence goes on along the minus strand of JAISCP010000018.1, from coordinate 2,288 downwards.
GGCAGAATAGCTGTTAATAATCTGCTTCCTCCAAAAGGCGAACTTGCCTATATGCTCGGCGTGAGTATAGGTACAATACAGAATGCGCTGCGTTATGCGGAGGACACAGGCTGCATTGAATCTAAACAATGTATAGGAACCATTATCAAAAATCCCGAATACAATACCGTAAGAAAACTTACCTCAAAGCGTGAAGTCGCTATTCATAAAATTAAAAAATTTATAAAAGAACATGAATTTTGTGCCGGACAGCAGCTTCCTTCCTCAAGAAGCATTGCCGCAGCCATAGGGTATTCCGCAAACACCACCCGTCTGGCGCTTGAATACTTAGGGTTAACAGGAATTATCGAGCATAAATTTAAAAACTCGGATGAGTCCGGCTGGTTTGTTAAATTAACTGACTGGACAAATGACAATTACAGTACGAACGAAACTCTTGTTGAAAAAATCGTAAAAGACCTCAAGGATTACATAACAAAAAACATTGAATTGGGCGGGAAAATGCCGGCTCACGCACAGCTTGCGCGCGAATTCAAGGTAAGTATAAAAACAATCCATGATGCGCTGAAACCGCTTATTAGCGGAGGAATTCTTCTTGCGCGCAGAGGACGTTACGGCACAACGGTAATCAAAATGCCTTATGATAAAACTATTGATGCGGTAAAAGAAACTTCCATTTTTGCGCCGGCGCAGGAAACAGCTTTTTACTATTATGAGAAAACGCAAAATCAAATAAAACAGATGATTGCGCAAAATTATGAAATCGGTTCAAAGCTTCCGTCCATTGCCGAGTTGTCAAAACAATTCGACCTGAGTCCGAATACAATCAGAAAAGCGTTTGGCAGCCTTGCAAGCGAGGGCTGTCTGGCATTTTCAAGAGGGCGTTACGGCGGAACTTTTGTAATAGATATTCCCGAGACTGACGCGCAAAGCTTCAAGTGGCTTGCGGTCAACCCGCAGTACGCCGAAGTGTACAAATAAAGACTTCTTATCCAAATCCTGCAAAAGTAAAGTCAAAATCTTGTAAACCTAAAATAAAAATCTTGCAAAACCCAAGTTAATATCTCTAATATCCGGTAAATACAGGCATTTCAATGAGTTTTATCCGGCAAGAATTCAAAACAAAGTTACTTGCGCGGGGGTTTGAAATGGCGGCTCGTCACAGCAAACTTTTTCGCAAGTCTGAACCAACAGAATTTGTAAACTTTTATATTGTTTTGACGCAGAAAGTAAGCAACTTTTTGCTGCGAAAAGTTTTTATATATAAGTACGGGGAAATTACTATGGTTACACAAATAACAAGTGCGGTTCAACCGCGGATAGCGGTTATTGACGTTTTTAATGATAAAACTGTAGATATTGACGGATTTAAGGGGAATGATATATCTCATGGAAAGATTATTGTCAGGTTTTTAAGAGAAGGATTGCCCAATGCAGAGATTTCAAAGTTTAGCGTTCCGGGTTTTGACAACCGTACGGAAAAAAGACGCAAAGAGTATGCCCAAGCGCTGGAAAATCATCTTCAATACCTGGTTTCTCAAGCAAAATCCGGCAAAAAATATGATGCTGTTAATATTTCATTGGCAACTCTAAGCACTTACAGAGATGAAGAAGGCGAAACACCTGCAAATGTAAAATCCCGCTGTGAGCTGATAAAATCTAACCTTTCAAAGATGGACGAGCATTCCCGAGATATCGGACGGTGTATAGCTTTGATTGAGGTATTGAGCAATCTTGGTACAAAAGTTTATATTGCGGCAGGTAATGAAAATACAGAAAAGTACAACATATTTAATGTCGCTAAAGGGGCAATAAATGTGGGCGCATTAAATAAAGACAGAACAAAAGAAGAGAATTCTTGTGATAATTCTCTTGTAAACAGGTGGGTGCGCGGAGTATTCCCTGTCACAAAAACAGATGACGGAATTGATTTTACCGGCGACGGTACAACCGATATTGATTATTTTGACCTTTCGGGCGTAAGCGTTTGGAAAGACAAATTAAGCCACAAGGAAGTCAAAGAACGGGTGTCTTTGAATGGTTTAATGAATAGTATGTCCGGCACATCATTTGCAGTCCCGACAGCTATTGTTGAGGACTTCAAAAATCTAAGATAGGAAACGGTAATTACTTTGTGTACTTCTTTGGCATATTGAACCGCGCCGTGAAGAGAGTGTTAACTTTTTATTGCTTTGTCATTGCGAGGACGAATGTAATGAGGACACTCTGCCGAGCAAAACGATTAATTATCGTTTTGTGAGAGGAAAATCCAGTCAAAAACGTTGAAT
>JAISCP010000012.1 GCA_031265495.1 Heliobacteriaceae bacterium | reverse complement strand
AACGGTTTTGACTGGATTTTCCTCTCGCAAAACGATACTCAATCGTTTTGCTCGGCAGAGTGTCCTCATTACATTCGTCCTCGCAATGACAAAGCAATAAAAAGTTAACACTCTCCCCTGCGGGAGGGTAAACCTTTCAACTATTCAACCTTTCAACGCTCTGCCCTCTACCCGGCCGTTTGAAATTTCCCTTGTCCGTGTTATCATAATACCGGAGAGGAAATTTTATGATAAGCCTTTTGTTGAAACTGTTAGGAGACCCTAACGAAAAAAAAGTTAAAAGTATAATGGGGATTGTGGAGCACATTAATGCTTTGGAACCCCAATTTGCGCAGATGAGTGATGACGAGCTTAAAGCAAAGACGGATGAGTTTAAGGAAATTCTGTCAAAACGCCCGGTGTCGGAAGAATTTAATACTGACAGAAAGTTTGAAAAAGAAGCTCTGGACAAAATTCTGCCTGAAGCGTTCGCCGTTGTTCGCGAGACGGGAAAGCGCGTTTTAAATATGCGTCATTTTGATGTGCAGCTTGTGGGCGGATACTTTTTGCATAACGGGCATATTGCGGAAATGAGAACCGGTGAAGGTAAAACTCTTGTTGCAACTCTGCCTGCATATTTGAACGCTTTGACAGGCAAAGGAGTTCATATAATTACCGTAAACGATTATCTGGCAAAGCGCGACAGCGAATGGATGGGGAAGATTTTTAAGTTTTTGGGGCTGTCTGTGGGCGTAATTTTATCCGGCAGCAGAACCGCCGATGATTTTAACATTAAAAAGGCGGCTTATGAGTGCGATATAACTTACGGAACAAATAATGAATTCGGCTTTGATTACTTGCGTGACAATATGGCGGGGAGCCTTGAAATGCTTGTTCAACGTCCGTATAATTATGCGATTATCGATGAGGTTGACAGTATTTTAATTGATGAGGCGAGAACCCCTCTTATTATCAGCGGCAGGCTTGAAAAATCCGCCGCAACTTACAAAATGATGGCAAAAATTGCGCCGAAGCTTAAAAAAGACATTGATTACGAAGTTGATGAAAAAAACAAAAATATAATTTTGAGCGAAGAAGGTATTGACCGTGCGCAGGAATTGATTAAGGTTAAGGATTTATTTGATATTGCGACCCAGTATGCGCACCATCTTCTTCAAGCTCTGAAAGCAAAGGAATTATTTACGCGCGATACGGATTACGTGGTGCGAAACGGCGAGGTAATGATTGTTGACGAGTTTACCGGGCGTTTAATGGAAGGAAGACGCTGGTCTGACGGGCTTCATCAGGCGGTTGAGGCAAAAGAGGGCGTGAATATTCAGGATGAAACCCAGACGCTTGCAAGTATTACTTTCCAGAACCTTTTCCGGCTTTACCCGAAACTTTCGGGCATGACAGGCACGGCAATGACCGAAGAAGCGGAGTTCGGAAAAATTTATAACCTTGAGGTTACGAGTATTCCCACCAATAAGAAAGATATTCGTAAGGATTATCCTGATGTTATTTATAAAACCGAAAAACAAAAATACCTGTCTGTTGTAGAGGATATTATTGAGATGAACAAATCTGACAGACCTGTTCTGGTCGGGACAGTAAGTATTGAGAAGTCGGAATACGTAGCGTCTTTACTGAAAAAACGCGGCATAAAACACAATGTTCTGAATGCAAAACACCATGAGCGGGAAGCTTACATAATTGCGCAGGCCGGGCGTGCCGGAGCGGTTACGATTGCAACCAATATGGCAGGGCGCGGAACAGATATTCTGCTTGGCGGTAATGCCGAGTATCTGGCAAAAGAAAAACTTGATAATATGAAAATCATGCCGGGTACAGCGGGTTATGAGCGGAAGAAAGATGAAGTTCTCGCGGAATCCCGCCGGATTACCGAAGAAGAACACCGAAAAGTTGTCGAAGCGGGCGGCTTGCACGTAATCGGCACCGAACGCCATGAATCCCGCCGGATTGACAACCAGCTGCGCGGACGTGCGGCGCGTCAGGGCGATCCGGGTTCTACGAGGTTTTTCCTGTCACTGGAAGATAACCTGATGAGAATTTTCGGCGGCGATAAAATTACAAGTTTAATGGATATGCTTCATGTCGAGGAAAATATGGCAATTGAAAGTCCGATTATTTCAAAGCAAATTCAATCTGCGCAAAAGAAAGTCGAAACTTATCATTTTGACATAAGAAAAAGTGTGCTTGAATACGATGACGTTATGAATATTCAGCGTGAAAAATTCTACGCCCAGCGGCGCAAAGTGCTTGCGGGCAAAAACCTGATTAAAGACATTCATTTTATGATTGAGCGTGAAACCGACCGGCTGATGAAAAGCTTTATTGCGCCTGATATGCATCCTGAGGAATACATTTACGAAGATTTGGAAACAATGATAAAAGAGCTCCATTCAATAATTCCGCAGCTGTCTTATGTTCAGGTAACCGATATTCAGAATATGCGTTTTGATGCGATGTTTGCAAAATTGAAGAATTTTGCGGTTAATGCATATAAAGACCACGAGGAAGAAATTATTAAATTCTACAATGAAGTTATTGACAAGTATGACCCGAATTTTATACCTCACGAGGTTCACTCTGACACTAACGTGGTGCGGAATATAGAGAAAGATGTGCTGCTGCGGGTTATTGACAACAAATGGATTGACCACCTTCATAATATAGACATGCTTCGCGACGGAATAGGTCTCAGGGCTTACGGGCAGAAAGACCCGCTGATTGAGTATAAACGTGAAGCGTACGATTTATTTAACAAAATGATGTATGATATTCAGGGCGAAACCGTGCAGTATCTGTTCAGGACAAAGTTCGGCGTCCAAGTGATTGATAATTAGTTTTTAGTTGAAAGGTTGAATAGTTGAAGGGTTGAAAGGTTTAATTACTGTACTCTCTCCCTGCGGGAGAGGGTGCAAACACTTAGCGAAACCGTAGGTTGAGCTTAGTGTTTGGGGTGAGGGAGCGCAGAACAGAATAAATCTTGGGTAGAGTACAGTGTTTTGGGTGCCACGCTATGCCCGACGCGGCAATCCAGTCAAAAACGTTGACTTTACTGGATTGCTTCGTCGCTTGCTGTGCAAGCTCCTCGCAATGACATTATCAATAAAACCCTCATCCGGCACTTCGTGCCACCTTCTCCCAGAGGGAGAAGAAATTTAACCATTCAACCGTTCAACCCTTCAACCTTTCAACTAAAAAGCCATACCTCTATACCTCTTAATTTCCTATTCACTTAGTGATTTCTCTTTTTAATTGTTCAATTTTTTCTTTGCTGCCGCTTTCAAAGTATATGCGCAAAAGCGGTTCCGTACCGCTCGGACGGATTAGAACCCAGCTGTCGTCAAAATACAGCTTTACCCCGTCTTTTGTATCTTTGCGGATTATTTTGAAACCGCCCAAAGAGTCCTGTCCGGCATATTTTTCCAAAATCCGCCCGGCCTCGTCCGAACTTGCAAGGCGTTTGTCAATCCTGTCATTATAAAACCGGCAGCCAATAAAGTTATACAAATCTTCCTGCAGTTCAACAAGGGATTTATTCCCGTAAGCCATTGCCTCCAAAACAAGAAGGTTAGCCAGAATGCCGTCTTTCTCGGGAATGTGTCCCTTAATGCTTAAACCGCCGCTTTCTTCCCCGCCGATAAGTACATCGTGTCTGCGCATTGCCTCGCCGACATGCTTGAAGCCTACTGCGGTTTCAATTACCTCAACTCCCAGTTTTTCCGCTGTTTTATCAAGCAAAAGACTCGCGCCGACAGTCTTCACAAGCGCACCGGACAAACCTTTATTATTTTTCAAATGTATCAGTAAAATTGCAATAATTTCATTGGGTGAAACGTATTCGCCGTTCTCGTTGATAACCCCGAACCTGTCCGCATCGCCGTCATTGGCAAAGCCCGCAGCGTTGTGAGCCGCTTTAACTTTTGCAATTAATTCTTTCAGGTATTTGGGTTTTGGTTCGGGCATTCCGCCGCCGAAATTCGGGTCATGCTCCATATGCAGGCTCTCAAACTTTATGCCGCTGCGCCGCAAAAGTTCATCAAAATACCCGATACCCGCAGAATACAGCCCGTCAAAAATTATATTTTTATTTAAACGTCTGATTTTTTCAAAGTTAATTATCTGTTCAATATGCTCAAAATAAGCGGTTGAGAAGTTGAACATGCGAACAGGCAGCGCGGCGGGCAGGGGAAAGTCTGTGTTTAAATTTTTTACAATTTGACCCGTAATCTCATCCGTTGCAGGGCCTGCATAGTCGGGAATAAACTTAATCCCCAGATATTCCGGCGGGTTGTGCGAAGCCGTGAACATAAGCGCACAGGCATTCATAACCTTTGCGCCGTAAGCAAGAACAGGCGTCGGAACAACTTTATCGCTTAAATAAACCTCAAACCCGCTCAGAATTTCCGCGCTCAAACGCGCAAATTCTTTTGCCATGTTTCGCGGGTCATAGCCGATAATAATTTTTTTATCAGGGCCGAAATTATCAAGAATATACTTCCCGGCTGCTTTTGTAACCGTTTCAACATTTTCGCGGTTAAAATCTTTTCCGGTTACCGCCCGCCAGCCGTCCGTTCCGAACTTAATATTTGCCATATATCCTCTCTTTGCTATAATTATAGCATGAACTTCAATGACGTACAAAATATAGCATATTTGGGACCAAGCGCTTCTTTTTCGGACATGGCAAAGGATTACTTTTGCGAAAAGCACAAAATAAACGCGTACCCAACGCCGCTGCCGGCCATACGACAGGTTGTCGAATACGTTGATAATAACCCGGGAAGTCTCGGGGTTCTGCCGGTGGAAAACTCCATAGAAGGTACGGTTCGCGAAGCTCTGGACAACCTGCTGCTGACCGGTAACCCTAATATAAGAATTTTATCCGAATACATTATGCCGGTTAATCACTGCCTGCTTGCCAGAACAACCGAAATTTCCGGCATTTCAAACATAATATCGCACCCGCAGGCGCTGGCGCAATGCCAAAACTTCATACACAATGAAATGCCGGGAAATATCAGCACCGCAGAAGCCTCAAGCACTGCCGAAGCTGCACGGCTTCTGCAAAACTACAACCTCACTTATGCTGCAATAGGAAGCGAAAAAACCGCCGAAATTTATATGTTAAATATTTTAAAAGAAAACATAAATGACGATAAAACAAACCGGACAAGATTTGCGCTGATAGGTGATTTTGAAACTCCCGTAACCGGACATGACAAAACTTCCATTGCATTTTCAACAGAAAATAAACCCGGCGCGCTTTTAAAGGTTCTTGAAATATTTTTGAAAAATAAAATAAATCTTTCGCATATCGTATCGCGCCCGTCCAAAAAAACCTTGAAAGATTATATCTTCTTTGTAAACTTTGACGGACATATTAAAAATCCGTGTCTGCTTAAGGCGTTTGACGAAATTAAATCAAAAACAACTTATTTAAAATTTTTGGGTTCGTATGAAAGGAAATAAGTTGACGTTTCAATAAAGCCCTCCAGACGGGGTTAGGAACCGGTATGTTAACCCTCTCCCTGCGGGAGAGGAGCAGGCTGACGCATAGACTGTTTCGTTTTTCCTAAACACCCCGCCTCGAAATTCGCTTCAGCAAAACGGCAAAACAAAATGTGACCGGTGAAAATTTTACAAATCTTTATATATTTGTATGCTATAATTATAATCATACTTTTAAGGAGAGTTTAATTATGAAAAAATTATTTGTATTATTAATGTTTATTTTCGCAGCTGCACCTGCGTTTTCGTTCCAGTTCCCCGATGTGGCGAAAGACCATTGGGCAGCAAAACAAATTGAGATTTTATCTGAAAAAGGTGTTGTTGTTGGCTATCCTGACGGCACATTTAAACCCGATGACAACGTAACACGCGCGGAATTTGCGTCAATGGCAATTAAAGCTCTCGGGCAGGAAAACACCCGTGTGGCACAGCCTGTATCCTTCAGCGACATACAACGCGGATACTGGGCTTATGACGCTATTCAGAAAGCGCTTTACTTTGAGCTGATTTCCGCTCCAAAACGGGGTGAAGCTTTCAGACCGGATGACTCCGTTTCACGCGCCGAGTCAATCTCGGTTGCGGTTAACGCGCTTACCACAGAACAAATAAGCCCGCTTAAGGCAAAAGAAGTTCTGGCTGCAAAATACGCTGATACTGACAATATACCGACTTGGTTTTTAATCCCCGCCGGCAAAGCGGAAATTTTAAACATGCTTGTAGTAATTCCTGCCGCTAATTCAGCAAAAATTGAGGCGGCACGCCCTGCGACACGCGCTGAGGTTTCTGCAATCCTTTACAATATGATGGAACAGGCAAAACTTAATCCGAACGCAAAATTAGCCGAAGCAATGCGCAAAAAAACCGGTGACGGCTATATAATTGAAGGAGCTACCGTTCAGGGCAGCGTGGGAACCATTCCTGCCGGCGCTGTTTTTCCGGTAGCGCTGGGTTTATACATAAGCTCGCAGTCTTCCAATCCGGGTGAAGCATACACCGCAACAGCTCCGCGTAATTATATTACCAAAGATAAATTTATCTTAATCAATAAAGGTGCAAACTTAAAAGGCCAGCTGATAGATGTAAGAGCCGGCAAATGGTTTATAAGAAACGGTGTTCTGGTGCTTGATAACACATTGATTACAACAAATAATGACCAGACAGTTCCTTTCAACGCTGCCGGAGAAGTTACAAAGTACAGAAACTGGTTTATGAAGTTTGTAAGAGTAGTTTTAAAGGGTGAAAAATTAAACGTGGAACCTCAGGGAATCGTTTATATTAAACTGTTGAAACCGGTAAAAATTGATTTATCAAACGGCTGGATTTTGGAGTAATCCTGATAAAATAACGGTTAGCTGAATTGCTCTCCCTTTGGGGAGAGCGTTCATTTTACATTGTTTCGCCATTAATCTTAACTTACCGGCAAAAAATATTTTCAGAAGGTTTTAAACAAAAAAAAAGAGAATTTATATGCAAAATATTTCATTTAAAGGCACAATCAATTTTAATACTAACAGCTTATCACCTAAGGACAGTAAGAAAGTAAGAGAAAACTTTGAAAAAGCTACAAAAGACTCACCGAATCATAATCTGGATATTGTACAATTGGGCGTTAATAGCGATGCCGCTGAGTTTACATTAAAATACGGACAAGATATAGCAGGCGTCCAAAGCAACTTCCATTTTAATTTTGGTGAATTAGTTACTAAACCTGAAAAAATACTCGATATTTATAATTACTTAAAGTCACAACTGGATTTGCAGCGCGAATTAAAATCAAAAGTTGAAAATTATTTATATTTATCACCTGAGGACAGTGAGAAAGTAACAGAAAACTTTGAAAATATTGTACAATCGGGTGTTAATGGCGATGCTGCTGAGTTTGCATTAAAATACGGACAAGATACAGCCATACTAAATGAAATAAAACGCGGTGAAGGACATACCTGCGAATTTAAGCAAGATATTGATTTTGATAAAACAAAAGAGAACACACCCTTGTATAAAACAATTTCAGCTTTTTCAAACACTGACGGCGGTACTGTCTATCTTGGCGTTGATGATGAAGGTAAAATCGTAGGTATAGAGCTTTCAAAAGGCAAAGAAGAACAAATTGCAAGCGGAATTGCTTACAATTTTCACATATATCCAACAATAGAGCGCATTAATTACAACGGCTTAGATATTCTCAAAATAACCGTGAATAAATCGGATAACCCGCCTGTAAAATACGAAGGCATTGCATATAAGCGGGTTGGTAAAGTTAATCGCAAGATGACCGAAAGCGAGGAAAAGTCTTTATCACTTGATAAAATCGGATGGGATAAAATCTGTTCACAATATACGCTTTCAGATGTTGACGAAGCAACATACAAGTTATTTATAAGCAGGGCTGTCCGTAAAAATTGTCTGCCGGCAGATTTTGAAGACTTGGACATGGCAACTGCCTTTGAACGTTTAGGGCTTTTAGCAGCAAAACAAGGAAACCACCTTACAAACGCCGCCGCATTGTTGTTTTGTAATGATCAACAGTTTATGAATGCAAGTGTGCGGGTAATGAAATTTAAAGGTACTAATTCCGCTGAATTTATAAGCGACAAAACAATATCGGGTAATTTATTCCAACAAGCCGCTGATGCCGAAAATGTGATTAAGCTGAATATAAATATGACTCCTAAGATTATTGCCGGCAATAAGTGGGAGCGTGAAGAGATTTGGGAATATCCGCTTGTGGCAATAAGAGAAGCGTTGTTAAATGCAATTATTCACAGAGCCTATTATGATACAAGTTCAGGACTCCAAATAAAGATTTTTGATGACATGATTTGTTTTTTCAATCCGGGCAACTTGGTTGACGGTGTTACCTTAGACAGCATAAAGAAACCTAACCGGTCAAAAGCAAGAAATTCACAGATTATGGATATTTTCCGCAAAGCAGGTTTAGCGGAAGAAGCAGGAACAGGTATCCAAAGGATTATAAGAGCCTGCGAACAGCAAGGACTGCCTGTACCCGAATTTAATGAAAAATTTAACGGCTTTAATGTTATTATCAAAAAAACGGAGTAGCGATTCCGCCAGTCCGTCGAAACCATAACAATTTATCCCCAAATGACTCTCTAATACAGAGTCGTTTTTAAACTGGCGGATGTAGTCCGGACAGCACTATTCTCTAAAAGTAAGTGTGCGCTCATCAGCAAATAATAACTTGGCGCAGTAGCTACTGCACCCGGCCGACAAATGTTTGTATTGGCATGGCACGACATGGCTAGTATTCCATTGTCGTAACTATATATCTTCTTTTGTAAGCTTTTCTTCAAGGTCATGCCCCCGACCAATATTGTAACCTATACAACCTTTAGTTTTGGCATCATAATCAAACAAAATAACTTTTTCTAATTTATCAGTAGTTTCTTCCTGCTCAAATACTTCAATTTTATAACGGGTTTCAGAATTATCTTTAGAAGAAAGGTCATTAGGATTATGAGGTTTATAAAATTCAGTCACATAATAATTTTTCTCCTTTTATCATATTAAAACATAAATAAAATATTTTTTGCCAGTGGGGGTACTAGGTTTGTAGAAAGAGAATTTTAGGGTTTATAAAGCTAAAAATTCTCTGTATTTCGAAATTAGAGAATTCTCTTTCTAAAACCCAACCCCGAAAAGCCCGACGTGTGCGGAAATTCTCATTAAAAAAGGGGCTTCTTAGAAGTCCTTTTGATTACCTGGTAAAATCACCACTTGTACATAGTGGTGGAGGTTTAGAGACGACATTCAAACACTTCCAAATACTAAAAATATTAGTTTGGATATAAAAAATAGGTAGTAGAATAATAATTTTAATATTTAGCTCCAATTTAATTCATCTAATAGTGACATTTGCTCATCAGTTTCAAGATCTTGAATACCATCTTCTTCTATTTTTTTACTGTTAAATCGATATTTTTGTCTTATAACATCTCATTGAGACTTTAATTCAGAATATTCATACCCATTGAGCACTGCAATATCTTCATACATATCAACAATCATCCTATCTTTATTGTAAGGAAATGTTGAATGGGGAATATCTTTTTTAAATAACTCTGGAGCTAATTCATATATTTTTTCTATTATTTTAGTCATACATGGTTTTTCACCTAAATCATTTGGAATATAGTCAAATTTACCTAAGGAACAACCTAAACAAATTTCATAAAGAAGTAATGAGTATAAATATTCATTTTTATTTTCGTTATATTCTTTGAAATTAAAATGTGCAACATAGTTTCTTAAGTTAATTAAAACAGGCTTTGCTTTTTTTAATTCTTTAAAGTTTATACCCTCTTTTACATAGAAATTTTTTGTTATTTCTGGATTTCTGAACGATTCTTCAGTAAAAATAAAATGCAATAAGTGTCTTAAAGTTAATATGTTAATAATTTGTTCAAATTTTATTGAGTCAATAAGGGTTTTGTTATCGCGAAGTTCTAAAAAAGTATTTTTACCTGAGTCGCTTCCGTACTTTTTGTATATGCAAGGATTATTGAAAAATTTTTGAAATGTATTTATTGCATTATTTTTGTAAACAGATAAAACACAATTTACAATTTTATTTTTTATTAATAACTCGAGTCTTAAAAGACGTTTATAAATCTTGCTAAATTCGTATTCAAACTTTTCAAATTCATGCATCCTGAATGTCTCCATGTTCTTGCTATACTTGACATGATAACATAAATAATGTATAATATAAATGTACCCTTAGTTAATGAGGCACAGGTGAACTAGAGTCATCCCTCTGGTACAAAAGAACAAGTCGGGAGCTAGCCTTGAGTTAGCTCCTTTAACTTTTTTTGTTTTTCCAACCAGTCCTCAAAATCTTTTCTAACTTCAGGATCATCGTAATAACGTTCTAAAATAGGTAATAAATCTATTGCAATTGCTCTTCTGTCTTCTTTTGAAATCTTTGTTACATCAAGCATTTTTGTCTCCTTTTTGTAAAAAGTTCGAATCTCCTGACCATATGGCTACGGAATCGAACCTGCTAAATATAGACTATTATTGACCAAAAGGATAAATTTTGCATTTAAAATTTTTGACTCGAAAATAAGTCATTCAAACACCCTGAAACTATTGATTTAACTGTAATTGAACACTCAGTTTGAGTATTTGTAACAGGCAATTTGAGTATTCGGGATTTTTTAACGTTACTTAACGGAGACAGCTTCGCTCCAGTGCTTCACTATGGGGTAGATGAAGAACTCTATTATTCTGCGCTTATCCACTTTTATTTCGGCAGATAAACTCATACCCGTTGAAATATTCAACGCCTTGCCGTCAACTTTGAGCGTTTTCTCAAGCGGTTCAACGTAAACATCATAAACAAGCCCCTCTTTTTCATCCTCAATACTGTCTTTGGAAACCTTTTTAACAACCCCCTTAATCATA
>JAISCP010000001.1 GCA_031265495.1 Heliobacteriaceae bacterium | reverse complement strand
ATGTTCTGGGCGCAAGAATTCCGATGAACCATTCGGATTACAGGCTGGTGAGCAGACATGCGCTTGATATAATGGGACAGTACGCTGAAAAATATTTATTCCTGCGGGGCTTTTTTAATGAAATAGGCTTGAAGACCGCCTATGTTAATTTTGATGTAAAACCGCGTACGGCCGGAAAATCAAAGTTCAATTACTTTAGTCTTGCAGGGCTGGCTTTGAACGGTATAACTTCTTTCAGCATTGTTCCGCTGCGTATAATTGCCGTTTTAGGGTTTTTGATGGCATTGTTTGGTTTCGGGGTGGGAATTTATACTGTATTTGAAAAAATATATAATAACAACAGCCCTAACGGTCTTGCGACCGCAATAATTATCTCGAGCTTTTTCGGCGGAATACAGCTTTTCTGTCTCGGAATAATCGGAGAATATGTCGGGCAGGTTTACCGTGAAGTCAAGGGCAGACCGCGATATATTAAAGATACGGAGCTTAAATAAGGCGCTCAGTTACCCTCTCCTTGAGGAGAGAGATCATTTTCTATTGATTTCTTATCTTGTTTGCTCTCTCCCGTCTGGAGAGGAATTGTTCATTTTACATTGCTACGTCATTGCTGTACATGTCAAGCAATGACGTAGCAATAAAAGTATCTACTCTACCGTAGGTAGAGTAGATATATAAGCCGTGCCACTGTCTATCGAATTTAAGCGGTATTATATCCGGCCGGCATTTTCTGTTTTTGGAAAACACTACACCCGTAAAGATTGCCTTAGCGCTGCTATGTTTCCATCCTGACACGGTTCGGCAGTTTACGCCGCAGTATTACCAAACGTCAACAAAAATGACGGTTTCAAAAATACGCGCCAAACCCTCACAACAGGCTCTGCACCCTGCATAAACTTCAGGTCAAGAGATTGCAATTCCCCGTGGAGCACGGCATAATTACTATACCACAAACAAGGATGATTTTCCGTAATTGTCTTTAATTTTGTAAACCGTTATGTTATAATAATTTTATGAAAAAAATAGTTGATAAAATTGCACGGGAATTGAATACCGCCCTGAAAAAAACTTTAGATGGTTTTGAGGGTTTGTACGTTTTCGGCTCACAGGTAAGAGGCGAAGCAACGAAAGACAGTGATATTGATATTGTCGTAATTATGAATGACCCTGATAACTTTGATAAACGTGATATAATTTGGGGTATTGTATCTTTGCTGGAATATAATTATGACATCTTTTTAGATATACATCCCAAAACACGTGAACAATTAGAAATGAATTATTCTTTCCATGATGAAGTGGTTAATAAAGGAGTTTTCTATGCAGCCGCCGCATAAAGATATTTTAATAAAACGTTGGATGGAAAAATCTGATGAGGCAGTAGAAACAGCTGTGCTAAGTATTGAAAATAATTTTTTATCCGCTGCATTAAACAGGATATATTATGCCATTTATAAAGATACTTTTATGTATAGACAGGATAGCGATTATGATGTTTTATACACCCCCGGTATAGAAACCGTCAATAAATTATTAGCCCGTGCAAAAGAATTTGTTGAAGAAGTAAGTAAAATTATTACCGCATGACACCTCTTAAAGCTATTGCAATAACCGCCAGCGCGGATAAAACTACTCCGGCGGTAAAATAAAAGTCTTTTTTGCTCTCAGGTTTGTAAATAATCTTTTCGGGCATATACAAAAACGAATTCACAGTATCTCTTTGGCTGTGAAAACTTGTGTTATAAGGATTTATAGCAGTAACTTTCATAGTATATATAAATCATCTGAACTGAAATTTTGTCATTTTGTTAAGAAATATATAGCCCATGAAATTACCGCTGCGGGTAATGAAAATTACTCATAAGTTGCTTATAACATAAACAGTAAAACAATTACCCCACCCCGAAATTTGCTTTAGCAAATTTCGACCTGCCTGAAACGATACTCAATAGTTATAACGTCATTGCGAGGAGGGCGTCAGCCCGACAAAGCAATCCAGTAAAACCAACGCTTTTGGTCTGGATTGCTTCGCTCCTGTCAGTCGCTCGCAATGACGAAACAACAGGTTGTTAACCCGGTATGGTAAGTCAACCTTTCAGCATGACCGGAAAAAGACGGTACACATTAACTTTAAACAGGTATAATCGAAAAAATGACAGAAAAGCTTGAAATGTATAAATGCGGCATTTGCGGGAACCTTGTTCAGGTAATCCTTGAAGGCAGCGGAACGCTTGTGTGCTGTGCGCAGGACATGGAACTGCTTGCGCCGCACGGACTTGAAGATGAAATGCTTAACGAAAAACATGTTCCGGCGTTTATCGAAACAGAAGACGGCGGCGAGATTAGAATAGGCTCAATTCCGCATCCTATGCTGCCTGAACACTATATTATGTTTATAGAGGCAGTTTCAGCCGAAAAAGATTGGTTTAAGCTGAAATACCTGCACCCGGGCGATGAACCCAAAATGCTTTTGAAACATAAATTTGATAAAACTAAGGCGCTGGCTTACTGTAACCTGCACGGTCTGTGGACAAAAACCGCAAAAAATGATTGAAGGAGATTAAAAATGATTAATGAACAAATAGAGAATATTTTAAATGAACAGATTAACAAAGAATTTTATTCAGCTTATTTATATCTTGCTATGTCTGCTTTTTTTAACGAAAGTGGTTTTTTTGGTCTTGCAAATTGGACCAAAGTTCAGGCAAGAGAAGAAATTGATCACGGAATGATAATTTTTGACCATATCCTTGAGCGTAACGGAGATGTCATGCTAAAGGAAATTAATGCTCCTGACGTTGAATTTACAACTCCGTTAGAGGTTTTTACGCTGGCCTATGAACACGAAAAAACAGTTACCGCAAGTATTGATGAAATAGCGAAAGATTCGCAGGACGAGTGCGATTTTGCAACAAGAAATTTCATTAACTGGTATATCAAAGAGCAGATAGAAGAAGAAGCGCAAACGCTTGATATAGTTAACAGATTGAAGCTTTTCGGGGATGATAAAGCGGCCTTGTATCATATAGATGCGGAACTCGGTCTGCGGGTTTACGAGCCTCCGGCGCTGTAATTGTAAAAATTGCCTTAAAGCTTTAAATTAACTTAACAATTTGTCTTAACCAATCACATGGACTAATATATTAGTATGATAGTGGTTGTTGACGATGAGAAAATAGTTACCTCTGCCTTTAAGACGCTTTTTAAAGTGGAAGGCTGTTCGGATGTGCATTTATTCAATAACCCGTCTGAAGCATTGGAGTTTTTGAAGCTTGAAACGCCGGACCTGATTATCTCGGATTTTTTGATGCCCGAAATGAACGGACTTCAATTCCTTACCGAAGCTAAAAAGCTTCATCCCGAAGTCAGTATGATTTTGCTTACAGGCTATGCGGACAAAGAGAATGCGATAAGAGCGATTAATGAAATAGGGTTGTATAAATATATTGAAAAGCCTTGGGATAATGACGACCTGCTCATGAACATCAGAAACGGAATTGAACGCAGTCATTTGTTAAGCAGTCTGCGCGCTAAGATTACGGAGCTTGAAGCTGCACAGGCCCAGCTGAAAGAGTATTCGGAAAATCTGGAAAAACTTGTCCGGGAGCGCACGGCGGAACTCAGCGGAATTGTTGATTTCAGCGCGGACGCTATAATTACCATTGATAAAAAAGGAAGAATTCAAAGCGCAAACCCTGCGTGTGAGAATTTGACCGGGCTTTCGGGAAAATCGCTTTTGAAGAAGAAATTTCAGGAAATAGCGTATGCGCCGGGCTTTAATGACGCCTCAGACAACGAAAACGGCGGGATTTTCGGCTTAAATTCCGAAGCGTCCAAGATTTTGGTAAGAGACTGCTATATAATAAACACTTTGAGTAATGCCCGCACTCCGGTGGAAGTTAATTTTGCGGCTGTTTCCGATAATGACAAATACGTGGGCGTCATCCGCAACGTAAGTATTCAAAAAGAGACTGAAAAGCTGCGGGATGATTTTATTGCAACGCTTACGCATGATTTACGGACGCCTCTGCTGGCGGCAATCCAAACGCTCAAATATTTCCTTGAAGGTTCAATCGGAACGCTTGAGGAGAAACAAAAAGTTCTCCTGTCAACAATGCTCCAAAGCAATGAAGACCTTCTCGGGCTTGTAAACGCGCTTTTGGAGGTTTACCGTTTTGAGAGCGGCAAGCTGAGCCTGTGCAAGACCAATTTTTCGCTGAAAGACCTTGCTGTACAGTGTTATAACGAATTAAAACCGCTTGCCGAAAAGAAAAAGCAGAATTTCAAGCTTCAGTTGGAAGCGCCGGAAAGTACCGATATTTACGCAGACCGTGCGGAGATTAAACGTGTAATTACGAACTTATGCGGTAATGCGGTGAATTACACAAATCTCGGCGGTGAAATTACTATCTTTGCAAAAGTCCAAAACGGGGATTTAATTTTCTCCGTAACTGACGACGGCAACGGAATTCCCAAAGAAGATATTCCGAACTTATTCACCAGATTTTCACAGGGGACTGCCCGTAAGCGTTCTACCGGGACAGGATTGGGGCTGTATTTGTCAAGGCAGATTATTGAGGCGCACAACGGCAAAATATGGGCGGCAAGTAAACTGAACAAAGGAAGCGAATTCTCCTTCCTGCTCACAAACGTAACAACAACAAAAGAAAGGCGGCATGACGATAAACCGGAGGTTGTTCCCCAAAGCTAAAGCGCATTGACGCTCTCTCCCGGCGGAGAGTGTTAATATACTATTGCTTCGTCATTGCGAGGACGAATGTAATGAGGACGAAGCAATCCAGTCAAAAACGTTGAATTTACCGGATTGCCGTGTCGGGCTTACTCCTCGCAATGACGTGCTTTAGCAACAGACAAGACAGGCAGTGTTTCGTAAATGCCGGAAACGGAGATAAAAATGGTTAAAGTAATAATAGTTGAAGACCACGATATGGCGCGCATGGGGCTTTCGATGATATTGGGCGGAAATTCTCAAATAGAAATAACGGCTATGTGCGCGGACGGTCAGGAAGGTGTTGATAAATCACTTGAATTAATGCCCGATATTGTAATTATGGACATAGGTCTGCCCTCAATCGACGGGATTGAAGCAACTAAGAAGATTAAAGCTTCAAACCCGGATATTAAGGTTTTAATGTATACTTCACGCGAAAGTGAAGATGATATTTTTGACTCTTTTTCAGCCGGTGCAGACGGATATATTACAAAAGGCGCAACCTCAGAGCAGACTGTTTCGGCTGTTCTGGCAGTAAGCGAAGGCGCGGGCTGGCTCGACCCGGCAATCGCTAAAGTCGTCTTAACCAACATAAGACGCAGCGGCGATTTGAACTGTAAGCGCGGAGAAATTAATTATAAATTAGGCAAAAATTTATACGGATTAACCGAGCGCGAAATGGAGGTTTTATCGCTAATTGTGGACGGTCTTACAAACCCGCAGATTTCAGAGAAACTTGTCATTACTATTTCTACAACCAAGACACATGTACACAGTATTTTGCAGAAACTATACGTAAGCACGCGCGCTAAAGCAATTTCAACCGCAATGAAAGAAGGTCTTGTATGATACCTTTCCTGATGGGGTGTTTTGCCGCGCTGTGCGCATGGATTAACTGGGGGGACAGAATCCCGCACCTTCCGCAGAATACCGGAAAACAGGAAGCAAAATATATTAAAAAAGTTAACAAAGAAGCGGAGAAAGAAAAACTTGAACATAAAATCAAACTTGTAGAAGACGGCGGCCCGGAAGGCTACATGACTATTGCGCAGTATGAGCTGGAATCCGTTCCCAAAGACCATACGCAGGATAAAATCGAAATTCCGCAAGTGGAAAGACCGTCCGATATGCTTTACGTGCCTCAGCCGACCTACAAAATTGTGCGTTACAACAACCCGCCCGGAACCCCCGAAATTTCTTTAAAAGCTTCTTTTTACAAAAACCAGCAGCAGAATGTTCAGGGAATTGTTTCACCGGACTTCAAAATGCTTGTTTATCCCGCTGTGTACTATTATCCGTCAAGCAAGTCGGTTTCGTGCGACTTATTCGTAATCCCCCTTGACGAAACACAGGGAAACTTAAACCGGATTATGAGCGCAAATGTGGTTCACAAGCTGCCGGACGCGATTTTATCAACCGACAAGTCGCAGGACAACCATAATACTTTCCGAACCCTTACCCCGATTGACTTTTCGGCTGACAGTACAAAACTGCTTGTGAAAGAAAAAACCGGAAATACCGCAGACGGGATTTGGCAGTCAGTGCCCATAGTTTATGACTTTGAAACAAAGACTTCATACAGGCTTGAAGAAGTTCGCGATGCTGTTGTTTATTACTGGAGAGAAAATAAAGGGCTTAATCTGGATGATAAGCGCTGGGATGTTTATCCGGTCGGATTTGATATTAACGGCAGGATAATTGTTAACGCTTACGGGTACACCGGGCGAAACCCCGTAAATCTGGGCACTTGGAGCATAGATACAAAAGGAGAGCAGTCAAGACTTGTTTCGTTTGAGCCTGCGCCTGTCGAGGCAGCCATGAACGGACTGAAAATAGTTGAAGACGGCGTTGTTCCGCCTCCTCCGCCAAATGTGCTTGCTGTTCAGGATAAAAAGATTAAACAGCTTGACAAAAAAAAGGCTAAGCAAAGAAAAAGAGCAATGAAAAAAGAAATAAGAGCGCTGAAAAGAGAATACAGAGCCGCTGTCAGAGAAATGGACAGTGAGTTTAACAAAGAACAAAAATACTTTAATGCCCGCCAAAAAATAACAGGTTCCACCTCAGGCGCTGACATTACGGAAAAATACGCTGTTGAAAAAGCCAAAATTGATGCCCGGGAGCAAAAAGCATTAGAGAAAAAGCAGGCGCGGGAGCTTAAAGTCAGCGAAAGAAAGAAAAAAATTGCCGAAAAGAAACTTCAGCTTAAACAGAAAAAAGAAGAAAAAGAACGCTTAAAAAAAGAGCAGGAATTGAATTTGATAAAAGGTCTGCCTGAACCTGCGCCTATTCAGGTTCCTGCCGGAATTTTCAATGATTAATTGTTTCTGCTGTACATGTCAAGTAATTAGTTACATGATTTTTTAAGAAGACAACAATTGCCGTAATTCCTAAATTTGCCACGTCATTCCGCCGCCACGTCATCCTGAACTTGTTTCAGGATCCGGCACATGACAAATATACTATTGGTTCAATTTCATTGCAGCATCTGTCAATCTGTACGGAGAAGAAAATTTTACAGAAATCGTATATTTTTATCGGCGGACAGATCCTGAAACAAGTTCAGGATGACGTGGGGCGCGAGGACGAAGCAATCCGGTCAAAAATAATAGCAGTTTCCACTCTCGGGAAAAAGGCGTATTACGTTAATTTTTGTATAGTGTTACTTGACAATACACAAAACGGATGTTATATATTAGCAAAGATGTTGAAAGGATAAAATTATGGAAATGTATAATCCTGCACATCCGGGAGCAATATTAAAAGACGGATACTTTGATGAATTAGGGTTGTCTGTCGCAGCGGCGGCGTTAAAGTTGGGTGTTTCGCGAAAAACCCTGTATGACCTTATCAATTGTAAAAGTGCGGTTACACCGGCTATGGCTTTAAAGATAGAAAAGGCATTTAATTCCAGCGCGGATTTTTGGCTGAGACTTCAGACCCAATATGACCTGTGGCATGCGCGCCGGACCGTAAACCTTGACAATGTTCAGGTAATTTGCGGTTGAGAATACCTGTCAGCACACCGGCAGGACAAAAATCGCAAAATTACAATTTATACGGATAATCATCTTTGAATTCCCAGTTGTCATAAAGTAAAAGCGTGCTGCAATAAAGGCGGCTCTCCTTACATTTGTCTAAAGCAATTTCTCTTGTCGGTTGTTCTGCAAAGAAATAAGTACAAAAATGTTTGTTTACCCCGCAGAAAGAGTTGTTACGGGGTACGCAGATTAAAATAACAAATTTATCATACCCGTATCTATTGGGTTTTCTCCTATATCCGTTCGTGTCAAATTCCATATCAAAGCAGCCTCCCGAATGCAGCATAGCAGTTGTTCCGTCAAGAAATGAAATCACATATCGAGTCACTTCTCCTGTGTAGCCTATTATATCTTCTTCCGTCCTTAATTCTATATTTGTATATTTTAGATAAGGAGCAAGATAT
This sequence comes from Heliobacteriaceae bacterium, assembly GCA_031265495.1. Lineage (GTDB taxonomy): Bacteria > Cyanobacteriota > Vampirovibrionia > Gastranaerophilales > Gastranaerophilaceae > UBA947. The sequence continues at coordinate 9,953 of JAISCP010000001.1, read as the reverse complement.
TTCAAGAAAAATTCTTTTGTATCATTTTCATTGGTTGCATTTTGTGTAAACTCCCAATTTTCGATTTCTCCGTTGTCAGCTTCAGATAATTTTATAGCCTGCGACATTGAGCTGTAAAATTTTTTCAGCCTTACGCCGGTTTCTTGTTTTTTATAATTTGAAATTAGAGCGGGCATGGTAAGCGCCGCAACAATACCGATAATTCCGAGAGTTATCAATACCTCGGCAAGAGTGAAAGCTTTTTTCATAGTTATTAATCCACATTTAATTAAGTATATTTAATTAAAATTATAACATTAATATTATGATTATGCAAGAAATTAACTGATGATTAACTCGAGTTTTTTCTTTCTGGGCAAGCTTTTTATACGGTGTTCTTCTTTTTGAGCATCATTTTTAACGGCAAATTCTTTTTTATAAACAATTTTAACAGGTTTATTAGCGCGTGTGTATTTGGCGCCTTTGCCTTCCTGATGCTGCCTGAAACGTTTCTCAACATCATCTGTATAACCGCAGTACAAAGTGTTGCGCTCAGTCAAAAGCATGTAAACATAATACTTCTTTTTCATATAATTCTTATATTAAAAAAAGACGGTTTTTTGAACCGCCTTTTAATGTATTTTTATTAACAAACCGAACTAAATCCGCCTCCGCCCGAGAAACCGCCTCCCGACGAGGCAAACCCGCCTCCGCTAAATCCGCCGTCCGAGAAGCTTCCGTCTCCCAGTACGGACATTGCGCCGGAAAAACTGCTCATAAACCCGTCTAAAAACCCGCCATATGCCACGGTATCAAATCCGTATGCGCTGTAATCAACGCTGAAGGGGTTATTCGTTACGAACGAATCATATAAATTTGACATCAACAGTCCCTGCTGCCACAGAGCAAGCGAACCTGCCGTTTCAACTTGTCCGGGATTACCGTTTTTTTCTGTTTTGTGTGTTCTGTCAGCTCTGCTGTGTGATTTTGCTAAAATACCATCCATGCCGGCTCCTCGTATATCGTTACTCTTATATAAAAAAAAATAGTTTCATTTGATTTCAGCATGTTTTCTTTTTGTTACATTGATTTACAAAATTTGACGCGTCGTCGTCCCACTGTTATACTGAACGACAGGATTGTTTCAGGTTCTGATCACTGATAAAATATTCAATACCTTTAAGCTTTACTTCCCCGTACAGAAGGCAGATGTTGAACGCTGCTTTGCTGCACCCACCATTGTAATCACTCGCAAGCTCGTGAACAATGGATGTGCAAGTTCAGCATGACAAGGAGGTTAAGGTGGGCTATCCTTTGCTGTTCCCTCTTTCCTGTTTACTATTCACTATTTACTAAAAGCTATTCCCTGATTTTTTATGCTACAATTTTGTTATGAAAATAATTAAAGCATCAAAAATGGAAGGTCTGGGCAACGATTTTGTAATCGTTGATTACAGCCAATACGAAAAAGCTAATATGAAAATGGATGAGTTCGCAAAGAAAATTTGCGACAGACATTTCGGTATCGGAGCAGACGGGCTGATTATTCCTAAACTCCAATCAACCACAGCTGATATTGGCTGGTATTTTTACAACTCCGACGGCTCCACCGCCCAAATGTGCGGCAACGGAATGCGCTGCTTTGCCAAATATATTCATTATAAAAAAATTATTAACAAAAAGTCGTTCACGGTAGAAACCGGAGCCGGAATTATTAAGCCGGAAATTCTGGACGATAATCTGGTCAAAGTAAATATGGGAACACCTGTTCTGGAATATAAACAAATACCGTTTTGGGGTGAAAGAAATGTAACTGTCCTTGACCGTGAGTTTGAAATTTTTCCGGTCTCTATGGGAAATCCCCACTGTGTAATCTTTACGGAAGAAGACCCCCTTACGCTTGCCCAAAAATACGGTCCTGCGCTGGAAAACCACGAATACTTCCCTGAAAAAACCAATGTTGAATTTGTAAAAATAATTTCACCGCGCGAAATTGAACTGCGGGTGTTTGAACGCGGCTGCGGAATTACTCTGGCCTGCGGAACCGGAGCATGTGCAAGTGTTGCGGCAAGCGTTTTAAATAACTTAACAGAAGGAAAAGTTAAAGTTAATTTGCTTGGAGGGGCTGTATTCATTGAGTGGCAAGGCTCTAAAGACAATCCTGACCGGAATATTTTTATGACAGGCGCTGCAAAATACGTTTTTACTGCAGACTACTTGTTGTAATAATTGTTTTTCATGATAAGATTTTTCATGAAAAGGAGAAGAAAATGAAAGTTTATGAATTACTAACCGTGTTTAAGCCGAACTTAGACCCCGAAGAGGTGGACAAGCATGTAGATAAACTGAACGATTTAATCGTGGAATTCGGCGGTAAATTGAATTCTGCCGATAAAATAGGAAGAAAAAAACTGGCTTATGAAATAAACAAGTTTAGAGACGGTTTTTTTGTAAATTTAACGTTAAGTATTCCGGCCGGCAAAATCGCCGAATTTAGAAGACAGTTAAAGTTAAATGATAATATTTTAAGAAGTATGCTTCTTGAAGCAACCAAGAAAGTGTGTGTGTAATATGAGCATGGCAAAAGCGGTGGTAACCGGAACAGTTTACAGAGCGCCGGAAAAGCGGTTTACACAAAATAACGTTGCCGTATCGGATTTCGTCTTAAATATCGGCGAAAAAGAAGAAGTTCTGGTAAGAGTAATTTCCAAAAGAAATGCTCTGGATGATATAGTAGCCGCAATGAATAAAGGCGACCGTGTCCTTGTTGAAGGCAGACTTCAGACGGCGATAGTTAAGACGGAAGACGGTTCGGAAAAAAGGATTTACGAAATCGATGCAAACTCCATTGAAAAACTGGGAGAAAATGCAGCGGCGCCGGCTAATACAAATTTCAGCACGGAAGAAATAGTAAAATTTGAATCGGACGATTTCTCTAATGAGTTAATCAGCGAAGATGAAATACCGTTCTAATAATCAACTTGAAAGGAAATACAATGGCAAGACCAACAAAAGAAGACAGCAAAAAGCGCAAAAACTGCGGGCTTTGTGCGGATAAAGTTACGGGAATTGACTACAAAGATGCCTCTAAGCTAAAAAGATACTTAACAGAGGCCGGTAAAATTATTCCGCGAAGAATTACTGGTAACTGCGCGAAACACCAGAGAATGGTTGTTGAAGCTATTAAGCGCGCCCGCGAAGCGGCGATTATATCTTACGTTTTCGACTAATAGTCTATGAAATAACAAGAAACGGGGCGGAATATTTACCGTCCCGTTTTTATATGTGCAGAGGCTGCTAAACCTTTTTGAATAGATTTTCAACAGTCTTGATGCTGTCTTGTGTTTTGGCTAAATCCTTAAAGCTATCAAAGCTTGTTTTTTGGGATGCTCTTAATAAATCTAAATCTTGCATTTTTACTTTTTCAACTGTTTTGAGAAGCGGCAACGGCTTTTTTTGCGTCATCTTCTCAAGTAACTCTTGTACAAAAGGGTGTTCTCCGTTAATTTCCGTTGTATTTTTAATTAGAACCTCTTTACCTGATTTAAGACTAACATCTATAGTCTTCAAGCCTTTTGCGTCTGCCACTTTTAATCCGATGCTCGGATTTTTAACTCCTTTGAGTGCATCTTGCAATCCCGGAACAGCTTTAATAGTCTGTTTTCCCAGTGTCACATTAAATTTTGTACCTTTGCTCATGATAGCCTTCATGATGGTTACTCCGATTTTTACTGACATAATTTTTCCCCTTTCATTTTCCCCGACATTTTCGAGTGATTTTTCCTTACTCTTATGTAAAGTGAAAAGGGCGGAAAGTATTGACAGTAGTGGCTCCTATCCTATCCTATCCTATCCTATAAGGCATTATCCGTTATTTTGCAACTGTTTTAAAATTATTTTTACAATTCGTTACAATTGGAAGTTTGTTAAGAATAGTAAATAGTGTTTAGTAAATAGGGGTGAATAGGAAAGAGGGAACAGTCATCAACCTTTGTCATGCTGAATTTATTTCAGAATCTCTTTATTTTTACCCTCTCCCTCTGGGAGAGGGTGCCCGCAGGGCGGGTGAGGGTTTTATTGTTTGTAAGGGTTTGCCCCCTCACCCCAAACACTAAGCTCAACCTACGGTTTTGCTAAGTGTTTGCGCCCTCTCCCGTATGGAGAGGGTAAAACAATAAAACCCTCATCCGGCGCTACGCGCCACCTTCTCCCAGAAGGGCAGGCTCATTGCCTGTTCGCTTTGTAAACCCTTCAACCTTTCAACCCTTCAACTAATTAATCAACCACTTCGATAAAGCCGTAATCAACCAAATACGGCAGATGCTCCTCCGTTATAAGCTCTCCGGGCAGCAGCACCGCGATTCCGGGCGGACATTCGGCAATTACTTCCGCAGCAACCCGTCCCACAGCCTCAGACTTTGGAACCGTCTCCTTTGCACAGAAAAACGCTTCCCGTAAACTCATTTTTATGACAGGCTCCAGCATAGGCATAAATTTTTTGTCCTCATGAATGCCAATGTAATGACTTTTATCAATTTTTTTCAAACATTTAACCAGATATTCAATATCTTTTTTGGAATTTCCGATGTTTGAAAGTATGAGCAAACCAATATCTGACGCGCTTTCAACCTCAATTCCGAAATCGATTTCCAAAATAGATTCAAGCTGCACGCCTGAAAGCCCGTCAGCTTTTATAAACACTTTTGTAACGTCGGTTTCATAACCCGAAGCAGGCTGCAAATGATGAATATGCTTTAATTTGTCGATTTCGCGGCGCAAATACTTTGCATTGGATACGGCACATTCAATTTGTTTTCTGCCGGAAACGCTTTCCAGATTAGCGCGCGCCGCGTCAAGGCTTGCCAGCAAAAGCATTGAAGGACTCGTTGTCTGTAAAAGTTTTAGAGCTTTTTCGACTGTAACCGTACTGATTAGAGAGTCATGCGCTATATGCAGCATAGAGCTTTGGCTCATAGAACCGCCTGTTTTGTGAAGCGAATGAATAACCGCGTCCGCGCCGAACTGCAAAGCCGGAGTCGGCAAATTTTCACTGAAATTCCACAGGCAGGCATGCGCCTCGTCCACAACCAGAGGTACTTGATACTTTTTACACACAGCGGCAATGGTTTTAACATCAGACATTACGCCCTCGTATGTCGGGTTTGTAATCCAGACCAGCCCGACATCATCATTGTTCTCAAGCATTTCTTCAAGATTTGCAGGGTCAACGCTTCCCCACAAACCCCATTCCTCAAGTCTGTTCGGGGTAAGCCACAGCGGTTCCGCGCCGGAAATAATTAAACCTGTTAAAATTGAGCGGTGGCAGTTTCTGTTCGTGATAATTTTCTGTCCCTGTCTGGTTAAACCCATACCGAATGCAAGGTTACCGGCAGTGGAGCCGTTCAGCAGGAAAAATGTTCGTTTCGCTCTGAAAGCCTTTGCCGCAAGTTCCTGAGCCTCTTTAACAGGACCTGTCGCCGGGTGAAGCGTACCGAGATTATCAAATTCATCCGTTGTATCAACACAAAGCGCTTTATTGCCGATAAGCGCTCTAAATTCCGGCAAAACACATCCGCCTTTCGTGTGTCCGGGAATATGAAACTGATAAGTAGGGTTTTCGCAGGCATTTTTTAAGGCTTCTACAATCGGGGCTCTGATAATCTCTTTTGTTTTCTTATTCATTATAAAAATATACTATAAAAGAGGCAGATTTTACATGTACAGTTTTATTGATAAAGGGACTTTACCGCAAGCCCGATTAAAATTAAGCCGCCTAATATCTCCAAATGCCGTGAAGGGAATTTTCTTAAACAGTTTCCCGACCAAAACCCGCACAGTGACATAATAAATGATACAAATCCTATTATAATTGCAGGAATTAATATTGCCCGGTTGCTAAGCCCTATGCTTACGCCGGCCGCGAATGCGTCAATACTGGTTGCGATTCCCATGCCTATTAGACATTTGAAATCTATGCAGGATATTCCGTGCTCTTTTTGCAGGAAAGCCTCAAAGATGAACTTCAAGCCCAGCAGAAAAAATATTGCAAAAACAAGCCAATGGCTGAAATTATTAATATACTTATACAATACCGCCGCGCCGCCGCAGCCGAAGACGGGCATTAAACCCTGAAATAATCCCATAGTCATGGCAAGCATAACGGAATTTTTAATCCGGTTTTTCTCGAAGATTATGCCATGTGAAAAAGCAGCCACAAAACAGTCAATGCCCAGCGCTATTGCCAGCAGTATAATTTCAAACAGGTTCAATTTTTACCTCGATTTCAAAAAGCCGGTTCCAAGGAAAATTATAGCTTATTTTTTCATAAATATCCAGCGCTTTAAATACACGCGGCTCATAATCAGACGCCAGCAGGTTTGAAATATCGGAAAGCCCGGATTTGCCGTTTTGTCGGACATTTGCCTGATAAGCCCAGTCGTCAAGAAAACGGACTAATTGCAGGCGTTTAAATGATTTGTTGTCATAAAGTTTTAAGTCCGGTTCAAAATTGAGTGCGCAGAATTTAACGGCGGCAGCGCAAATCAGGCTTCCGAGAGTATTAGCGGAAGTGTTCCAGGCCGCATAGCCGTAAAATTTATCTCCGAGTCCGGCTGTGAAAAGTTTTTCGATAAAAGCATTATCGGCGCCATTTGCAAAGCGTACATCCGCAATCATGTAAGGCTTATCAGGAGTTTGCCATCCGCCCGCAAACGGCGCCGTAGAAACACCCATGACAATTTCACCCTGCCGGCCTGTGAAGTTGTTCACATACAGTAATAAATCCGCTTCAACAGGCTCGCAAACTTCGCAGCCGGCAAGTTCTATCTGTCCTTTGACGGATTGTTCAATTGATATGTCCTCGTAATTTGAGATTAAATGTTTTTGGTCCGGCTCCAGAAAGATTGGCGCTATTTTGATACTCATCCCCTCAAAGTGCGTACAGGCGCGCGCAAGCAGAGCCAACGGGATTTCATCCGCGCCGGTTTTGACAGCCCCCCCCAGAGCTTCAAGCTCCCGCGCTTCCCGAACGTTAAAGCCGAACGGCGCACAATCATCTTTTGAATAGACGAGAGTGTTAAAAAGTCCTTCTTTTTGCCATTCAAGATAGATTTTGTTTATTTCAAAATTCCTTTTGCGCGTACCAAGATAGTCTTCAAGGATTTCCTGCGGAATATCTCCTCTTTCCTGTTCCCTCTTCCCTCTTCCCTCTTTATAGGAGTATTCAAAAATCTTTTTACCCCACTGCGCCCAGTACCCTTTTTCTTCTTCGTTAATATTATTGTCGGAAATACGCATTATACTTGAGAATGCATAAATTTCCGCATTTTTTTCTTTCAGAATTTGTTTTAACTTTTCCAGCCTTGCGTAAATTTCTTCAAAACTGTCTTCACAGCGGCGCGAAGGGATTAAGCCGCCGTAAGCCGCAGTATCGAGCGAAATAATTATAGAATCCAATTCCGGCAAACCGGCAAGCCATTCAAGAATTTTCTCAATATCAGCGGATTTGGTCAGATTGCCCAGCCATTCGCGCTCCGGTAAAAAAAGTTCAATATTTTTGTTAACCGCCGCAATCCGCTGCGGCAGAGTATAACAGACCGGACGGTCGTCTATCGGTATAAATCCTGTTTTCATAACTTTATTATATGCCAAGATGGCTGCATGGACAAAATGTTAAAAAAGAATACAGGCGGAGTATGTTTAACCGCATTGTCGGAAAATCCGGTCAAAAACGTTGATACTACCGGATTGCCGCGTCATAGCGCCCCCTGTCATCCTGAACTTGTTTCCATACCTCTAACTACCCCACCCCGAAATTCCTGCAAGGAATTTCGACCCTCCCTCAAGGGGAGGGTAGCCCAGCCTTTCAACCGTTCAACCCTTCAACCTTTCAACTATTAACTAAACAACTCTGTGTTCGTTTCCGCCGGCGATGAAATCTTTTATCCCGGCAATGGTCTGCTCAAGAATATAATCTATGGAATCCTGTGTTTCATAAGCTATGTGCGGAGTTATTACAACGTTCGGCAGTTTTATCATCTTCTTAACAATCTCCGCTTCTTCAATACAGCTTGATGACGAAGTTTGTGCGTTTTCCGCAAGCTTATTGCATTTAAAGCTGTAACTTTCACAGGTCAGAACATCAAGCGCCGCACCTGCCAAATGCCCGTTTTTAAGAGCTTTGTATAAATCTTTTGTTTTAATTAATTCACCGCGTGAAGTGTTAATAAAATAAGAACCTTTCTTCATCATTTCAAATTCTCTTTGCGAAAACATGTGAAAATTATCACCGGTGTAAGGCAGGTGAAGCGTTATAATATCGGAATTTTTAATAAGAGTTGCCATATCGGTGTATTTAAGTTCCAATTCTTTTTTTTCGATTACGTCAAATGCGAGTACATCCATGCCGAAAGCTGTACACAGCTTTGCCATTGCGCCTCCGGTCGCTCCTGTTCCGACAATGCCTATGGTCAGCTTTGTCAAATCCCTGCCTGTGAATTCCGCGCATTTTGAGGGATTGGCAACAGACTGGCTTGCCGGAATAATATTTCTTACGAGTGCGATCATTAAACCTGCTGTATATTGCACAACGCTCGTTGAGCCGTAATTTTCCACATTAATTACCGCAACGTTTTTTTTCCGGCAGGCCCTCAGGTTAATATGATTAACTCCGGTTGAACGCGTTGTTATAAGTCTCAGATTTTTAAACCCGTTAATAATTTCTTTAGTAATTTCCGAATCAATAAAAACGCTTATAACGGATGCGTTATCCTTAATTTCTTGAGGAATTTCTCTTATAGTTTGTGCGTTAAGACTTTTTTTATAGAAAGCTATATCAAAGTTCTCGGGTTTGTGTTTTTTGAAAAAATCTTCTTCCGGTTTACGGAAGTCAAACAGAATCATTTTTAAGGTCATTTTTGTTTCTCCGGCTTTGTTAACTATTTACTATCCGCCGGATTTTATCTATTACTCTAAAGTTTATAACCGCCTGTTTATTATTTAAGACTTTCAGGCAATGAAATCAGCCGGAAAAAAGCTTATTGTAAAAACAGCAGACAATGTAGAAATCTGGCAATACAAAAACTGAAAGGAATGGAAAAGATGAAAAATGAATTAATGATACGTGAACCGGAATTATACTTTGACAGCATTCATCAGGAACTGAATAATTTTCTGCGTGATGCTTTTTCTTCGCACTCGCTGGCTAACCCGCTGAATATAAAAAAAATATCCACCTGGCGCCCGGCTGTCGAAGTTAAACAAAATGACAAGAACTACAAAGTAAAAGTGCAGCTCCCGGGAATTAAGAAGGATAATATTGTTGTTGAATTAGATAATGATTTTATGACGATTGCGGCTGAAATTCACGAGGAGCGCGAGGAGAAAGAACAGAAAGAAAAAAATGAACGCTACCACACAAGTGAATTCAGATACGGTAAATATATGCGCACAATCTCTTTTGACCAGCCTGTGAAAACAGAAGATGCGGAAGCCGATTACAAAGACGGTGTGCTGACAATCACCGTACCGAAACAAAATCCGCATACGAAAGAACCTAAAAGATTAACTGTTAAATAAAAGCTTTGCTCTGCAGGCCGAATCATCCGTGATATTTTCGGGCGTACACACAACCGGCGCAGTGCAAACGGTTACCCCAGGGAAGTACGTTTCAGCCCGGTAACTGTTATAGTAAAGGTGTAATAACTGAAAAAAAAAGTTATTGCACCTTTCTTTTTTGGAATAGTCCCCTTACGCATGGTTGGAATTTACGCAAGTACTCCCTCTCCTTACAGGGTTGGGGTAAGGTGGCGGTTTTGTGATTTGTTTGCCCCCTAACCCTCCCCCGTATGGGGGAGGGTTAACTTTTTATTGCTTTGTCATTGCGAGGACGAATGTAATGAGGACGAAGCAATCCAGTCAAAAACGTTGAATTTACTGGATTGCCGCGTCGGGCTTACGCCCTCCTCGCAATGACG